>CAYPHO010000304.1:0-4021 GCA_964410245.1 uncultured Treponemataceae bacterium | reverse complement strand
CTACAGGAGTACTTCCGAGGCCATGAGATCACCGCGACGGAGTGGGAAGAGACGCGCTCAAAGCTCTTCCCGAAGCTCGATCGCTATCAGAAGGAAGCCTATTGGGCACTCATGAAGATAGCGCGCCGGCACGGCGGGGCTTTCCTCTGCGATGGCGTCGGCTTGGGCAAGACCTTCGTCGGCCTCATGCTGATCGAGGAGCTCGTCGTGCACGAGTCGAAGCGGGTGGTACTCTTCGCGCCCAAGGCTGCCAAGGAGGGCGTGTGGCTGCCGCATCTGAAAAAGTACCTTTCCCACATTGGCGGCGCGGCCGATTTCTCGAACCTGGTCGTCTTCAGCCATACCGATCTCGGCCGCGGGAAGGATTTCCCGGAGCGGCTGCGCCGCATTGCGGAGCTCGCCGACGCGGTCATCGTCGACGAAGCGCACAACTTCCGCAACACTGGTATCGATAGCGATGACCCAGACGAGAAATCACGGTACTACAAGTTATACGATCTCATCGATCCCGCGACGAGGCCCAAGGTTGTCTACCTGCTCACGGCCACGCCCATCAATAATAGGCTGGCCGATTTCCGCCACATGACCGAGCTTTTTTCGCGTCGTGACGAAGCCTACTTCGCGCGCAGTCTCGGCATCAACAACCTCACGGCGCACTTCAATACCATGGAGAAGAGCCTTAACCGCGAGCTTATACACGGCTCGGCCGGAATCGATGAAGGCGAGGA
The DNA here is from genome assembly GCA_964410245.1 of uncultured Treponemataceae bacterium. Classification (GTDB taxonomy): domain Bacteria; phylum Spirochaetota; class Spirochaetia; order Treponematales; family Rectinemataceae; genus CAZXXZ01. Next base: position 3,293 of record CAYPHO010000304.1, on the reverse strand, counting down.
GGTAGACCTGTCCGACCGCATCCTTGAGGCCGATGAGGTGCTCGAAAGCGACGTCATCTTCCGAGAGCTCGTAGTCCAACGAAGCCGTGCCTACGCAAAGGAAAGCCAGAAGCGAGAGAAGGGGGCGAGCTCATCCTTCCCCAAGCGTGAGATCCCTCGCGTGGCCGACTACTCGATCCGCAGGTCTTACGGCAAGCTCCTCGACGTCTTCGAGGAAGCGTTCCGACGTGACAACCCCCTCTTCACCCTCGCGGTGTACTATCCCTACCACTGGTACAAGGGGCCCGACGCCGAAATCGACCCCATGGCGGAGGGGCGGCAGAAGATGGTAGTCGGCCTCATCCGTACAATGTTCCTCAAACGCTTCGAGAGCTCGGTGCGGGCCTTCGAGATTTCATGCGAACGCCTCCTTTTCAAGCTGCTAGCCTTCATTGAGAAGAACAGTGAGACGGATTCGGAGAAGCGGAGGCTCGAGCGCTGGAAGCTACAGCACGCAGCGACCCTTGGCTTCGCTTACAGCCTCCAAAGGGAACTCTTCCCCTCTGATGACTCAGGAGACGAGGAGGGCGAGGACGACATAGTACCGGCCGAGATGCTCGAAGCCGCGGAAATACTCGATCGCGACCTGTACGACGTGCCCGAGATGATCCAGGAGACCTACTTCGACCTCGAGAATCTCCTTAACTTCCTCGGCGAGGCTAAGGACTTCAAGCCCTCCCAGGACGACAAGCTCCAGAAACTGATCAAGCTCTTGGGATCGAAGGAACTAAAGGAAAGGAAAGTCCTCGTCTTCACCGAGTTCGCCGATACTGCGCGCTATCTCGCGAAGGAGCTTGTCACCGCGGGTGTCGAGGGCGTCGACGAGGTCGACAGCGCTTCGAACCTCAATCGTGCAGATGTTATTCGCCGTTTCTCGCCCTATTATAACGGATCGACGAGCGGCGAGCTGAGGGCTCAAGGCGATACAGAGATCCGCGTCCTTATATCGACCGACGTCCTCTCCGAGGGTCTGAACCTGCAGGACGCGTCGTATATGATCAACTACGACATCCACTGGAATCCCGTGCGCCTCATGCAGCGCATAGGGCGAGTCGATCGGCGCATGAACCCCGACATCGAAGCCGAGCTCGTCCATGACCATCCCGAGCTGGCGGCTACGCGCGGAACAGTTGCATTCTGGAATTTCATACCGCCTGACGAGCTCAATGACATACTGACCCTGTACAAGACCGTCACGCACAAGACTCTTCTCATATCGCGAACAATGGGCATCGAGGGGCGCAAGCTCCTCACACCGGAGGACGACTACCAAGCCCTGCGTGAGTTCAACCAGGGCTACGAAGGCGAGCGCTCCGTGGTCGAGGATATGCGATTGGAACTCCAGGCTCTCCTTCAAAACGATCCCGCTCTGGAGAAGCGGTTGGCCGGCCTACCCGGCTTCCTCTTTAGCGGAAGGGAGCGGCCAGAAGGCGGTGTGCGGGGTGTCTTCTTCTGTTACGCCCTGCCTGCCCTCGATAAAGAGTCGGGTACCTTTACCGAGGCTGCCGGCCCGACTCGCTGGTACCTTTACGACATCGATCGCGAACTCATCCTCGAGGAGCCTACCCAGATCATCGGGAGCATCCGCTCGGCCCCCGAGACACCGCGTCGCTGCGTAATGGAGGCCCCGCGACTGTCCGAGATCCGCGCGCGGATCGAGAAGTATATCAAGAACGGTTACTTGAAGCGCATCGACGCCCCGGTTGGGATCAAGGCCCGACTGGTCGCCTGGATGGAGCTGAACGGAGAATAGCATGGCCAAGGATCATCGCGCCGTCCTCGCTGGGATCACGCACTTCAACCAGCTCCTCGTCTATCTTCGAGATGAGATGGGTTGGCCCATCGAACGTGACGACTTCGAGGACCTCACTTTCGAGTATAGTGCCGAGGAGCTTGGTATCGATGATCGCAACGCCGCCAAGATACAGGATATCAAGCGGCTTCGACCCCTGAGCCCCCGCCAGCCATGGGGTATCTTCTTCGTCAAGTTCGAGCCCCGACGCCTGCCCGTGGTGGCCTTGCGCCGGATATTGGGCCAGGTGGCAGTCCGCAAGCGCGCCAGTGCAAACAGCGACGAGCGGGCGGCCTGGGCCATGGACGATCTCCTTTTCATATCGAACTATGGTGAAGGCGCCGAACGGCGGATCAGCCTCGCGCACTTCTCTCAGCCGGCCGGCGGTCGGGAACTGCCCACCCTCAAGGTCCTCGGCTGGGACAACCTCGACACTCCCCTCCACCTCGACGCCGTGGGCATCCAGCTGCGGGAGCACCTCTCCTGGCCCGAGGACGAGTCGGACTTGGGCACGTGGAGATCCCGCTGGAGCTCGGCCTTCACGCTCAAAAACCGTGAGACCATCACCACGGCCAGGGAGCTCTCGGAGCGCCTGGCCGAACTAGCCCGCGCCATACGCGATCGCATAACCTCTGCCTTGGCCGTGGAGACCGAGCGAGGCCGGCTCACCAAGCTCATGAAGGCCTTCCGCGAGTCCTTAGTCCACGACCTCTCGCCCGCCGGCTTCGCCGACATGTATGCCCAGACCATAGCATATGGCCTCCTGTCAGCCCGTATTTCGGATCCGACCAAGAGGACCGCCGGGGACTTCGCAGGGCATCTTCGCACCAACCCCTTCCTCCGCGAGCTAATGGACAGCTTCGTCGCAGTCGGCGGCAAGCGAGGCCGTAACGGGGCCATCCTTGACTTCGACGAGCTCGGCGTGGGCGAGGTAGTCGAGCTCCTCGACGCGGCTAATATGGAAGCCGTCCTGCGACTTCGGCGACCGGAACCCCCAGGAGGACCCGGTCATCCATTTCTACGAGCACTTCCTGGCTGCCTACGACAAGAAGCAGAAGGTCAGCCGAGGTGTGTTCTACACCCCGCGGCCTGTGGTGTCATACATCGTCCGCTCGGTGGATGAGTTGCTGCGGAGCGAGTTCGGCCTCGCCGACGGTCTTGCCGACACCGCTACCTGGGCCGAGATGATCGCACGGATTCCCGGACTCGCAATTCCGCAAGGCGCCTCGCCCGACGAGGCCTTCGTCCAGATTCTCGACCCAGCCACGGGTACCGGTACCTTCCTTGTTGAGACCATCGAAATCATCTACGCGACTCTCGTGAGGAAGTGGAAGAGCCAAAATAAAAGCGATCGAGAGATCGAAAAGCTCTGGAACCAGTACGTGCCAGCCCAGCTCCTGCCCCGCCTGCACGGCTACGAGCTCCTCATGGCGCCTTACGCCATAGCCCACCTCAAGATAGG
>CAYPHO010000303.1:1300-4022 GCA_964410245.1 uncultured Treponemataceae bacterium | reverse complement strand
CGCGCTCCATGCCGCCGACGATGCACCTCTTCAGGTGGAGCTCGGTGGCGATGCGAAGGTAGAGCTGCAAATTGAGGGCGTTCGACTTGGTGACGAAGGGCCTGGCCGCCGCGCCCGAGGCGATGGTCGACAGGACTGGGGTCTCCACTTCGATGAAGTCGCGCTCGTCGAGGTACTCGCGGATCGCGCGGATGATCAGGGTGCGCTTGCGGAAGGTGTCCAGGACCTCGCGGTTCATGACCATGTCGAGGTAGCGGCGCCGATAGCGGATCTCCGGGTCCTTGAGGCCGTGGAACTTTTCCGGAAGGGGCTCGAGGGCCTTGGTCAAGAGCGTGACCTTCTTCGCGTGCACTGATATCTCGCCGCGGCGGGTCTTGAATACGTGGCCCTTGACCTCGATGATGTCGCCGATGTCGTAGGTTTTGACACGGCCGTATTCGTCCGGACCGAGCTCGTCCGCGTTGACGTAGACCTGGATGCGGCCGTCTCGGTCCTGCAGGTCGATGAAGGAAGCCTTGCCGATATCGCGGAAGGACATCATGCGGCCGGCTACCGATACGTCCTTGCTCTCCCAGGCCTCGGGCGCGGCCTCGTAGCCCGACTTTATCTCGGCGGAGTGATGGCTCTGCTCGGCCTTGACGACGGCGAAGGGATCGCGTCCCTCGGCCTGCATCTTGGCGAGCTTCTCGCGGCGGACGCGCTGCTGCTCGGAAAGATCGCGCGCGGCAGCCTCGTCGTCGGCCGCCTCGCTCGTCGCCGCTGGATTCTCGTTCGCGCGTTCCTGGGCCATGTCGCCGCTCCGTTCGATCGGGATTGGAGCGCCATTGTAGCTGAAAGCGGCGCCGTTCTTCAATGACGCGGCGACGCCGGCCCGGCCGCGGCCCCGCCTACAGCGCCAGCTCGCCGTCGCGCTCGATGACGATCTCGCGGCCGCCCTTGGACGCGACGATGGTCGGCTTCGACACGAGGCCGTCCAAGTGTATCATCGCGGGGCCGTCCTCGTCGTAGTTGGAGCCGATGGCGAAGTGGCAAGTACGGAAGGCCTTCTCGTCCTCCAGCATATTGCCGACGACCTCGGCCTTGGGATTCAGCCCGATGCCCAGCTCGCCGATCGCGCGGGCGTTGCGGGCGTACAGGTCGGCCTTCTCCTTCGCGAAGGCGCCCGACTTCTCCAGGCGGCGGGCGGCTTCCACGCCCTCGGCGACGGAAGCTTCCAGGGCCCGAGCCTCCTCGCCCCCCTCGATCGAGGTAACGAAGCCCTTCTCGACGCGGCAGCGGATGGGCGTCTTGATGAGTATGCAGCCCGAGACCGCGGCGATCGAGCCGTCGAAGGCTATGACGCCGTCGGATGCCCCCAGGGCCGGCGAGACGAAGACCTCGCCCGCGGGCAGGTTCCCGCCCGAGCCGGGCCTGGAGAAGTCTCCGTCGTCGTTCTTCGGCTTGCGGCCCGTAAGGCCGATGCGGATGTCGGTGCCGCCCGGATTCGTCACGCGGACCCAGTCCGCCCCGTCGAGGGCCGCCGCGACCTTGGCGCAGCGCCGGGCCAGCTCGTCGTAGTCGATGGGGACGGTCTTCGCGAACATCGCGCGGGTGACGCTGGGGGACCAGGCCGCCCTAAGGGTCCTCGCGCCGCGCAGCTGGTAGTGGAAGATGTGGTCGTACTCGGTGCCGTTCCAGTCGTATGGCGTCGCGATCCCGCCGCGGTCCTTGCCGAGCTTCTCGGACGAGAGGGACAGGAAGGCGTCGGGCCTCGAGTCGAAGGCCGAGATTACGACTTCCTCGGCGTAGTCGGTCTGGCCCTTCGAGCCCTGGACGATCAGGGTCGTCGAGGCGCCGACGGCCCTGGCCGCGTCGTAGGCCGCGAAGGCCAGCTCGAGCACCTCGCGCTCGGGATTCGTGACGATGAGGAAGGTCTCCCCGGACTTCAGCCCGAGCGACTTCTCGACGGCGACTTTCGCGGCGGATGCGATAGCGCCGTCGGCTTCCATGCCGGCGGCGGCGAGCAGGTTCTGCATCGCTCAATCAAAGCCCCCGGCGCGCGCGATGTCAAGGCGTCCCGCCTCGGGCCCGGCCGGGGAGCTCGACGCGCCACGCGAGGTCGATCGAGGCGCGAAGCTCGACGCAAGCGGCGAAGGCGGCCGTCCCGGCGAGGGCGGCCTCGGGCGAGAGGGCAGCGTCGCCGGCGATGCGATAGGCGGAATAGGCGATCGCCGCGGAGGCGGAGATCGCGGAGCCGAAGGGCCCGCGCGCGGATTCGAAAAGCCTCGCCTCCAGGCCGAAGCGGCAGGGCCAGGCGCCGGCCTCGAGGGGAAGGGCCGCGCCCTCGGGCTCCAGGATCGCGGGCTTAAGCGCTACGATGCCGCCGGCGATCAGCCTGACGCCGTCCCCGATTCCCAGCACCAGGTCGACTCGCAGCGTCGCGGAGTCGAGCGAGCCGTCGTAGGCGAGGCTCGGCCTGAGGCCCGCCTCGATCGCCCCGCGCCCAGCGCCGACGAGGAGCCCCGCGGCCCCTCCCCGCAGGGGATCGTCGAGGCCGGCGATGGGGCCGACGCCCAGCTCGAAGAGGAGGCGCGTCCCCCCGGCCCCTGCGGCCGCGTCCCCGGCATCGGCGTCCGCCGCACGGGCGCTCGGCGCGATCGCCGCGGCGAGTATCGCGAGCATGAGCGCGGATCGGAGACTGCGCATGTCCACCCCCGCTCCCCCTACGCTCCGAGGCGTCGGC
>CAYPHO010000303.1:0-1290 GCA_964410245.1 uncultured Treponemataceae bacterium | reverse complement strand
ACGCCGTCGTCCGAGACCGACAGCTCGAGCTTCGAGGCGGAAGCGCGCCTTAAGTGGACAGCTTTCGGTAGAGGGGCACGCGCGAAGAGGCGCCGAGGTCGAGGGGCGAGCTCTCGCCGCGCTCGAGGTACTTATAGGCGATGCCGGCGACCATCGCCCCGTTGTCGCCGCAGAGCCTCGGCGGGGGGAAGTAGACCTCGAGATCGCCGCGGGAGGCGAGGGCCGAGCGAAGGTAGGAATTCGCCGCGACGCCCCCGCCCGCGACGATCCGCCTTAGGCCCGTGTCCTCGGCGGCGCGCAGGAGCCGCGAGAGGAGCAGGTCGATCGCGGCCTTCTGGAAGGAGGCGGCGATGTTCGGGGGCGAGGCCTCGGCGCCGGGGCGGCGGTATCGCTCGAGCTGGTGGACGACCGCCGTCTTCAGTCCCGAGTAGGAGAGGTCGTAGCGGTGCTCGCCCTTGTGCAGCGAGGGCTTGGGAAAGCGGAAGGCCCCGGCGTCGCCCTCCTGCGCGAGGAGGTCGATCGCGATCCCGCCCGGGTAGCCGAAGCCGTAGTGCTTCGCGACCTTGTCGAAGGCCTCGCCGACCGCGTCGTCGATGGTCGTGCCGAGGACCTCGATCGTATCGAAGTCCAGCGCCTTGCAGATGATCGAGTGCCCGCCCGATACGAGGAGCCCCAGGAAGGGGTAGGGGATCTCGGACTCGAGCCGGGGCGCGTAGAGGTGGGCGAGTATGTGGTTGACGCCGACGAAGGGCCTATCGAGCGCCCAGGCCATGCCCTTCGCGTAGCAGAGCCCCACGAGGAGGGACCCGACGAGGCCCGGCCGGGAAGTCGCCGCGACGCCGTCCAGGTCCGAGGGGCGCGCTCCCGCCTCGTCGAGCGCGCGGGCGACGACGCCGGCGATCCACTCGCTATGCTTGCGGCTGGCTATCTCGGGGACGACGCCCTGGTACTTCTCGTGGAAGGGTATCTGCGTGGCCACGACGTCTGAGAGGATCCGGCGCCCGTCCTCGACGACCGCGGCCGCGCACTCGTCGCAGGAAGACTCAATCCCCAGTATCAGCATCGTCGCCGAGCGCTTCCTGGACCATGAAGCGCGATATGGTCGAGAGCGAGTAGCCCTCGTCCATCAGCTTGGGATAGAGATCGGCCAGGGCTTGGGCGAGCTCGGAGGACCAGACGTGCCCGATCATCACCGCCGGCCGGTCCTTCGAGGCGAGCTTCTTCCCCTCGTTCAGGGCTCGTATCATGGAAGCCCGGTCGGGCGAATTATCGAGGAACACGTCTCGCTCC
>CAYPHO010000302.1:0-4038 GCA_964410245.1 uncultured Treponemataceae bacterium | reverse complement strand
CGCCCTTGGCGACGGGGAAGAAGGTATCGATAAGGCGGACCTTGGTTACCATGGGGTCGCGAGGCTTCAGCCGCTCCTCGTAGCAGGTAACGGCCCTCTTGACCGGCCACGTGAACGAGAGGGCGCATCGGACGACCTGCCCGCGCGGGTCCTCGAGCTCGGCGACGACCTGATCGACCGTATACTCGCCGGCGGGCGCGATCTTCCTGACGACGCAGGCGTCCAGGAGGTCGAAGGGCGCCATGATCCTGTGGACGAAGGAGCCTTCGGGTACGGTGCCCAGGGTGTCGGCCCTCTCCACCGTATCGCCTATCTCGACCGCGGGAGTGAAGGCCCACTTCTTGTCCTTAGGCAGGGCGTCGAGGTAGATGCCCCGCTCCAGGAAATCGCCCGCTTCCAGCGCGAGCCGCGGCAGGGGGTTCTGGAGGCCGTCGTAGACCTGGCCCAAGAGGCCCGGCCCCAGGGACGCGGCGAGCATCTCTCCCGAGAAGGATACGGGATTCCCCACCATAATGCCCTTGGTGATCTCGAAGACCTGGAGCTGGACGGTCTCGCCCCTGATCCTGATCACCTCGCCCTTGAGGCTCTTCCCCTCCGCCTCGACATAGGCGACCTCGTTCATGGACACCGCGCCTTCCACGGCCGCGTCGACCATATTGCCGTTTACCCCGACGACTCTGCCCTTTACGTCCCTCATCTGCCGTCTCCAGTCAGGCTCCCATAGTCTCTAGCACGGCGGCGTAGGCCGCCTCGAAGCGAGGCGCGCCCGCTTCCTCGGTAAACGCGGTAAAGCGATCGAGGACCGCCAGCGCGATGCCGTAGAGGGCGATCCACTCCCTATCCCAAGCGCCCGGCGAGCGGGATCGCTGGGCGTAGCGGAAGCGGGCTTCCGCCAGGATGGCCTCGGCATGGTACGGCGATTCCGCGCCGAAGGCGGCCCTCGCCGCGTCCTGGGCATCGGGGAACAGGGGCCGCGAGGCGCCGTCGAAGGCCCGTCCCATCGACTGGGCCCGGAGCAGGGCGAGCTCGGCCCGAAGGCAGCTCTCCCACTCGAACCACTCGCCCAAGGAAGTGCGCGCGAGCGCGTCCGGGACCTTCCAGCGGTCGGGAGGGGCGGGAGGCGAGTCGAAGGCCCCGACGGCGGCGCGGACGAAGGCGGCGTCGCCTTCGTCGAGCAGCCCGTCGCACTCGGCGAGGAAGTCCTTAAGCCCGGCCTGCGGTCCCTGGCCCCAGACCAGGGCCGGCCGCGACGCGGCGAAGTAGTAGTACGAGGTCAAGGACTACTCCTTGACCGCCGCGTCGAGGATCGACTTGAGCCGCGGGCTGAGGTAGCGCGAAAGGATCTCGCCGAACTGCTCCGCGGAGAAGTCGTAGGAAAAGGAGCCGCCCTTGAGGGCTATCCTGAAGCCGGGACTCGCGGGCGCGAGCGCCTTCAGCGTCGCTCCCGAGCCGATCTCCTTCGCCAGGGCCGCGGTGAAATGATCGCCGAGCGCCTCGAGGTCCTTGGGCGCGAGGGACAGCTCGAGATCCTGGCCGGAATAGAGCGCCTTCGCGATCCGAGGGATTAGCGCGCCCAGCAGCCCCGGATCGAGGGCCTTGCCCGCCTGGTCCCGGGCGAGGGCGCGAAGCATCGAGTCGATCGATTCCTTGAAGCCCAGGACGGCGTCGCGGGCGGCCTGCGCGAGCGCGGCCTTTCCCGCCGCCTCTTCCCGCGCGGCCTCGCCTTTCGCCCGCGCCAGGATCCCGTCTGCCTCTGACCGGGCCTCGGCGACGATGGCCGCGGCCTTCGCCCTCGCGTCCTCGAGGATGCGATGGGCTTCCGTTTCGGCGGCCCCGATCCCGTCCGCCTTGATTTTCGCTATCAGTTCGGCTAGCTGTACTTCCATCGCCATACCCCTGTCGCACTATCTCTTTCCAGGGAATCGATATCCGATACGACCCGAACGCCAAACCCGAGTTGCCCGCCAAAAAGGCCGAAGTCCGTTGACGATAGGACATGGGTGTCCATCTGTCAAGGCGAAGTGGCTTATGCGGCCGGCGCCGCATATACTTGAGGCATGGGTAAGGCGGAGAGGACGGCCGTCGTCGCGATAGGCGGGAATTCGCTGATCCGGGACGATGCGCACCAGACGGTAGAGGATCAAGAGGACGCCCTGCGCGAGACCGCGCGCCACCTGGGCGGGATGATCGCGGAAGGCTGGGACCTGGCCATCGGCCACGGGAACGGGCCCCAGGTCGGCTTCGTCCTACGCCGATCGGAGATCGCCGCGAGGGCCGAGGGCATGCACGAGGTACCCCTGGACGTGTGCGGCGCGGACACCCAGGGCGCCATCGGCTACGAGCTCCAGCAGGCCCTGCAGAACGAGCTCTTCCATCGCGGCATCAGGAAGAACGTCGCCACCATCGTCACCCAGGTCCTGGTCGACCGAAGCGATCCCGCCTTCGCCGCGCCCTCGAAGCCCATCGGCGGCTTCATGAGCGCCGAGGAGGCCGAGCGCCGCCGCAGGGACTCGGGCTGGACCGTGCGCGAGGATGCGGGCCGCGGATGGCGCCGGGTCGTGCCCTCGCCCATGCCCAAGGAGATCGTCGAGCTGGATTCGATCAAGGCGATACTAGCCGAGGGCATCCAGGTAATCGCCGTCGGCGGGGGCGGCATCCCCGTCGTCGATACGGGCGAGGGCGAGTACCGCGGCGTCGCGGCCGTCATCGACAAGGACCACGCCTGCGGCCTGTTGGCGCGCGAGATCGGGGCCGAGCTCTTCCTGATCGCCACCGCGGTGGAGAAGGTCGCGCTGGATTTCGGGAAGCCCGGCCAGCGATGGATCGGCCGCATGAGCCTCGAGGAGGCGAAGCGCGCCCTCGAGGAGGGGACGAGCTTCGCCAAGGGCTCGATGGAGCCGAAGATCAGGGCCGTCGTCGGCTTCCTGGAAGGCGGCGGGAAGCGCGCCCTTATCACGAATCCCGAGAGCATAGGCCGAGCCCTTCGGGGCGAGACCGGCACCTGGTTCGAGGCCTAGGGCGAGCGGCGCTCGGCACGTGGCGCCCGGCCCTTACCGGCCGGGCGCGGAATCCCTATCGGCGGGTGTCGTAGGATTCCAGGCCGAGGACGGGGCAGGAGCCGGAAAAGCCGGCGGGCGCCACGCCGAGGGCCTGGATGAGCCTGGCCCAGAAATTAACCTGCGCGCAGGTGCTCGCGATAATGACGATCGCCCGGTCGGAGAAGCGCGCCTTCAATTCGCCGATGATCCGGGCCTCGAAGGCCAGCGGGGTCCTCGAGATGCGGCTCGCGTAGGCGAGCGCGGCGCGCTCGGCCTCGGAGAAGCTGGCGACCTCATCGATGCCCTTGATGCCGCGCAGGGCGAGCACCTCATCCTCGGTGATGCCCTCGCCCTCGAACTCCTTCGAGTTCATGTCGATGCAGAAGGGGCAGGAGACGAGGAAGGAGCTGTACATGCGCAGGAGCTTAAGGAGGCGCCGCGGGACTTCCCGATCGTCGTGAGCGACCAGGGCTTCCATGAGGCCCGACCCGATCAGCGCCTTCGGGTACCAGGCGAGGATCCGGTTCGCGGCCAGTTCCTTCCCGAGCGCGCGCTCCGCGAGCCGCAAGAGTAACCCGGACAGGACGGGCAATCGCCGGGGCGGCGCCAGGTACGGGGACGTCGTCCGGGAGTCCGAGGTTTTCGCCATTCACAGCGCCTCCGCCGAAGGGCCAATCGCAGAGTTACGACTCCCACTGCTCGCGAGCGCTACCTAGGTCGCGCTCACGCCGAGGAAGTACGTTTCGCTTCTCGCTACTAATATATTCTTTTCAATATTTTTTCGGGAATAAAGCGTGATCACCATACTGGCGCCCCTCATCGGAGGGGTACTGATCGGATCCGTCGGGGCATGGGCGCCGGACCTGGTTCATCGCGCGGCGATTCCCCGGCCCGCAGCCGATTATCCGATCGCGCCTCCTCATCGCTCCGCCCCCGCGGGTCCTAAGCCGGCCGCGGCCTTGCGGGCGCGCTTCGCGGCGTCCTGGGCGTACCAGCCCGT
>CAYPHO010000301.1:3361-4039 GCA_964410245.1 uncultured Treponemataceae bacterium | reverse complement strand
GCGGCGGCGATGCGGAATAGGGAGGTCTTGCGAATCATAGTGTCTCCTTGCGTTTCTATTCGTAGTATCGATTTTAGTCACTATAGGATGCGCGGAATACCTTGTCAATAACTCCGGATAGTAACGGAGATGACCGGTTTGCGTCATCCACCGAGCAGGGCGGCGAGCATCGAGGGATTCCTATTTACGAAGGAAGGGAAAGGCTCGGGCTCGGCCGGGGTCGTCGAGGATGCGAATTCTTCCGGCGGGAAAAGGCTCAACTCCATCCAGTCTATGGACTGCCAGGCACCGAGCTTATAGGCCGTGTCGGCGAAACGGCACAACGGCGAAAAGCCCAGCTTCCGGTGCAGCTCGACGCTCGCGGGATTCGGCGGCGTTATTACCGCATATACCTTCGCGAATCCCTGGACTCTCAGTATGGAGAGCAAGGCCGAGAGGAGAGCGGCGCCATGCCCTTTCCCCCTGGCCTCGGGATCGAGGTAGACCGAATCCTCAACCGACCAGCGATAGGCGGCTCGTTCCCTATATCGAGAAGCATAGGCATAGCCCAGGACGAGGCCCGCTTCCTCGAATATGAGCCATGGATAGGTCTCGCATACATGGTCAATCTTCCGCGACATTGCTTCTTCGTTTGGCGCTTCCTCTTCAAAGGTAATCGCGGTTTTCTCGACATAGTGA
>CAYPHO010000301.1:277-3351 GCA_964410245.1 uncultured Treponemataceae bacterium | reverse complement strand
GAGCTAACCAGCAGCGTGATCAGATTTGTCACATCAGCTATTCTCTCGGCATCCCTGGATTCGACAATCCGGATCATGAGTCCCCCCGGGACATTATAGGAAGAAGCTACTAAGCGCGCTATTAGCAAAGAGTCGAGCTTCGGATTTTTTCCTACGATAGCGTTGCTTCTATTGAGTATACCCTCCAGAAATGTGTGTTTTACATACTAAAATCGGCAGGCTGAAATATAAAACGCTGAGTGTGTAATGCTAATTCTTTCCCAAATAAGCCAATACATAATTCTCAACTTAAACTAAGAGCACCATCCTGCATTGGCACCAATCCTGCTAAATATAAGCATCCGAGGATTTTTCGTAGCCTGATCAGGAAAGGAGAGTATGCGCAAGAAAATCAAAGAGTAAGGCTCGCGCATATGGAGCGTCTGCGATCACTGCTGCCCTGTCCCGTCGTGGACCGCGCCGGCAGAAGGCCCGCGCGAGCACTCGACGCGGCCGACGCGGCCGAAATTCGTTCACCGCAAGTACAAGCATTAAGGAGGATCTATCGTGCGGAAAAAAATCACTGCGGTCCTGCTGTTCGCGCTCGCGCTCGGCCTGGCCGCCTTCGGCGAGGACGAGCTCCCGGTCGCGCTTACGAGCGCGGTCGACATGCTCTGGCTCGTACTTACCGCCGCCCTCGTGTTCTTCATGCAAGCCGGTTTCGCCCTGGTCGAGACCGGATTGACCAGGGCGAAGAACGCCTCCAACATCGTCATGAAGAACCTCATGGACTTCTGCCTCGGTTCCATCGCCTTCTGGGCGATCGGCTGGGGACTCATGTACGGCGCCGACAAGATCGGCCTGTTCGGCTCGAGCGAGTTCTTCAAGAACATCATGGACGATCCGACTTTCTTCAGGAACTGGTTCTTCCAGGTCGTCTTCGCCGCCACCGCGGCTACCATCGTGTCCGGAGGCATGGCCGAGCGGACGCAGTTCAAGTCCTACCTCATCTACACGGTCTGCATCTCGGCGGTCATCTACCCGGTCTCCGGCCACTGGATCTGGGGCGGCGGCTGGCTCTCTGCCCCGGAAGGCGGCTTCCTCGCCAATCTAGGGCTCCCGGCCATGCACGATTTCGCCGGCTCCACCGTCGTCCACTCCGTGGGCGGATGGGCCGCCTTCATCGGAGCCGCCATGCTCGGCCCGCGAATCGGCAAGTACGTCAAGGCTAACGGCAAGACCAGCGTCAAGAGCTTCCCCGGCCACAACATCCCGCTGGCCATGCTCGGCGTCTTCATCCTGTGGTTCGGCTGGTACGGCTTCAACCCCGGCTCGACCCTCAGCGGCCTGAGCCCCGACATCGGCCGCATCGCCGTCACGACGACCCTCGCCGCGGCGGCCGGAGCGGTCGGCGCACTCTTCACCTCGTGGATCTGGTTCAAGAAGCCCGATCCCTCGATGACCATGAACGGCGTCCTCGCCGGCCTGGTAGCCGTCACCGCGCCCTGCGCTGTCGTCTCGCCCGGCGCGGCCGTCGTCATCGGCCTTATCGCCGGCGTCCTCGTCGTGCTCTCGGTCGAGCTGATCGACAAGGTCATCAAGGTCGACGACCCGGTCGGCGCCGTATCCGTCCACTGCGTGAACGGCGTCTTCGGCACCCTCGCCGTCGGCATCTGGGGCAACACCGAGTCGGTGAAGGGCCTCCTCCACGGCGGCGGCCTGACCCAGCTCGCCTCGCAGGCGATCGGCGTCGTCTCGGTGGCCCTTTGGGCCTGCGCCGCCAGCTTCCTGGTCTTCTTCGCGATCAAGAAGCTCTTCGGCCTCAGGGTCAAGCAGGAAGAGGAGATGCGCGGCCTCGACCTCAGCGAGCACAAGTCCGAGGCCTACTCGGGCTTCCAGATCTTCTCGAACATGTAAGGAGGGCGGTCATGAAACTCATCATTGCCTACATTCAGCCGCATAAGCTCAACGACGTGAAGCAGGAGCTGTTCAAGGCCAAGGTCTACAAGATGTCGGTGACCAACGCCCTCGGCTGCGGCCAGCAGATGGGCTACCACGAGAGCTACCGCGGAGTCGACGAGGAGGTGAACCTCCTCAAGAAGGTCAGGCTCGAGATCGCGGTCAACGACGGATTCGCCCAGGCGACCGTCGACGCCATCGTCAAGGGAGCACGCACCGGCCAGATCGGCGACGGCAAGATCTTCATCCTGAGCCTCGGCGACTGCGTCAGGATCAGGACCGGCGAGACCGGCGGCGAGGCAATCGGTTAAAAAGAACGGCAAACGAGAAGACCACCACGGAGGCACGGAGTTAATTGAGAGCACGGAGGGAGAATCAGGGGAAAGAGAGAATAGAAAGACTCTCTACCCTAAAATCTTCCTCTCCGTGATCTCACCCAAATCTCCGTGCCTCCGTGGTGAATCTTTATTCTGTATCTACTCCCCCAGCGCTATGGCTACGACCTCTTCCATCCGCTCGACGGGATGGAAGGTCAGGCCCTTCTTGACCAGCTCGGGGATCTCCTCGAGGTCGCGCTCGTTGGCCTTGGGGATGATTATCTCCCGTATCTTGTTGCGCTTTGCCGCCACGGTCTTCTCGCGCAGGCCGCCGATAGGCAGGACCTGGCCGGTCAAGGACAGCTCGCCAGTCATAGCCAGCCTGTCCTTGATCCTCCTGTCCAGCACCAGCGAAAGGAGGGCCGTCGCCATGGTGATGCCGGCGGAGGGGCCGTCCTTGGGCGTGGCCCCCTCGGGGATATGGAGGTGGACCTGCCTGCCCTCGAACCAGTCGGCGCCCACGCCGAATCTGTCGGCGGCGAGGTGCCGCGCGTAGGTGTAGGCGATGCCGGCGGATTCCTGCATGACGGCGCCCATCTGGCCCGTGATCTTGAAGCCTTCCTTGCCGGGATTGGCGACCGCCTCGATGATCAGGGTATCGCCGCCCATGCTGGTCCAGGCGAGCCCGACGGACATGCCCGAGACGGTAGCGCGCTTCGCCTGGTCCTCGCTGAAGGGAGGCTTGCCCAGGTGCTTGAGGATCGTCGGCTTGTCGATCTCGAACTTGACCGCACGACCGACCATCATCTCGGCCAGGTC
>CAYPHO010000301.1:0-267 GCA_964410245.1 uncultured Treponemataceae bacterium | reverse complement strand
CGAGGACGAGGTGCTTGGCGAGCTTGCGGTGGATCTTGTCCAGGTACTTCTCGAAGTTGCGCACGCCGGCCTCGCGCGCGTAGGACTCGGCGATCAGCATCATGGCGTCGCGCGTATAGCGTACCGTCCCCTTCTTGATGCCGTTCTTCTCCAGGCTCTTCGGTATCAGGTAGCGCTTCGCTATCTCGAGCTTCTCCGAATCGATGTAGCCCGGGAGCTGGATGACTTCCATGCGGTCGACGAGGGGGCCCGGTATCGTGTCCAGGG
>CAYPHO010000300.1:0-4039 GCA_964410245.1 uncultured Treponemataceae bacterium | reverse complement strand
GGGGTCTGGACCGCGATGCCGGACCCGACGCGGGAGAAGGCCGTATGCGGCATGACCGCGACGGCGGATCTCGCCTCTTCCTTCAACTCGGCCGCGGAGAACCGCGCGGGATAATACTTGCCGCCGGATCCTTTGACAATGGCGTAGAGCGAATTCCCGTCGACGAGGATCGCGCTCTCGGGATACATCTCGGCCTTGGATTCGGCTATGGACTCGAGGCTGGCCTTGTCCAGCTTGACCAGCCTCGCGCCGCCCGGCTTGCCCGCCAGGCCCGATACGGCGACGAAGGCATCGCCCAGCTCGACCAGGGAGCGCAGGTGGAGGGTATTGATGCGGGACTTCCGGATCAGGCCGCCCTTCTCGGAATCGATGAATACGATCTGCCCGAGATTGTTCGAATCGTCGCCCACGAAGACCAGGAAGACGCCCGCGGCCTCGGACCTTCCCTTGGCCTCGACCTCGGAGGCGATGACCTGGCGCTGGTCGGCGGTGATGTCCTTGCGGTCCTGGGCGGCCTCGGCCTCCTTGGCCTCGGCGGCCGCCGTCGCCTTGGCGGCCTCCTCTTTCTTGACCTCGGCGGCGGCCGAGGCCTGCGCGGCCTTCTCTTCCTGGGCCTTGACCGCGGCCTCGCGGGTCGCCAGCTCGGCCGGGGGGGCCGCGGCCCCGTCGGCGGCCGCCTTCCCGCCCTCGCCCGCCGCGGCGCTTCCCTCCGGCGCGGCCTGCGCGGCCGCGGCCTTGTCGGCCTCGAGGGCGGCGCGGGCTTCCTCGGCCTTGGCCTTCTCCTCGGCTTGCCGCTTCTCGGCTAGGGCGGCCTCGGCCTCCTTCTTCTGGGCCTCGGCCCTCAGCGCCTCGGCCTCGCGCTCCTTTATGTCGACCATGGCCTGCCGGTCGGGCACGCCCCGCTCGGGCTCGGCGCGGAAAGCCTCGGTCACTTCCTTCCCCGATACGGCCGTCGTGTCGACGGGGCTCACGTCGCCCTTGGCCGCCCCGGACTTCAGGGGAATGAGGATGCGGGTCTTGCCGGGCCACTCCGACCAGCGCAGGGCGAGGCCAGCGTTCTCGGGCTTGAGCTCGCGCAGGACGACGTCCTTGTACTTGGAGCCGATATAGGCCATGTCGCCGCGATGCACGGCGTTGTAGACGGTGACGAAGACGGCCAACGCGTAGGCGTCCTTCTCGGAATAGCCCCAGGTTTGGACGAGGTAGCCGGCGATGATCCAGCGGAGGTTGCGGACGTGGTCGACCTGGGCGTCGGGCCCGATGACGATGATATCGGCGTCGAGGCCCCCTGCCGCATCGGGATCGACGGCGCGGATGACCTGGTAGCGCAGGGCCGAGCCCGAGCGCCTCGCCGCGGCGGCGATGCCCCGGCCCAATCCCGTCCCGATGCCCTTGATGTCGGCCAAGCTGTCGATGCGGTCCTGCGGCCCCTCGTAGTTGACGAACTCGACGAGCGCGGACCCGGCGCTCTCGATCTCGGCCTCGTCGGGCGAGAGGCCCGAGCCGCCGCCCGGGGATTGGGCGAGGACCGAGCCGGGGACGAGCGCGAGCGCGAGGAAGCAGGCGAGAGGAGCTGCCGTCTTAAGCTTCATCATTCGACCTCCGTGCCGTAGGCAGTCATTCTAGCCCGGATTCCGCGCGAGGGATATCCGGCTATCTATTCGCGCCGGCCAGGCGGGAGAGGGCCCAGGCGGCCCGGCTCCGGACGCCGGGAAGGTAGGGCTTCTCGGCGAGCCTGACGAGGGCCCGGACCGCGTCGGGGCTGGGCTCCAGACCGAAGCGCAGGGCGGTGCCGCCCAGGGCCTCGACGATGGCGAGGGCCGTGCGCTCGTCGACCGGCCTCGAGGCGGCCTCGTAGAAGGCGGTCGCCGCGCTCCCGCCGGGATCGACGCCGATCGCGGCGAGGGACTGGCAGGCCGCCGCCCGCACCG
This sequence comes from uncultured Treponemataceae bacterium, assembly GCA_964410245.1. GTDB lineage: Bacteria > Spirochaetota > Spirochaetia > Treponematales > Rectinemataceae > CAZXXZ01. The sequence continues at coordinate 2,108 of CAYPHO010000300.1, read as the reverse complement.
CCGGATCGGGATCGCGCTCCAGGACCCCGATCAGGAAGCCCCGATAGTCGGGCGAGCCCAGGTCGCCCAGGAGGTAGGCGGCCTCGGAGCGCGGCAGCGGGTTCGACAGGCGCCTGCGCTCGGCGGGGGACAGGTCGCGCAGGAGCTCGCCCGAGGCCACGGCGACGCAGTAGGCGGCGAAGCGGGGCTCGTCCTTCCCGACCTCGCCGGCCGCGAGGCGGGCCTTGATTTCGCCTAACTTCTTCATCTGGCGGTCGGCGTCCGCCGCGAAGGCGTCGTAGAGGAGCTCCTCCGAGGCGGCGTCGGGCGGGGCCGCGTAGGCCGCCGGGCGGGGATTCGGCGCCGGGCCCAGGGGGCGCTCGAAGCGGTAGGCGGCGAGGACCCAGTCCGAGCCCGAGGAGAAGGCGTAGCCGCCCGGCGTCACCGCGACGAGGCCGGTCGCGTCGGGCACGGAAAGCTCTCGGTAGACTTCGCCCGAAAGCGAGAGGGAGACCGCCCTGCCCTTCCCGCAGGCCGCGACGCGCTCCTCGAAGAGGGCCAGGCTGCCGTTCGAGCAGCCGGTCGGCGTCGACCACAGGAGCGCGCCCGAGGCGTCGAGGGCGAAGGCCGTCCCCGCGGCGTCGAGGCCGTAAAGGAGATTGCCGTCCCAAATGAGGGATCGAGGGACTGTACCGAGCTTGGCTTGGCCGAGCGTCCCGCCCTCGGCGTCGAGGATGAGGACGCGGCCGTCGCCCAAGCCGACGGCCAAGGAGGGCGGGGCCTGACTGCCAAGTGGCGCCGGCTGTCCCGTCGGGCCCGACTCGGCCGCTGCCGCCCCGGACGGGCCCGGACTGCCAAGTGGCGCCGGCTGTCCCGTCGGGCCCGACTCGGCCGCTGTCGCCCCGGGCGGGCCCGCGCTGCCAAGCGGCGCCTGACTGCCGAGTGGCGCCGATGCCGCCGATGCCGCCGCTCCCGCCGCGGCCATCGGCGCTATGATGACCGGCTTCGCGCCCAGCCTGAGCCGGGCGACTTCCTCGCCGTAGGGCGAGACGATCAGGAGGCTCCCGTCCGCCAAGCCGAAGACCGCCCGACCTGAGGCGTCGACGCCGGGGGCGCAGGAAGCCGCCTCGGGCAGGGCAAGGCTCCACAGGCGTCGTCCCGCGGGGCTGAAGCAAACGGCGCCCATGCCCGAGAGCGCGAAGGCGCGGCCGTCCGATCCGAAGGCCGGCGCGAAGGCCGCGGCCTCGGCCGGCACGGGCTCGATGGGCGAGCGATAGGCCTCGATGCCCGAGCGCGTCACCGCGACGAGGAGGGTCGAGTCGACGGATACGACGGCGCGGCCGAAGGGATCCAGGGCGATGAAGCGCCCGCTCTCCCCGCCCAGGCCGGTGCGCGAGACGAGGCCGCCCGACTCGGTCAGGGCGTAGAGGGCGCGGTCCTCGGACAAGAGCCAGGCGGCGGCCGGCGGCCTGCCGTCGGCGACGGGTCCCGCGAAGGCGCGGCCGCCGGCGGCGAGGCGGAAGGCGGGCTCGAGCCGCGACACCCCGCTCTCGCCGCCCTCGGCCCCGGTCGAATCGACGGAGACTCCCGGCTTGGCCGCGCCGGACTTGGCCGGCGCCGACTGGGCCGAGGCCGCGCAAGCCGCCGTGAGCCACAGTAAGGCGAGGGCCGCGGCGCGCCCGGCTCGGCCGTCGCGCCCGGCTCGGCCGCGCCTCCCGAAGGGACGGCCCTCATCCACGCGAGAACCTCGCGAGGCACTCGATATGGCTCGTCTGGGGATAGAAGTCGTAGACCTTCACGCTGTCGAGAGTATAGCCCGCGCGGACCAGCTCTCCAGCGTCCCGGGCCAAGGTGGCCGGATCGCAGGAGACGTAGACGATCTTCGCGGGAAGCGCCTTAGCGAGCCATGAGCGCACCGAGCTCGACAGGCCCGTCCTGGGAGGATCGACCAGGACGAGGTCGAAGTCCCTCGCCGAGGAACTCTCGCGGACCCAGTCCTCGACCGGCAAGGCCCGGAACTCGATCCTAGAGCCCCGGACATTGTCGCGGGCGATGTCGATCGAGAAGGGATTCTCCTCGACGCAGACCAGGCTCTCGAAGGCCGAGGCGAGGAAGGAGCCGAAGAGCCC
>CAYPHO010000299.1:0-4066 GCA_964410245.1 uncultured Treponemataceae bacterium | reverse complement strand
CTCGAACGGCCTGTCCTACCTGGTCGATGCCTTCAAGGGACAGCCCCTCTACGGCCACGTCACGCTGCAGCGCAGCGAGCGCTCGGACCTGGCGGAACTCGCGGCGAGCCTCCTATGAGATCCCGGTCGGTCCCCGCCGACGGACAGCCTGTAGAAAGAAGGCGAACGTGAACGTCCTCTTCTGCGCTTCCTGCCGCGCCCTCATCCTTTCCGGCTTCCGCTTCTGCCCCTACTGCGGCGTCGAGGTCCCGAAGGGCCCGGGAATCGAGGAGGCCCTGAGCCGGCCCTTCGGGCGGATCGAGGCCGAGCGCGGGGACGGCCCCATCGAGGCCGCCGCCGGCCCGGGCCCCGAAGCGAGCGCGCCGGCTTCCGGCGCGGCGGCCTCCGACCCGGCCGAGGAGCGCTTCGCCGCCGCCTGGGAAGAGCTTAGGCGGCTCGAGGCCGAGATGGAATGCCTGATCGAGGGCGAAAGGGACCGCCAGCGTACGGAAGGCTGAAGGCCGAGCTCGAGGAGGCCGGACCGGGCCTCGAGGGCCCGGGCGGAGAGACTTTACCTGTCTTGGTCCGCCTCGGTATATTAATGCTTACAATTCAGCAGAGGTGCACACCATGCCTACCTACGAATACGAATGCCCCGGTTGCGGCTCCTTCGACTTCTTTCAGAGCATGTCGGACGCGCCGCTCGAGTCCTGCCCGACCTGCGGGAATCGCGTGCGCCGCAAGATCAACGGCGGCACGGGGGTCATCTTCAAGGGCTCGGGCTTCTACAAGAACGACAGCAAGAAGGGCTCGTCCGCGCAAAAGGCCTCGTCCGACTCTGGTTCCAAGCCCACTCCGGCCTGCGAGTCCTGCGCCGCGGCGGCTTCCTGTCCCGCTCCGGCCAAGGAATCCTCGGACTAGGGCCGACGCTTGAAGCGGCCCCGCTACTTCTGCGAGCACTGCGGCCTCGAGGTACGCAAGAACGCGAAGATCTGCCCGCGCTGCGGCCGCTTCTTTTCCTCGGTCAAGTGCCCCCGCTGCGGCTATACCGGCCAGGCCGAGGACTTCGAGGCCGGCTGCCCCGTCTGCGGCTACGCCGAGGCGGCGAACGCCGCCCCCGAGCCAGACCTGCCCCCGCCGGCCGTCGCCCCGCCCCCGCCGCGATGGGCCTACGCCGTGGCCCTCGTCGTCCTTGCGGGCCTCCTCCTACTCCTCGTCCGCGCCGTCCAATAGGCTTTTCCCGCTGGCGCGGCGGCGGCTTCCCGCTAGGCCTCTGCCTCGGAAAGATCCGGCTCGGACTCGAGCTTCCCGGGCCTCGAGACGAGCTTCTGGAAGAGGGATACCGCGTGGGCGAAATACAGGCCGTCCGCGATGCGCTCGTCCACGGTGAACTTGACCGTGACGTAGTGCCGTCGGCCCGAGCCGCGCCGGCTCTCCTCGGGCCTCCCGGGAGCTTCTTTCTGGAACACCCTGCCCACGACCATGAAGACGCTGGCGGTCCCCCAATCGTAGAGCTGATGGTAGGGCGGATCGAGGCCGATCGAGCCGAGGTTGGCGAAATAGACCGAGGTATACAGCGGATCCGCGTCCAACATGCGGCGGGGCGCGATATTGAAGCGGTCCAGGGCGCGCATCGACAGCGAGGCCAGGGCCTTACCGAAGGGCATGCGGTGATATAGGCGGTACTTGCGGTCAGGATGATCGGATTCCCCTCGCCGCGCCGCCTCGATGCCGGCATTGATCTTCGCGGTCGCGCGCTCCAAGTCGTCGCCGGGATCGAAGAGGATCTTCGCGTTCGCCTCCGAGGAGTCCTCGGTCAGGCTCTTCTTTACGATGAAGGAGACCGAGATGCCGCTCCGCTCGTAAACCGCCCGCCTGTGCACGAAGCGGTTCAGCCTCGGTTTCAGCGCGATGGTCCTGACGGCCGCGGAGATGAGGACGCCGAAGAGGGAGTAACGCTCTCCGCCCGCCTCCGCGTTCTTCGAGCGAAGGTAGGCGAGCGCCTCCTCGACGTCGATGTCACGGGAGAAGAAGACCGAGGATTCGCTGCGCCTGCGCAGCACGTAGGGCAGCACGGCCTTGACGGCGTCCAGCCCCCGAACCCTACGGCCGTCCGGCCTGTCGTAGAAGAGCATGGACGCATAGTAACAGCGAGCGCGGTTCGGAGGAAGCTCCCGCGGAGCGCGGGCGGGAGCCATCGTTCTGTCTATCGCCTCCTGTGATCGCCTAGTCGGCGCTAGATATGGTATAGACGTGTAAAAACTGCATATTTTCGCCATATCTATGCATAAAAATGCAGAAATATCTTGACGCTCCTTCATTCATGCTATATCCTGCCGGTGATTCTTCTATACAAGGAGAAATTCCGTGATACCGCACGAGCTCTGTCCCTATTCACTAAGCAGCTCTGTCCCTCGCATCGCTTGCCGTACGTCTCCCCTCCGCCTCCGTACTCGTTAATCCGAAACAGGCTTACGACGATATGCAGCCGGTCGACGGCAGGGCGCTCGATGCAGCGTCCCCAAGCCGCCGACGTTTTTCAATGAAGGAGAATTGTCATGAAGAAGATCGCCCTCGCGTATTCTGGCGGACTCGATACGACGGTCATCGTTCCTTGGCTTAAGGAGAATTACGACTGCGAGGTCGTCGCTGTTTGCGCCGACGTCGGGCAGGAATGCGATTGGGCCTCGCTTCAGAAGAAGGCGGTCTCCTCCGGGGCGCAGAAGCTCATCGTGCAGGATTTGAAGAAGGAATTCGTCGAGGACTTCCTCTGGCCGCTCGTGAAGTCGGGCTCCTTCTACGAAGGGCGCTACCTCCTGGGGACCTCGGCGGCCCGGCCCCTCATCGCCAAGAACCTGACCCTGGCCGCTTTGGCCGAGGGCTGCTCCGCGATCGCCCACGGCTGCACGGGCAAGGGGAACGACCAGGTGCGCTTCGAGCTGGCCATCAAGGCCTTCGCTCCCGAGATGGAGGTCATCGCTCCCTGGCGGATCTGGGACATCTCCAGCCGCGAGGAGGAGATCGAGTACCTCGAGAAGCGGAACATCCCCGTTCCCATGAAGAAATCCGACTCGTACAGCCGGGACGACAATCTCTGGCACATCAGCCACGAGGGCCTCGATCTCGAGGATCCCTGGAACGAGCCCAAGTACGAGGGCGAGATGCTGAAGATGACGACCGCGCCTTCCAAGGCTCCCGACGCGCCAGAGTACGTCGAGCTCGAGTTCGTGAAGGGCGTGCCGGTCGCGCTGAACGGGAAGAATATGGAGGGCGTCGCCCTGATAAAGGAGCTCAACAAGATCGCGGGCCGGCACGGCGTCGGCCTCCTCGATATGGTCGAGAACCGAGTCGTCGGCATGAAGTCCCGGGGCGTCTACGAGACCCCGGCGGGCGCGGTCATCATGGAGGCCCACGCCAAGCTCGAGCAGCTCTGCCTCGACCGCAAGACCCTGTCCTTCAAGATGCAGGTCGGCCAGCGGTTCGCCGACACCCTGTACGAGGGCGAGTGGTACTGCCCCCTGCGCGAGGCGCTCTCGGCCTTCATCGACTCGACCCAGAAGATGGTCTCGGGAACGGTCAGGCTAAAACTGTGGAAGGGATCCATCGTCGACGCCGGCGCGAAGTCCCCGTACTCGCTCTACGACGCCAGCCTGGCGAGCTTCACGACGGGCCCTTTATTCTCGCACAAGGATTCGGCGGGCTTCATTAACCTCTTCGGCCTGCCGACCAAGGTGCGCGCGAGGCTCGAGGCGAGGATCAAGGCGGACGGCGCCGCTCTGCCGAAGGGCGCCGCTCCCGGCAAGGGCGGCTTCGAGCCCACCGCGGGAGACTGACATGGCAAAGCTCTGGGAAACCGCGCGGCCCGGGCCGGGCGGCGGCCTCGATCCGATGATCGAGGCCTTCCTCTCCTCGATCACCTTCGACAACAGGCTCTTGCCGGAAGACCTCGAGGGCTCGGTCGCTCACGCGGCGATGCTGGGCGAGAAGGGCATCCTGCCCCAGGCCACCGCCGACGCCCTCGTGGCCGGACTACGGAAGCTGCTCGCGGGGGCCGTTGACGGAAGCGTGAAGGTCGACCTCGAGGCCG
>CAYPHO010000298.1:3493-4073 GCA_964410245.1 uncultured Treponemataceae bacterium | reverse complement strand
TTCCGTAATCGGAAGCGGACCTGACTGTAAATCAGGCGCCTTCGGGCTCTGTGGGTTCGACTCCCACCCCCGGCATATGATATCTAGCGGCTTCCGATGGTGCGTCCACTGCGGGCGCCCTTTGCGCGACCCGGCGAGCCGGACCTTCGGCTTCGGACCGGAGTGCGCCGCCCGCCCGGAATGCCAGCCGCTTATCGAGATGGTCGAGCTGATACGTCAGCCGCTTTTAGGGGAGGGGATTGATGGGGGCTCGGAAGAGATCGCTTGATCCGGGGATCTGGTCGGACGAGGGCTTTATGCAGCTTTCGGACGGCGCCCGGCTTTTCTTCCTCGGGCTCATTTCCAACGCCGACGACGACGGCCGCGGGAGCGCCGTGACCCGGACCCTCGCCGCGCGGATTTTCCCCTCGGATGGGTCCGAGCGCATTACCGCGATCGAGAGCTACAAGGCCGAGGTCGAGGAGCATACGCATACCGTTTTTTACGAGGCCGAGGGCTCGAGCTACTACGCGCTCCTGAAGTGGAAGGACTACCAGAAGCTCGACTACTACAAGGCCGGGGCCTGTCCCGAGCCGGAACT
>CAYPHO010000298.1:0-3483 GCA_964410245.1 uncultured Treponemataceae bacterium | reverse complement strand
AAGGCGGTAGAAGGATGAACTGGGAATCTGTATGCGCGTTCGATGTCCAAGGCGAGCCGAAGGGCCAGCCCCGCCCCCGCGCGTTCGTCCGGAACGGCCATGCGTCCGTATATGACGCGGGAACCGCCGAAGGCTGGAAGGCTCAGATCGCCGCCGCCGCAAGGCCCCTCTTGCCGCCCGAGCCGCTTGACTGCCCCCTTCGGCTCGCGGTGTCCTTCTTCTTCCCACGACCGAAGCGGCTCCTGAGAGCGAAGGACCCGGCGGGCCCGCTTCCTCACACCGCGAAGCCGGACGCCGACAACGCGCTCAAAGCCGTCATGGATTGCATGACGCAGATTCGATTTTGGAAGGACGACGCCCTCGTTTGCTCGACCATCGTCGAGAAGCAGTACTGCGCGAAGGACCAGCGGCCCGGAGCGCTCATCCGAGTCTTCAAGGGAGGCTGAAATGTCTGTAGACCTGAACCACGTCCAGCTCGACGACTTCGAGATCCTCGCGCTCCGGGCGGAGTACGAGAAAAAGAACCTCGCCGACCTGGCGAAGATGGGGCCGATCCGCAACGGACTCGATTCGCTCCACCTGAAGCTCTACTCGGCGATCAGCCAGCCGGTCTTCGACCGCGCCCTCGACGCAGGAAGGAAGCAGGGATGACCCTCGTCGTGAAGACTGCGCTGCCGGGCTCGCTGATTCACATCGTAAGCGAGAAAAACCCGGAGCGCTCGCGGTGCGGCGAAGAACTTCACGACTACCTCGAAGTCCCTCGCGGGAAACTTGAGAACCACAACTTCTGCCCGAAGTGCCTGGAGGCGAAATGAATGTCTGCCTGACAATCCACGGAAGCTTCACCGCGAAAGAGCTCGCTACCGTATTAGCAAATGCGACGCCCAAAGAGTTCGCGGATTTCTGGTTTCACTTCGCCGAAATATACGACCAAGAAAAGCTCGACGCTTTCGCTAAGGCAATGGCTCCCGCGCTCGGCGGGCTTCGGAAGGAACCACTGCGAACCCTGGTATCGCTGATTAACTACTACGAGATCAACGAGAAGAAGAGGTCCCAATGAGAACCACCCCGCCCGCACTCCGCCGCGTCGCCGCCGCGAAGAAGGCGGCCCGCTCCCGGAAGAAGATGCAGGAGGCGCGGGCGGCTAAGGTGTCGCACGTGGAACAACCAGAGCCACAGGAGAAGCAGGGATGATCTCCCAGCTTGAGCTCTTCCCGATCACGACCCCGAGCTACCACGGGCTCACGATCGCCGAGGCATTCGGCGCGTTCCACCAGGCCAACCCGCACGTACTGGAGAACCTCCGAAAACTGGCTCTTGAGCGGCACGCCCGGCGGCCAGCAGAGAAGATCGGCATCAAGCATCTATGGGAGGTCCTTCGATGGGAGTACGAAATCAAGACCGACCGGCCCATGAACGAAGTGAAGCTGAACAACAATTTTACCGCGTTCTATGCGCGGCTACTTATGGCGCGGGAGCCGATCCTCCGGGGCGTGTTCGAGCTGCGGGCGCAGCACCCGGAACGAGCGCACCGCTCCGGCGTGAAAGCGAGGTCCGCATGACCGACCACGAACTAACCTCGACCGTCCGCCGGATCGTATGCAGCCTCCACGGCGAGGGGCTCGCCTCTTCCGCGGCGATCACCCAGCTCATCGCCACCGCGAAGGAATACGCGCGGACTGCCCCGCCGCCTCCGCCCGGAGCGCGGAGCATCGAAGCCCTCGGCGAGAGCATCGAAGAGCTGCGCGGCGTCCGCGAGAGCTTCCAGGCCCAGGCCGTCGCGCTGGCCGGAGGATGCGGATGAAAGAGCTCGACCTCTTCGCCGAGGACACCACGCCGAAAACGTGCGGCGAGTGCGCCGTAATGTGCCGCGGGATCTCGGACCCATCGTCCTGCTACTGCGACCTATCCAAGAAGCCCGTGACCCCCGAGAAGCCGGCGTGCGCGACGCCAAGGGAGAAGAGCTAATGCCGTGCGATTACTCGAAGTACCCGGCGACCTGGTTCACGGAGATCAGGCCGCGCATCCTGGCACGGGCCGGCGAGGTCCGAGACAAGGACGGGAAGGTCCTCCAGGAAGCAACGTGCGAGTGGCCCGGATGCACGGCGACAAACCGCGCGATGGGCATGCGCGACATTCACGGCATCTTCCACGAATGGGGGGAACCATTCTTTGACGCGAACGACTATCCGCCCGGAGCACGGCTCTTCTACATCGTCCTGACGATCGCGCACAAGGACCACGACATAACAAACAGCCAGGACGAGAATCTCGCGGCCTGGTGCCAGTTTCATCACCTGAAGTACGACGCAAAAAAGCACGCCAAGAGCGTTCGGGAGAATCGGGAGAAGCGCGACCGACAGCGGACACTCGAGGGAGATGAAGGATGAGCAGAACACTGCCGGGCGGAAAAGGCTCAAGCATGGGGATCAAACGACTCTGCGAGGCACTCCTCGCGGACGTTCCCCCGGAGATATGGGAAACGCTCCCAGTAATCGTCAAGACGAGGCTCAAGCAAGCTCGATCATTAGCAACCGCGGTTCAAACCAGAGGAATAAATCCAAAGAAGGATTATAGCCCTCAAATGTTTTACGAAAGGAAGAATGGATGAAGCGGCCAAAGATAACAATCAAGGAGCTGATCGAGCGCGAGGGGAAATGGCTCGGGGGAGTGCGGCCGCCGGAGCTGAGCGTCAACGCAATTAAGTGGAACCCCGGCACCGTCCGCGTCGTCTACCCACTCCCCTCGTTCCTTGACCTCGCGCAGCGCAACACAAAAGCTCGCGGCGCTATTACCGAACCCTCGAACGGATGATGAATCAAAAGAACCCGATCTTGTGCGGGATGAAATTCCGCAAGACCACGACCAAGAAACACGAGGAAGGAGCGCCCGCATGAATAAGACCACCATCGGCTCACTGGTAATCGTCGCGTTCTTCGCGGGCGCGGCCCTCGTCGCCCTGAGCGAGGAGCGCCCGGACATGAGAGTGACGATCAACGAGCCCGGCGCGGGCTGGACCAGCTCGCACGAGTACCCTCCTCCGGAGGACACGCCGATCGTCGGGTATTGGGTAATCAAAGGCCGGCGAATCATCTTCGAGGCCGAGTGCATCGGCGGGCTCTGGTACGACTGTCCGGACGGGGCGGTAGTGTTCGACATCCCGCCGATCGAGTGGATAGGAGGGCCAGGGAGATGAACGAGATACGCGCGAAGCTACAAGAAGCGATCGATCACGCCGGAAATCGCTGGAGCGAGTGGGGCGAGCGGGCGGAGCGTGTCGGCGAACTACTCGACGAAGCCCTCGCCCTCCTCCCGCCCGAGGGGGAGACGCGCCAGAAGCACGATCTTCTCTTTATCGACGCGACGCCGGACGACGGGTACATCGCGCGCATCCTCTCGGCCTACCTCGACGACAGCTACTATAGCGACAACACGGACGGGCTCCCCCCGTCAAATCCGCTCATCGTAAAAATGAACGAATGG
>CAYPHO010000297.1:0-4084 GCA_964410245.1 uncultured Treponemataceae bacterium | reverse complement strand
GAGTACCTGCCCTCGACGGGGATGTTCTTGGCCGAGCTCCTGGAAGCGGATCCCGAGGAGGTATCGCGGACGGTCTTCGAGAACGCCTGCCGCCTCTTCCGCCTCCCCGTCCCGGCATTGAGCTAAGCTGCCTCGAGATTCACCACAGAGACACGGAGATAAGAGGAGAGCACGGAGAAGAGGAGAGACAAGAGAGATCGCACAGAGGAGCATATCGGATTGACATCCGATATCATTTGTCCTTCTCCGCGGTCTCGCTTGGATCTCCGTGTCTCCGTGGTGAATCCCATATATGCCCGATAGCCTGTACCGTCCCGTGAGCGTCGGACGCGCCGAGCTGCCGGGGAACCTCTTCCTCGCGCCGGTCGCGGGCTATTCCGACCTCGCCTTTCGCTCGGTGTGCTTCGGCCTGGGCGCCGACCTCTGCTATACCGAGATGGTCAGCTCCGAGGCCCTGGTCCGGGGTCACCCCAAGACCGGCCTCCTCATGGACAGGGCCCCGAACGAGTCGCGCTACGCGATCCAGCTCTTCGGCTCCAAGCCCGAGGTCCTGGCGGCCGCGGCCGTCATGGCCGCCGAGCGCGGCCCGGCCCTCATCGACTTGAACTGCGGCTGTCCCGTCCCCAAGATCGTCAAATCGGGCTCGGGCTCGGCCCTGATGCGCAAGCCCGGCCTGGTCGCCGAGATCGTCGGCGCCATGTCCGCCGCCCTGGGCCCGGGCGGCCCGCCCGTCACGGTCAAGATACGCCTAGGCTGGGACGCCGCCAGCGTGAACTTCCTCGAGGTAGCCCGCCTGGCCGTCGAGGCGGGCGCCGCCGCCGTGACCCTGCACGCGCGCACCAAGGCCCAGGGCTATTCGGGCAAGGCGGACTGGCCCGCGATCGCCGCGCTGGCCCGCGAGCTCGACGTCCCCGTCTTCGGATCGGGCGACGCCTTCAGCGCCGGCGACGCCGCGCGCATGCTTCGGGAGACCGGCTGCGACGGCGTCATGATCGCGCGAGGCGCGATGGGCTATCCCTTCGTCTTTCGCGAGGCCAAGGCGATCCTGGCCGGCCTGGCGCCCGAGCCGCCGACGATGGCCGAGCGGGTCGAGGCAGCGCGCGCCCACCTGAGGCTATCGGTCGCGGCGCTCGGCGAGCGGACCGCCTGCGCCGAATTCCGGAAGCAGCTCTGCTCCTACTCGAAGGGCACGGTGGGCGGGGCCGCCCTGCGCTCGGAAGTGGTACGGGCCCGCTCAGAGGCCGAGTTCGAGGCACTCCTGGCCAGGTGGCTCGATATGGAGTCGGCTATCGCCCGCGGGGAGCGGGCCTCCGACGGGCCGCCTACTTGAGCCGCGATCCGGCCTTGCGGTAGTCCGCGAGGCGCGCCGATAGCTCGGCGCCCGCGTCCTCGGAGGGCGAGCCCGAGGCCGTGGCCTCGAGGAGCCAGGGCCCCAGGACGTCGGCCTTCAGCGCCTCCCAGTCCTCCGGCAAAGTAGACGGCGCCGACATGGCCGCGGCGGGCGGCATGTGGCCCAGCAGCGAGGGGTAGTACTGGGCGAAGATCCTCTCGTTAACGGCGCGGATCGAGGAGAAGCCCCCGGCGATCCCGAAGTGCGACTCCATGGCCCGCGTGCGCTTGGCGAGATCCAGGATCGCGGCTTGTCCCTCCTCGGAGAGGAGCCACGAGAGGAAGGACTCGGCGGCCCGCCGTCCCGGGGCGTCCTTCGCGAGGGCCAGGTACACGACATCCTCGCCGATGGGCACGGATCCGCCGCTGGCGAACCACCTGTAGTCGAGGGCGGCGCGCTTGTCCTCCGGAACGAGGAATAAGTCCGAGGAGCTCATATAGGCGAAAAGCGCCCGGCCTTCCTTGAGGTACTGATAGGCCGGGGCGTACAGGTACTTGAATTGGTAATCGTCGGCCGCCGCCGCCGATCCGTCGACGCGCGCGGTCCAGGCCCGGAGCTCCTCGATCGCCCTGCCCAGGCCGTCGTCGTCCCAGGCGAGCTCTCCCTTGCCCAGCTTGAACGAGGCGCCTCCCGACGCCGCCGCGAGGGTAAGGAATTCCGGATCCCAGCGGGGCGAGAAGCCCATCCTGGCCGAGCCGGCGCCCTTGCCTTTCGCGCCGCCCGCGAAGGCGATCGACGGCGGCGCCATGTCTCCCATGGATATCGTGAAATCGTCGCCGGTCGGGGGCGCGGACTTGGGAAACACGATGGCCGGCAGGTTGAAGGAGAGGGGGACCAGCATCTGCCTGCCCTCCGAGACTCCGAGCGCCAGCACGTCCTTATAGAACGCCGACTTGTCCGCGAGGCCGCGATCGAACAGATAGTCGAGGGGCCGGAAGCGGGCGCGGACCGACGATCCCTTAAGTCGGCGGCCGGCCGCTATGGACGGCGGCCTCTTCGCGGAACGGATAGCCCGCACGAGGTCCGCCTCCCAGCGAAGCTCCAAGGCGTACTCGGCCTGAGATCCGTTGAAGGCCTCGACGGCGAGCGCCATGGAGGGAGAGTCGGTCCAGATCGAGGCGGGCCCGGCGGACGGCGAGCCGCAGGACTGGACGAGCATCGCCCCGAGGGACAAGAATGCGGCGACGGCCGCTCGAGCGCATCGCATGATGCGACGACGATACCGCCTCGGCGCGCGGGGACGCAAGTGATCCGGCCCCGCGGCCCCGGGAGGATCCCGACGGAAAGCGCGCGATACAACAGGCACGCGGAGGCGCTCCGCGCCCGCCACGGCGATCGGGTCTGGAGGATAGGCCTCGACGGGGGCTTCTCCTGCCCGAACAGGACGGAGGGCGGCGGGGGCTGCTCGTACTGCTCCGGCGACGGCTCGCGCGCGCCCTACCTCCCGGCTGGGCCGCTTTCCCTGGCCTCGCAGGTCGAGGCGGGCATGCGCTTCCTGGAGAGGCGATACGCTTCCCGGCTCTTCTTCCTGTACTTCCAGGCCTACTCCTCGACCTACGCCCCGGTCCGCGTTCTCGAGGAGCGCTACGACGAGGCGATCGCGGCGGCGCTCTACTCGCTGTCGCGGCCCGGGCGGGCCGGCGCCGACGCCCTGCGCGGCCTGGTCGTGTCCACCAGGCCCGATTGCGTGGACGAGGAGAGGGCCCGACTCCTGGAGTCCTACGCCGATCGCGGCCTCGAGCTCTGGGTCGAGCTCGGCCTGCAGAGCGCGCGCGACGCCACGCTTCGCGATATCGGCCGGGGCCACGACTACTCGGCCTTCGAGCGCGCGGTCGACCTGCTGCGCGGCCGCGGCCTCAGGATCGCCGCCCACGTCATGCTGGGACTTCCCGGAGAGACGGAGGCGGACATGCTGTCGACGGTCGGCGCGGTCTCCGGCCTGGGCTTGGACGGCATCAAGTTCCACGATCTCAGGATCCTGTCCGGCTCTCGGCTCGCCTCCGAGTTCCTGGCGGGAGAGGTCTCGGTCTTCCATCCATCGCGGCTGCCGGGCCTCCTCGCCGACTGCATCGAGGTCCTCGATCCCGCCTGCGAGGTCATCCGGATCTGCGCCGACGCCCCCGGGAAGGCGACGATCGCGCCCCGCCCCCCGCCGAGCAAGGACGGGCTGTACCTGGCGCTGGAAGGGGAATTGGCGCGGCGCGGCGCCGGGCAGGGAAGCCGATACGGGGTCTCCGGCGCCTTTACGGGCGTGTTTAGACAACACTAGCGAAAGCGTCAGATATCGGCTATACTCGGCGACGCGATGCAATTGAAGGATCCCGCAATTTTCTCGGCGATTGATTCGATCGGCGAGCACTACCGTACTAATATCGCCAACCGCTTCACGCGCAGGGCCCTCTCCTCGATGGTGCTCGAGACCTCGACCTGGAACCTGATCGAGGAGCTGACGGAGAAGATCGAGAACTACCGCTTCCAGGGATACCACCTCGACGAGCTGTACATGCAGATACTCGCCATGGCGCGCTTCATCTTCCAGGCGAGGCGCGACGTCATGCCGAACCTCAGGTTCCTGACGACGACGGCGCGCGGCGAGAAGGTCAGCTCGTCGGACAAGGTCTTCCGCGACATGGCAATCAACAACTTCGCCCCCAACCTCAAGATCCTCGCCGACAAGGTCAACGAGCTCTACGT
>CAYPHO010000296.1:0-4087 GCA_964410245.1 uncultured Treponemataceae bacterium | reverse complement strand
TGGCCTACACTTTCCTCAAGGCGCAGGGCCATACGACCGGCAAGTCCCTGGTCGAGGACGATCAGATCGACACGGCGAAGAAGATCCTCGACGCGGCGAAGAAGCTCGGTGCCGAGATCGTCCTGCCCCTGGACCACGTCTGCGGCGCGACCTTCGACGCCGCCGCCGCGCCCGTGGCGGTCGACGGCCTCGACGTCCCCGAGGGGCTCATGGGCCTCGACGTCGGGCCGAAGACCATCGCGAAGTACCGCGAGGTCCTGGCCAAAGCCAAGACCATCGTGTGGAACGGACCGCCCGGCGTATTCGAGTTCGAGGCCTTCGCCAAGGGAACCCTAGAGGTAGCCAAGATGGTAGCGGAGGCGACCGGTCGCGGCGCGACGACCGTCGTAGGCGGCGGCGACTCGGTATCCGCGGTCAATAAGACCGGCCTTTCCTCGAAGATGAGCCACGTCTCAACCGGCGGCGGCGCCAGCCTGGAGCTACTGGAAGGCAAGAAGTTGCCCGGTATCGAGGTCTGCAGGTAGGACGCGAGCGGACCTCGATACCGGGCAACTGTGCCGCGCAGTACTGAATCGCGCGGCGCGATATAGGTATCGAGGTCTGCAGGTAATTGACGACTGGCGCGGGGGGCGGCCACAACCCTGCGCGTAGCGAATAGTAACGCCGCTCCGAGCCATGCTCAGGGCGGCGTTGCTTTTCCCTTGCTCGCCACCGGACGACAATGGCAGTTCCGAAGGCATGAGGAAAGCGAGATGCAGATACCATATCTGGCGCGCGTCTCATGCTTCGATACGCGCATCCTATTCGCGCCCGCGTTCTCCCGCGAAGAAGTCGAAGCCCAGCACGTTGAACGTGAATGTCCAGCTCTTGCTCTCGATGCCGTAGAGGATGCCCGGCGTGAATAAACGGTCCCTGCGGCCGTACTGGGTGCAGCCGATCGCGAGGGGCGTCAACCTGAGCGAGAGGTAGTTTCGGCCTCCGGCCGAGAGATCCGCGAAGTCGATGCCGCGCGCGTAGCCGAGGCTCAGGAACATGTTGAAGTAGCCGTCGGATCGCGAGCCGAGCAGCGCCACGGTCGCGTCGACGCCGAGCATGCAGCCGCGCAGGGGATCGGGCGCTAGTTCGAGGACGGCGTAGGGCTCGAGCTCGAGCCTCTTGAAGACGCCGATTACGGCGCCGCCGCGGGCGTAGAGCCCCGGGAGTATGCCTGCCTTCTCGTAGTCGAGGGAGCCGAAGGACTGGCCTGACAGGTCCAGGCCGAGGTCCGCCGCGGAGGCGGCGCCGGGCGCGGCGAGGGCGAGGGCCGCGGCGAGAGCGGCGATCGGAATGCGCTTACGATTCATCTGCCGCTCCCTACATGAAGAAATGACTGAACTCGAAGAGCTCGATCGAGAAGGCGCGGAAACCGTAGGCGGCTCCGGGGTCCGAGCCCCGAGTGAGGAGCGCCGAGACCGACAGGATCGAATACTGCGCGTCGCCCGTCCTGAATACCAGGGGCTTGACGCCGATCGCGCCGAAGGGATCGCCGCCCGACAGGGGCCAGTACGCCGAGGCGCCGATGGCGGGCGCGTACTCTGCGGGCCCGTCGTACAGGCTGTCGAGGAACTTCAGCCGAAGGGTCATGAGGCGCAGGTCGAGCCTCGCCTCGAAGAGGCTTCCCTCGGGATCCCAGGGGAAGAGCGGCACGGACAAGCCCGCGGCGATCGAGGGGACGGCGATCTTCCAGGGACAGGGATCGAGGACGAGGGCGAGCGATAGTCGCTCGCCGGCCTCGATTCCCGAGTCTCCGCCGAAGCCCTCGGGCGAGACGGCGAAGCCGAGGAACCAGGGCGAGCGGCCGCCGGGGGATGAAGAGCCCTCCGCGAAGAGCGGCGGCGCGAGGAAGGCGACGATCAAGGTCGCGAGGGGAATCAGCTTTTTCATGTCAGCCCGCCACCTGCATGAGCAGGTAATAAAGGAGGTAGGGGAAGCCTCGGTACTTCTCCGCTTCCTCGAGCCCGACCTCGCGCAAGTAAGGCCTCAGCTCGTCGAGGTGATCCTTGACGAGCGCGAGCGACTCCTCGTCCTCGAAGATGACCGAGATGTCGCGCTCGAGCGCCTGTGTCCTGAAGTTGTAGTTCGCCGAGCCGATGGAGGCCATCTCGCCGTCCGCCATGATCAGCTTGTAGTGCAGGAGCGACTTCCCCGGCGACTCGTAGAGGTAGACACGGGCCCCGGCCTCGAGGAGGTCCTTTATGCAGTAGTAGGAGCCCATCTCGGCGCGCTCGGATATATGGCCGCCGGACAGGATGAAATCGACACGGACGCCGCGATCCGAGGCGGCCTTGACGCGCCCCGTAAGGCCCGGGGAGAGATAGGTATAGCACTGGACGAACACGAGATCCTTCCTCGCCCGCGCGTACATGGCGTCGAACATGGCGGTGATCCTGCCGTCCTTGCCCATGCCCTGGTCGACCAGCCAGCAGCGCGCCTCCTCCTCCGTCGCCCTTACGGGGAAGTCCTCGGGATCGAGGCGGTCGATCGAGTAGGAATTCCAGGTCCGGATGAAGGAGTCGCGCATTTCGGCTATCGCGCCCGCGGAGGAGAACTCTACCATCGCGTCCACGCAGCCGCCCTCGGCCGCGTCGCGCAGCGAGTCCCAGTCGATGTTCTGGCCGCCCAGAACGGCGATCCTCCCGTCGACGATCCAGTATTTCCGGTGGTCGCGGTCGAGCAGGCCGAGCAGCTTGAATATCCGCATGCCGCGGATCGAGTTGTACTCGACTACGGGGATGCCGAGGGTTCGGACTTCCTTGACTATGGCCGGTTCGGGGATCGCGCTCATGGGATACGTGCGGTAATAGGACGCGGAATCCACGACGAGGTGGACGCGAACGCCCCTGACGCGGGCCTTCGCCATGGCCTCGATGACGGCGCGCGCGTTGGGATGGTCGGTTAGGAGGAAGGACTCGACGAGGACGTAGTCCCGCGCGCCGTCGATTAGCTCGATGGCCCTGGCGGTCCAGGCGATGCCGTCCATATTCAGCCTGAGGATCGGGCTGGAAGGGTAGGCCTCCATCCCTGCTTCGCCCAGTATGGCCGCGGCCGCGTCGCGGGCCTCTTGAAGGTCCATGCCGGGGCGGCCCCCGCGAGGAGCCGTGGCGCAGGATGCGCATGCCAGGGCGAGCGCCGCGATCGCGGCAATCTTCGCGAGAGCCGCAGTCGTAACGATTTTCATGGTGGTGTACTATACAAGAAGCGGGCGCGAGGCGCCACAGCGAATTCCCGCCCGCCGACCTCTTTACTCCCCGGCCCGCGATTAACTAGAATCTCCCCGCGGCTCGAACGCGGGCTAACAGCTGAAGAAGGAGCGACTATGCGATCGTACTATATCGCCGGTAACTGGAAGATGAACAAGACCCCCTCGGAAGCGGCCGTCTTGGCCAAGGAGCTCGTCGAGGCGCTCAAGGACTGCAAGGAGAAGGTCTGCGTCGCTCCCGCCTTCGTGGCGCTGGAAGCCGTCGCCAAGGTCGTGAAGGGCACGAACCTGCGGCTCGGCTGCCAGAACATGGGCCAGGAGGAGTCCGGAGCCTTCACCGGCGAGGTCTCGCCCCTCATGCTCAAGGAAATCGGCGTCCAGACCGTCATCCTCGGCCACTCGGAGCGCAGGGCGATCTACAAAGAGGACGACGCGCTCATCAACAAGAAAGTACAGCTCGCCCTGAAGCACGGCTTCGAGGTCATCCTCTGCGTCGGCGAGACCCTGGATGAGCGCGAGGGAGGAAAGCTGGAGAAGGTTCTTGGAACCCAGGTGACCGAAGGATTCAAGGGAGTCGGCGCCGCCAGTCTGGCGAGCATCGTCGTCGCTTACGAGCCCGTATGGGCCATCGGGACCGGCAAGACCGCGACGCCCGAGGACGCGGACGCCGCCCATGCTTACATTAGGAAGGTCTTGGCCGGACTCTACGGAGAGGCCGCCGCCAAGGCGATGTGCATCCAGTACGGCGGCTCGGTGAAGGCGGACAACGCGGCGGCCCTTATGGCTAAGCCGAACATCGACGGCGCCTTGGTCGGAGGCGCGAGCCTCAAGGCCGACAGCTTCGTCCCC
>CAYPHO010000295.1:0-4114 GCA_964410245.1 uncultured Treponemataceae bacterium | reverse complement strand
GCATCTTGCACTTCTTGCAGTCCACGAGCGGGTCCGTGAAATTCTCCACGTGGCCGGAGGCCTCCCAGGTGCGGGGGTGCATGAGGATGGCGGCGTCCAGGCCGACGATATTGTCGTGGAGCTGGGTCATCTCCTTCCACCAGAACCGCTGGATGCGGTTCTTGAGCTCGATGCCCATCGGGCCGTAGTCCCAGGCCCCCGCCTGGCCGCCGTAGATCTCGGAGGACTGGAAGACGAAGCCCCGGCGCTTCGCCAGGGAAACGATCTTCTCCATCGTCACGCTGCTGTCCATACGATAGCTCCTATCCGCGCGGAGCGACGGGCGCCCCGCGCCGCGGCCGGCCTCGCCCGCCGCGAGAGTCCTGATTTCGCCCCGCCGCCGGATGCGGCAGCGCGCCTTAACGGGGCCTGGGGGCCGCGCCGACCCTGAAGGCGCCGCCCTGTCCCGAAGGTATCCGCGGACAAAGCGCGAGCCCGCCTGGAGGCGGGCTCGACCGGCCGCGAAGTGCCGGCAGTATAGAGTAATCCGAGAGCCTTAGGCTAGCGATCGACGGGCATGTAGATGTCGAAGACCATGTCATCCCAAGCCGGCGCCGCTCCCGGCGAGGCGCTCGGAGAAGGCTCGAGGACGAGCGGGCTCAGGCATTCCTCGAGCCACTGCCGCCCGGATCGATCGTAGGCCGAGGACTCCACCCAGAGCATGAGCGAGCCCCAGGTCCGCGGCAGGAGCTCGGGACTGCCCCGATGGCGCGTAACGGCGAAGAGACCTCCGGCGAAATCCTTGAGGACGACGCTGCCGCCCGCGGGAAGGGCCCGCGTCCTCTCGTCCTCGAGGACGAGCCATTGCTCGTAGCCGTAATTAGGATTGCCGGGCATGGGATTCGGATTGTTGAAGCCGAAGTAGCGTCCCGCGTTCAGGGCTATGCCCGACGCCTTCATCCAATCGAAGAGCCCCTGCCAGGCGATATTCTCGGGACCCTGGCCGAAGCCCGTGCAGCTGGCGACCCGGAAGGGCGGGAGCTCCACGATGCTGACCTTCGACGAATCGAGTTTCTCGGCGTTCATCGTCATTTCCTTGCCTCCTTCATCCGCTTGAGTAATCGATACGTCGAGTGCCCGCGCTCGTTCGGCGGAGCGATGCCGACGATAGCGAAGCCGCACTTCTCGACATAGAAATAATGGTTGCGCTGAGAGTATCCGACAGTCTCCGTGCGCCAGACGCTGGCGTCCGGGAAGCGTTCTTCCAGCATAGCCCAGATGGCGCTCCCCAAGCCTTCTCCCCTGAAGGCAGGGTCCGCGAAGATGTGGCCCAGGAAGTATTCTCCCGGGGCCGGGACGAAAACGATAGCCGCCCCGACCGGCGTATCGTCCAGGTAGGCGGTGAAAGCT
Source organism: uncultured Treponemataceae bacterium (assembly GCA_964410245.1). GTDB lineage: Bacteria > Spirochaetota > Spirochaetia > Treponematales > Rectinemataceae > CAZXXZ01. The sequence goes on along the minus strand of CAYPHO010000295.1, from coordinate 2,725 downwards.
CGCGCCTGCGGAGATAGAGCCCATTTCCTTAGGAAACTGCCGTCGTCATAGCCGTCGGGACCGCCGGGCTTCCCGGTAAAAAGCAGGGAATCCTCGTCGAAGCTCGCCCTTTGAAGGGGCGCCAATACCGGAATATCCCGTTCCGAGAAGACTTCAATCTTCAGACGCTTTCGATCGATCGCCATGTATCGCTCCTCTTGAATGAGGATGGTATCCGTCAATCCTGACATCTTGTGGCAGTAATTATTCTCGAAAAATGCTAATTTCTAGTGATGCGCGGCGACAGGCTCCTCAAGCTCATGCTCCTGCTTCAGTCCCGGGGGAAAATGACAGTATGCCAGCTTTCCAAAGAACTTGAGGTTTCAGAGCGTACGGTGTATCGGGATATCGAGGCCCTGGGCATCGCGGGCGTTCCGGTCGTGACTGAGCGCGGGCCCGGAGGCGGCTGCTATCTCATAGAGGGTTTTACGACGAGGCTGACCGGCCTGACCGAGGAGGAGACGACGGCGCTCTTCGCTTCCGCCGTTCCGAGCGCCCTCGAATCCCTCGGTTTGGGCAAGACTCTCGGCTCGGCATTGACCAAGCTATCGGCCGCCCTGCCCGGCCGGCTTCGAGACAGCGAGTCGAGGGCGCGCGGGAAGATACGCCTCGACTTCGGCTCTATTTCAGATGGAGGGATTCTCGAGAAGCTGCGGAGCGCGGCCATCGATGAGCGTCGGCTGAGGATCGTGCGGAGTTTCCCCTACGGGCCCGTGGAAGGCTCGCGATTGGAGCTGACGATCGATCCTCTCGGGCTGGTCGCGACTCACGAAGGATGGATACTCGTCTTCGGCGCCGGCCCCGGCGTACGGTGCCTGGCCGTGACCGATATCCTCGAGGCCGAGGTCTTGCCGATTCCTATCGAAGCGAGGCATGGATTCGATCTCGAGTTATTCTGGGCAAAGGAAAGGGCCAGGCGATCCGAGGCGGGGAAGGCCTTCGCCGTCAAGCTCAGCATAGACCCCGCCGCGGCGATATACCTGCGTCCCCGCTTCGGCACCTTAGTCGAGCGTCTCGTCTCCGAATCCCGCGAGCGCGACGCCGAGGGGCGCGCGATCATAGACCTGCGCTTCTCGATGCTGGAAGAAGCCTTGCTCATCCTGCCCGGCCTGGGCTCGGCGGTAGAGGTGCTGGACCCTCCCCTGCTTCGCCTCGCCCTCTCCTCCCGGGCCAGGGAGTGCGCCGAGCGGAACGCTCCGCTTCAGGACCAGCTCTCCGTCAAGGTTTCGGTCCCTTAGTCAGCTTGCCCTTCCAATCGGAGACCGCGCCGAAATCGGAGACATTCTTATAGCCCATCGAGCGCAGCTCGGCGGCGGCGATGGCGGACCTGCGGCCCGAGCGGCAATAGACGACGATCGGCCTGTCTTTATTCGGTTCCGAGAATTTCGCCTCGATCTCGTCGTAGGGCAGGAGCTCGGCGCCGGGGATATGGCCGCCCGCGTATTCCTCGGCCGTGCGTACGTCGATGAGCCTGAGCCCGGACTTGGCGTCCGAGAGCATTCTCGAGAGCTCCGCGTAGGCTATCGAGGGGCCGAGCTTCGCGAATTGCCCCGCTTGCCCGAAAGCGTTGCCCGCCGCGAGCATAGAAGAGAGGGCGATGATAATGTTCTTCGTATTCATATATATAAAATACTAAATATATGAGTGGTCGGCAATCTCATGATCGGGGGCGCGGGCCGCCGTCGAAGCGGCGACCTCGCTCCCTGCGCGGCGCGCTACTCAGCCGCCCTTCTTCTCGATCTTGGCCCAGGTATCTCTCAGGCCCACCGCTCGATTGAAGACGGGCTTTCCCGGCTTCGAGTCGGGGTCGCAGCAAAAATAGCCCGTCCGCTCGAACTGGAAGCGATCCTCGGCTCTCGCCTCGGCCAGGCAGGGCTCCCCGTAGGCTCCCTCGACGCGCTCGAGCGATGAGCGGTCGACCGTCGTGACCCAATCGACCTGCGGAGGGACGTCCATCGGGCGCTCGGCGGGGAAGAGATGGTCGTAGAGGCGCGCTTCCATCGGGACCGCATGGCCGGCCGATACCCAGTGGATCGTGCCCTTGACCTTGCGGTTGTCGGGCGCGTCCCCTCCCCTGGTTGCGGGATCGTAGGTACAGCGGACTTCGTTGATTTCCCCGGTCGTGGGATCCTTCGAGAAGCCCGTGCAGGTCACGATGTAGCCGTAGCGGAGCCTGACCTGGTTGCCCGGGAAGAGGCGGAAGTACTTGGGCGGCGGATTCTCGGCGAAGTCCTCGCGCTCGATCCACAGCTCCTTCGAGAAGGGTATCTTCCGCGTCCCGGCGGTCGGATCCTCGGGATTGTTGACGGCCTCGAGCTCCTCGACCCGCCCCTCGGGCCAATTCTCGATGACGAGCTTGAGGGGCCTCAAGACCGCCATCGCGCGCCGCGCCGTCTTGTTGAGCTCCTCGCGCAGGCAGTGCTCGAGGAGCTGGACGTCGACGAGGGAGTTGGTCTTGGCGACGCCGATGCGGGACATGAAGTCGCGGATCGACGCCGCCGTGTAGCCGCGGCGCCGGAGCCCTGCCAGGGTGGGCATGCGCGGATCGTCCCAGCCCGAGACGTAGCCTTCCTCGACCAGCCGCAGGAGCCAGCGCTTCGAGAGCACGAAGTGCGAGACGTTCAGGCGAGCGAACTCGATCTGGCGCGAGGGGAATACCTCGGCTTCGCGGATGAACCAGTCGTAG
>CAYPHO010000294.1:0-4164 GCA_964410245.1 uncultured Treponemataceae bacterium | reverse complement strand
GCATCGGCAACTTCTTCGGCGCCGAGTACTTCACCTACTGGGTCGCCCGCGACGGCTTCGAGACCCAGTTCGCCGTCGATTGGTCCAAGGCCTACAAGTACATCGAGCAGGGCCTCAACCTGGCGACCCGCTACGCCAAGGAAAACAAGCTCTCGGTCAAGTACTTCACCATCGAGCCCAAGCCGAACGAGCCCCGCGGCGAGATGTTCCTGGCCACCACGGGCCACGCCCTGGGCCTCATCTCCCGGCTCGAGGATCCCGCTGTCTGGGGCGTCAACCCCGAGCTCCTCCAGCACGAGGGCATGACCAACCTCTCCGCGGCCAACGCGGCGGGCATGGCGATCAACGCCGGCAAGCTTCCCTTCCTCCACGTCGGCAACCAGAAGGCCGGGCAGTTCGACAACGACTTCCCCGTCCTTACCGGTATGGACGGCCTTAAGGAAATGGTGGGCCTCCTGTGGATCCTCGAGAAGCTGGATTGGAAGGGCCACATCGAGTTCGACAACCACGTGCTCCGCACCGACGCCGCCCCCGGCGCGGCGAACACGATCCAGGTCCGCAAGGACTTCGTGAAGTTCAACGTCGAGAGCTACCGCATGGCCGAGAAGAAGGCCGAGGAGCTGGCGGCGAACAAGGACCTGGACAAGATCAGGGCGACCGTGCTCGGCAAGTCCTCGCCGATCGCCGCGGCCCTCGATAGCTGCGACATGAAGGCCCTCCAGGCCGCCAAGCTCGACTACAAGAAGCTCAACGAGACGGCGACCTCGAACGCGAACATCGACTTCGCCTTCAACAAGGCGATCCTGGGCATGTAAGGCCGAGCGCGAGACGCCGCGCCCTTTCGCGCGGCGGTCGAAGCGCGATCAGCCAAGCCGCCGTCCCGCGAGGGGCGGCGGCTTTTTTTGCCCAAGGGCGGCCGCGCCATCCTTTGCCCGGGCGAACGCCAGCTTCCCGGGCTTCGAGGGATGGAGATCGGCGGCGCTCGACAATTCCTCGGTCGATCAGAACCTGTTGTACTCGAGGTGCAGCGATCGGATCGTCGTACCGTCCTCCACGCCGCGCGCCACCTTCTCGGACTTCTTTATCCAGGCGGTGAAGCGGGTGAAGAAGAGATCGAGCTCCTCGCTCTCGATGCCGTAGGTGTTCAGGCGGATGACGAAGTGCTTGCCCCGGGATTCCGGGAACTGCCGGCCGAAAGAGCCGTCGAGCACGGCGTCGACGGTCTGCATGAGGCGGGATTGGACTTTGCGGAGATTATCGAGGACCTCGCGTTCCGGCCAGGGGCCGTCCTCCACGAGCACCAGGACGTAGGCCTCGTCCACTGGACGGCGGTTTATCAGATTGACGCGGACCGAATCGCTATTTTCCATGATGACCCCGTTTTTTATATGCCGTTGCGGTAGCAACGTAACCTTATTCGGCCCTCCTGTCCAGCGGCCCGCGCGGGGCGGCCTCTCGGGCGGCCAATGGCGCGGCCGAGGGGCGCCCTCGCCCTGGCTCCGCTCAGCGCTTGCGGCCGAGCAGCCTGCAGCCCTCGTCGAAGACTTTCTTCGGGACGACGACGTAGAGCAGGGCGTCGCGGTTGAAGTAGAAGTCCTTGCCGTCCTCGTCGGCCACCGAGAAGAAGAGCCCCGCGTCCTCGGCGAAGTCCTTCTCCAGCGCCTCGCGGATGCGGTCGAAGAACTCCACGGCGGTCGAGGGGGAATCCACGGTCAGGTACTCGGGCTCGGGCCTGCCCAGGAGGCGGTACTTGACGACGACCTCCTCCTCCTTGACCGCGCCGAGCGGCGGGAATTCCTCGAGGCTGGACTCGAAGACGAAATGGATGGTCTCGATGTTCTTGCAGGAGATGATGGCGGCGGAGCCGTCGCTCATGGTAAGGGATACCGCCTCCTCGCCCCTGGCGACCTCGAGGTAGCGTTCCTTGAGCCGGGAGAATTCCCTCTCGTCCACCTCGAAGAAGAGATCGTGGGCGATTCCCGCGAATTTTACCTTGAGGCAGTATTTCGTGATCATCGCGGATCCCTCCTAGACCTAGATTGTCACTCCTCCGGCCCCCGATGTCAACGGCGGCCGGTCGCGGCCCGCGGCGTCGCGCCCGCCCTTGGCCGCCGCCCGGGCGCGCCCGAGCGGCGCTACCACTTCGGCTCGGGCGCCGGGCAATCCTGAGCGGCGAGCCTGGCGCGGATCTCGACGAGGCAGCCGCAGTGCCGGCAGGTCGAGCCGTACAGGAGGTCGGGGCAGGAGGCGCAGATCGCGATCCTCCGCCCCGCCTCGCCCTCCGGTGCGAGCTCCGGCCGGCGCCCGCGGAAGTACTCGGCCATGATGCGCTCGACCTCGCCCGGCGCCAGGCGGACCGAGAGGCCGCAGCTCGGGCAGCCCGGGTCGACGGCCGCCGCTTTCCCGCTCACAGGGCCTCGAGGACCGCCACGGACATCGGGGGCAGGACCGCGGCGATCTTGCCGTCCCTGGCGCCGAGCTCGAGAGCCGCGGGGACGACGGCCTCGGGATGGGCGAAATCGTTGCGGCCGTCGATGGCCGAGGCGCTGAGGATGCGGCCTCGGGCGCCCGTCGAGGCCGCGGGGGTCCCGCGGAGCTCGATCTCGACCCGAGCCTCCTTTTCGGCGCTCAGGTTGCAGAGGCTGATATGGATCCTGCCCCGGGCGTCCCGCGAGGCGGAGGCGTCGATCGCCGGGAGGGAGGCGCAACGGGCCTCGAGGCTCTCGGCCTCGACCTCCGCCGGCAGGAGGGTCGCGTCCATGTGGGGCTTGTACATGTCGAAGACGTGGTAGGTCGGCGTGAGGATCATCCTCGGGCCCTCGGTGAGGACCATGGCCTGGAGGACGTTGACGGTCTGCGCGATGTTGGCCATATGGACCCGGTCCGCGTGCCGGTTGAAGGCGTTGAGCGAGATGCCGGCGACGAGGGCGTCCCGGATGGTGTTCTGCTGGTAGAGGAAGCCGGGATTCGTCCCCGGCTCGCAGTCCCACCAGCCGCCCCACTCGTCGACGACGATGCCGACCCGCCGCTCGGGATCGTAGCGGTCCATGATGGCCTCGGTGCGCTTGAGGAAATCCTCGACGCCGAGGCAGAACTTGAGGGCGCTATACCAGTCGGAGAGGGGGAAGCCCGCGGCCGCGCCTTTACGCTCCCAGCCCTCGGCGAAGGTGTAGTAGTGCACCGAGAGGCCGTCCATGAATTTGGCGGCCTCCCGCATGACGACCTCGTTCCAGTCGTCCCATTGGCCGCAGGCGACCTTGTACAGCTTCTTGCCGCCGAAGTGGCGGCAGAAGGTCTGGTAGCGGCGGTACTCCCAGGCGTACTGCTGCGCGGTCATGTTGCCGCCGCAGCCCCAGTTCTCGTTGCCGACGCCCCAGAAGCGGATGTCCCAGGGCTCGGGCCGGCCGTTGGCCTCGCGGAGCCGCCGCATGGGGCTGTCGCCCGGCATGGTCAGGTACTCGAGCCACTCGGCCATCTCCTGGACCGTCCCGGAGCCGACGTTGCCGCAAATATAGGGCTCGGCGCCTACGAGGGAGCAGAAATCCAGGAACTCGTGCGTGCCGAAGTGGTTCGACTCCGTCACCCCGCCCCAGTTGACGTTGACGATCTGCGGCCTCGCCTCGCGCTTCCCGATCCCGTCCTTCCAGTGGTAGGTGTCCGCGAAGCAGCCGCCCGGCCAGCGGAGGTTGGGGATCCCGAGCCTCTTGAGCGCGCCGATCACGTCGTCGCGCATGCCCCTCGTGTTGGGAATGGCCGAGTCCTCGCCCACCCAGATGCCCTCGTAGACGCACCTGCCAAGGTGCTCGGCGAAATGCCCGTAGATGTGCTTGGAGATGGCCGGCCCGGGCCGGCCTGCGTCGATGACGATGCGGTTCATGCTATCCCCTTCCTTCCGCCGGGAGCCGCCTCAGCGTCCCAGGATGTCCTCGAGAGATTTCGGGAAGCAGGCCCCGAGCCGCTCCAGGTCCTCGGCGGTGACGACGGCCTCGCGCTCGGCGGCCAGCTCGCGGTTGGTCGCGCCCAGGCGCTTCAAGAGGCTGTAGATGACGAAGCCGAAGATCTTGAGGCCAGCGCGGGGATTGGCCTCGCAGAAGCGGAAGAGCCTGTCCCTGCCGACCGCCGCCACCAGGCAAGAGGAGCGGGCGCGGGCGCTGGCCGCAGCCA
>CAYPHO010000293.1:0-4184 GCA_964410245.1 uncultured Treponemataceae bacterium | reverse complement strand
AGGATGAGGTCGCCAAGGCGGAGCCTCCTCTCGTCGATAAGTTGGTGCATGAGGCGGGATAAGAAGTCCTGGAGGACGAGCTGAGACACGTCGCTTCGCGCGAGGCGGCGATCGAGCCAGAAGACGAGGCCATTCAGGTAGTATTCGCCTGCGACCTCTGCGGTGAAGAGCTCACGGTCATAGCGGGTGTTGCGGGTGATGACCTTCTCGGCGACGACATCAAACTCAGCAACTTTCCTCTCGGCGGGGATGGAGAACTCCTCAGGCGTGAGGCGAGCGGGGAATCTCGATGCGTCTGATAGGTCGAGACGGCCACGGTTGGCGAACCAGCCTTCGTCTACGGGAATGAGCTCGCCTGAGACCTCATCACGGGAAAAGAGAGAGCCCACCGTGAATACATCGGGTCCAGCAGGAAGGACGCGATGCCGGGAGGCTTGAAGAAGTCGGTAGTTGGCGAGGTTACGCGCGATTTCTCGCGTGCGCTCGCCACCGGAATCTGCCCCGAGTGTCTCCGCGAGCCTGGTGATCGCAGCCTCGGTGATTGAGCCGGAGACGCGGACGAGGGGGACTCCATCTGAACGAGTGCCCGCGCTCTCGACAACGAGGCCAGGCTCGGGGGCGAAGAGGCCAAAGTCCACGGGAGCGTAGGCTGGGATGGAAATGGATTGGCCATCCGGCGCGAGCCCGACGATGGTACCGGAGCCCTCGCCAGGGAAGAAATCCGCCACTTCGGTCCATGCGTCCGCCTCTATGCGCTCGAAGCCCATCTTATCGACGAGGCAGTCCTTGAGCGCAGAAGCCGTCTCGGCGAAGTCGCGCGAAGAGACATGGGCATAGGCCTTATTCAGCAATGGTGAGGAACGCTCCTGGGCGTAGGGCATCCGGAGGACTCGGCCGAGGAGCTGCTCGACGGCCCGTGCGGACTTGAGCTCTTGTATAGAGCAGAACACGTAGGCGAAAGAACAGTCCCAACCTTCCTTGAGGGCCTGAACGGTGATTATGTGACGGATTGGGCAGGTTGGATCGAAGAGGTTAACGCCCTCGATGCCGCGCTCGTCGCCGGTAGCCACGGCAATGTGAGCGGGATCGATGCCCTCGTTCTGGATGAGATGATCGCGGAGCTTGTCGGCGGTGATGACCGTCGTATCGTCCTTGTCCTTGGCTTGAGCCTGGTACAGGGTAATAGGCCGTACCGAATCCCGGGTCGCCTTGGCGGCCTCCTCGAGGGAGTTCCGCGTGCTGATCGCCGCGGCGACCGTGGTAGCCCAGCTCGAATGCTCGGAGAGGACGATCGGGAGCTTGATCATCTTCTCGGCCTTGAGCTCGGTGGCGGTGGCCTCATGGAGGACATTGGATCCGCTCGCGCCCGAGGTATCGGGCGTGGCCGTAAACTCGAGGATACCGAGGGGAGAAAGCCTGGCGAGAGTGTCGAAGGAAAGCTTCGATCGCGCGTTGTGCGCCTCGTCGATGATGATGAGCGGCCGGAAGACATGGCAGAGGTTGACGAAGGAGTGGACAGGCTTCCCCCGATTGGCGCCTTCGGTGCTGAGTTCGAGCCCTGGCATGCCATTGAGGGCTGCGAAATGGCGCTCCCAGCGCTCGGAATGGGCGTAGATGGTGCGCGTACCCGTGTCCTCGGCCTTGAAGCTCTGGATGGTGGCGACGACGACCACGAGACGAGTGGCAAAGTCCTGGGGGCTCACGGATTCGAGGCCTTCCCGCGTTACGACAAGGGGGCGGCCCCAGGCTTCGACAAGCTCCTCACGGTAGGGATGCCCCGCCGTGGAAAGGGCGGAGAGAGTCTGTTCGAGAATAGCTTGGGAGGGAACAAGCCAGAGTACATGGAGAGACTCGGTATGGGTATACGAGTCGCGCACGATGCGCAGGGAGCGTGCCGCGAGCCAGGTCTTGCCGCCTCCAGTGGGAATGCGGATACAGACATAGGGTATGTCGCCCACACCCGGAGCCTGGTGCCACCGAGTGACCGAGGGACGCCCGCGCTCGCTCCAGGAATCAATGAAGGCAGCCTTGGGATCGCCAAGGCGCTTGGCTCGCTCGAGGTAGTCCTTCAAGGATTCGAGGGCCTTGGTCTGGTAGGTCTTGGGCTCAAACATGCTCGCCCTCCTTTCCAGCACCAGCGGCGCGTTCGCCGAAGTCATGAGGAGCTTCGGGCATCCACCCTGCCGCGTATTCGAGCGCGCCTTCCGCGAGGAACGGCATGGACCCGAGGTCATAGGGTATTTGCTTGAAGGTGATGTTCATGCGAACAAGCGAGGACGGCGAATAGGTCGTCGCCTCGGCATAGACGACACGCGGGCCCTCGTGATTCGGAAGGGAGGCCAGAACTGCCGGCGTGAGGACATTGCCGCCTTTGGGGCACTTGTCTCCGAGTATCCCGTTGTACAGGAGAAAAAGACCTCGGCCCTCATGAATGCCGAGAAAGGGAGACTTCGCTTTGATCGAACCGGCGACAGCCGGAGCCTTGGCTTCCCTCCACCAGATGAAGGTCGCGAGGTCTGCGAACTTAACATTAGGATTGAGGCGACCGAAGGCATCAAAGAGGGTCTCGCCGAGCTTAACAAAGCGGAAGCCCCCACCCCCTTTCCATTCGACTGCCTTGGAGATGCCACCTTGCTCTCCGTCAATGACCTTCTGAAGACGGGGAAGGCAATGCGTCACAGCATGGTCACCCATTTCGATACCTATCCAACGGCGGCCCATTTTATGAGCGACGGCAGCTGTTGTGCCGGAACCAAGAAAGGAGTCGAGGACGAGGTCGCCAGGAGTTGTTGCTATCTCAATTATCCTCTTAATTAGTCGTTCGGGCTTGGGAGTATCGAAAACATTGGTAGGACCAAACAATGCAAGAATCTCCTTCTTTGCCTCATCTGTGTGTCCAGCATCCACATGTGGCCACCAATTGTGCGGCGTCATCCCATCTCGAACATCGGCCAAGAAGAGCTTGAGGGCTGGGACTTCATTCATTCCATCGATGCCCCACCATATGCGTTTCTCATCAACATGCTTCTTATGCACATTGGGTTCATACTTCCAAGCCTTCTGCAAATTAGTTATCACCTTGCCAGTATTGGGATTAGTAATTGAATAGCAGAGGTTCGGACGTTTCTCAGGAGATGCTTGGTTCCAGTAGTCTACAGGTTTCCATGGTCCACGTGGGTCATTGTCCGGATTTTGGTATCTTTCAATGGACTCACCAGTCCGAGGCAGAAGATTGACCCTAAAACGCTCGCTCTTTGCATATACATGAATATTATCAACAATATCTGCAATACCTATGAAGTTATTACTAACACTATATTTCCTTTGCCAGGCGATGGTCGTGATAAAACTGTTACGCCCAAAGACTTCATCAAGTACTGCCTTTAGATACGCACCTTCACGATCATCAATGTTCGCCCATAGGCTTCCATCTTCACTCAGTAGCTCACGAAGAAGCTCCAACCTCGGATACATCATCGTGAGCCACGTTGAATGCTCGAGGTTGTCGTCGTAGTGCTCGAAGGCAGACCCGGTGTTATAGGGCGGGTCGATGTAGATGCATTTCACGCACCCGGCGTAGTAGGGAAGCAAGGCCTTGAGGGCCTCGAGGTTGTCGCCCTGGATAAGGAGTTTGTCCTGCGCGGCATTCGGGTCGCCGACAATGCCGTCCTTGGCTGAGGTGTGAGGCTCGAGGAGACGAAAGGGAACAAGGGATGCGGCGCGGAGGGCGTCTTCTTTACCGGTCCAGGTTAGTGTAGGCATAAGCTGTCCTTGTCAGAGAGCTCGAGCATTGGATGCGTTATAGAATCCAGGGGAGCGGCAAAGCGGTGATTCCGAGGCGACTCATGCCGTCGTGCACATGCTGGCGCAGGAAGGGCCACATGGTCTTCTGGATCTGGTTCTCCTGGAAGACCTTGCGTACCTCGCCATCCTTCCAAAGTTCCTCGAAGGTTGGGGTATCCGTGAGATGAAAGACTATGAAGAACACGGAGACCTGACGGAAGATCGGGGCTCCCTGGAAGCTAACGGTGATCTCGTACTTTGGGCGGAAGATCCGTGTTTCGCCGTTAACTATGACAGGGTCACCATCAGCGAAGACCTGGTTCCATCCGAGGTTGATCTCGCTATTAGGCGCGGGCATTTCCCCGAGCAGGTCGGAGTGAAAAGACATCGGCTTGATGTCT
>CAYPHO010000292.1:0-4186 GCA_964410245.1 uncultured Treponemataceae bacterium | reverse complement strand
GCGGATCATCGCGTGGCAGGAGGTGCACGGCCGCCCCTTCACCTTCTCGACGGAGGCCAGCGCGGACCTCGCCGGGGACGAGGAGCTCCTGGGGCTGATGGCCGCGGCCGGCTTCACGATGGCCTTCGTCGGCATCGAGACTCCCGTGGAGGAGTCCCTCGAGTCCGCCCATAAGCGTACCAACCTCGGCGTCTCCCTCCAGGATTCCGTGCGCAGGATCCAGGAGCGCGGCATCGAGGTGACCGCGGGCTTCATAATCGGCTTCGACGCCGATCCCGAGGACGTGGCCGAGCGGCAGATAGCCTTCATCCAGGAGTCGGGGATCGCGACCGCCATGGTCGGCCTCCTGTCCGCCCTCCCGGGGACCGCCCTATACCGCCGCCTCGAGGCCGAGGGCAGGATCCTGGGCGAATCGAGCGGCGACAATACCCACGGGCTCCGGCTCGACTTCGTCCCGAGGATGGAGGCATCGAAGGTCATCGACGCCTACGCCCGGGTGCTGACTACCATCTACGACCCGAAGCGCTACTTCGAGCGCTGCGGCGTGCTCCTCGGCCGCCTGCCCCGGCGCTCCGGGACCGGTCGGGCCGTCGCCTCCGAGCGCTCGGCGCTCGAGAACGCCCGGGCCTTCATCCGCTCTTTCGCGAGGCAGTCCTTCTCCAGGTACGGCCTCCATTACCTGCGCTTCATCGCGGCGACCCTCCTGCGAAGGCCCTGGGCGCTCGCGAAGGCTATAGAGAAGGCGATCCACGGCTATAGCCTGATAGGGATCACGAGGGCGAAGGTTCTCGGCCCCTGGGTCAGGGCCAAGTCCCTCGGGGCCGATATCGAGCATTCGACCAAGCGCCTCGAAGGACTGATGGGCGGGAGGGCTCCCGCCGGCCTCGATGGATTCCTGGCGGGGGCCAGGGCCATCCGCGAGGGCTTCCGCTCGATCGCCGCCCTCGCGTCGGCGCGCGCGCAGGCGCCGGCCTTGTCCGAAGCGCCCTTGCGGGCCTTCGGCGAGCGCGCGTCGAGGTTCATCGAGGATCTCGCCGCGCGGCTCCCCGGGATAGCGGCCGAAGCCACAGGGCTTCAGCTGCGCCGCCTCTCGCGGGCGATACCGCGCTATCGGAGCATGCTCGCTTCCCTCGACGAGCGCGCCTGGACCGTCCGATGACCGAGCGCGGCGGCGAAGGCGATCATTCGACGATTGGCGAAGCGATGCGCTCCCTGATGGCGCAGATCAGGAGCGATGACGGCATGACCCGAGAGAAGGCGCGGAATGCCTTGGTCGCTATCGGCGGGCCGGCTATCGCGTCCTTGGGCAAGGCGCTGCGAGCTTCCGACGCGGCGCAGCTGCGCTGGGAGGCCGTGAAGGCTCTTGGGGCCATCGGCGACAAGCGCTCGATCCCCGTCCTTGTCGCCGCGCTCGGCGATCGCGACCGCGATGTCTCGTGGCTGGCCGCCGAGGGACTGGCCAAGTACGGGACGGCCGCGTGGAGGCCAATCCTTCGCGCTTTGGCGGGCGGTAGCTCCGATTCAGCGCTTTTCCGCCGAGGGGCGCATCAAGTCTTCGCGAGACAGGCGCCGGACGGTTTCGAGGATCTGCTGGTCCCCTTGAGGAAGGACTTGGAAAGCAATTCCGTCAAGGGAGCCGCGAGCGTGGATGCGCTCGCCCTGCTCGCCCGCATCGGCGCTCGCGCGCCGTGATCGCGGGCGCGGATGCCCTCCGTCCGCCTATCGCGGCCTGGCCTTGCCTCCGCGAAGGAGCCTGTCGTATTCATTCTGGACGACTTGGTAGCATTCGCAGACGCGCTCTTCCAGGCCGGGCCGGTCGAGCACGGTTATGCGGCCGCGGTGATAATTTATTAGTCCGGCATCCTGCAGCTTCCCGGCCGCCTCCGTGACGCCCTCGCGCCGCACTCCCAGCATGTTCGCGATGAGCTCCTGGGTCATGCTCAGCTCGTTGGAAGGCAGGCGGTCCAGGCTGAGCAGGAGCCATCGGCATAGCTGCTGGTCGATCGAGTGGTGCCTGTTGCAGACGGCGGTCTGCGACATTTGGGAAATCAAGGCGAGCGTGTAGCGGAGCGAGAGCTGCTGGAAGGTCTTCGCCCGGCTGAATTCGCGGTTCATCGCCTGGCCGTTCATGCGATAGGCCTGGCCCTCGCTCTGCACGATGGCGCGATTCGGCATGGTCTCCCCGCCCATGAAGAGCGCGATCCCTACGAGCCCCTCGTTGCCGACGATGGCGATTTCGGCCGAAGAGCCGTTCTCCATGATATACAGCAGCGATACGATGGCAGTCGTAGGGAAGTGCACGAAGTTGATGGTCGATCCGGCCTCGTAGATAACCGATCCGAGCGGCAAAGATACCAGCTCCAATTGCGGGGTCGCGCGCTCGTATTCATCGGGAGGAAGGGCAGCGAGCAGATGGTTCTGCCGCGGGCCGCTGGGATTCGTCAGGAGGGACGCGAAAGGCATTCTTTGCCTCCTCGAATTCGATGCGAGGTCACGTGCCTCGGCGCGGGGGCGGGAATAGGGCAGTCGCTCTGCCATGTCGATGCCGGATGCCGGGTACTAGGAGAATTGTATTAGCTATACAGTGGCATTGTAAGCCGCGGGTTCGATCTCTCGAGCCCTCGCGGCGGTCCGGCGCTAGAAGGTATGGATATTAGCTTTCAGCGGTTTCGCTTTTTTCCGCCTCGCGGCCGCTCTTGGAGTAGGAGACCGATCCCCAGATAATTCCGACGGCCAAGATCGCGATTACAGGTATCCACCATTGCAGCGCCATGAAATACATCGCCGCGTAGAAGACGCCGAACAGGATTCCGCTCAGGGCGGAATAGGCGATCCAGAACGCCCAAACCGGCTTGCCCGAAAGGAAGGACATGATTCCCTTCCGTACCGTTTTCCCGACTTCTTTCGTCTCCATGGCATGCTCCTTTGCGAATCCTGGGACATCTTCGGCCGCATAGCTTCGCCCGCGCCGATCGCCGCAGGCCGCGACGAAGAAGCGCTACCATTTAATGATAGCGTTTTTTCCGTGAATCGTGTGTTCGTTGCCGTACACATCGGCCCGCTCGGCGTATCGCCCTCGCCGAGGGAGTCTTCTTCCGTCGGTTCGATACCGAACTGACTCGCGTATGAAAAGAGCTTACCTTCGACTCTATCGGCGAGAGCGGGAATTCGCCTGGAGGGAGCGCAATCCATGAACGGCACTATCTACGATTTTTCTCCGATCGCGCTCGACGGCTCGGGTCACGATCTGCGCCGCTACGAGGGGAAGGTCCTCCTTATCGTCAACACCGCGAGCAAGTGTGCCTATACCAAGCAATACAAGGGACTCGAGGCGCTGTACAGGAAGTACAAGGACGAGGGCCTGGCCGTGCTCGGCTTCCCCTGCGACCAATTCGGCCATCTGGAGCCGGGCGATGCCGGGGAGATCGCGGCCTTATGCAGGCGCGGCTACGGCGTGACCTTCCCGATCATGGCCAAGGGCGACGTGAACGGGGCGGGAACGCAGGAGGTCTTCGGCTTCCTCAAGTCGAGGGCTCCCGGAGAGATCAAGTGGAACTTCACGAAATTCCTGGTGGGGCGCGACGGGCTCTCCGTCGAGCGCTTTCGATCCCAGACCGAGCCCGAGAAGCTCGGGAAGGAGATCGAGGCCCTCCTGTCCCGCCTGGCGAGGAGCGAGTTCGTATCGGGCGGCGCCTAGCCGGGGCGGCCCATGGCTAGTCGGTGCGGGCGCCGGCGCGAGGAGCGTATATGGCAGCGATCATCGTTTCCGCCGCGGCTTTCATCCTATTCCTCTTTTTCCTGGGTATCAGGATCGTCAGGCCGACGCATCGAGGCCTGATCGAAGTGTTCGGGAAGTATCGGCGCTTCGCGGGACCGGGCTTCCACTGGGTCTTCCCGGTTATCGCCAGGATGTTCCGGATCAACACGACCGAGCAGATGGTCGACGCCGAGCCCCAGGAAATCATCACCAACGACAATCTCAACGCCCGCGTCGACGCGCAGGTCTATTTCAGGGTGCTGCCCGACGAGGCCAGCGTGAAGGCCTCGCAATACAATGTCAACGATTACCAACTGCAGATCGTTAATCTCGCGCGTACCACATTACGCAATATTATCGGGACCCTGACCTTGAAGAGCGCGAACAGCGAGCGCTCCAAGATCAATACCGAGCTCCAGAAGGGCCTCG
>CAYPHO010000291.1:0-4186 GCA_964410245.1 uncultured Treponemataceae bacterium | reverse complement strand
ATCGGCAGCTTGAACAGGGCGATGAAGGGAATGCAGCAGGAGTAGTAGAGATTCGATCCGTCCGTCGCCAATCCTACCCTTATGGATTCGGTATTAGGCCCCTTTAGGTAGAAATCCGCCAAGGTCCCGAAGGTGAAATAGACCGGTACCGAGAGCGTACTGCCGTCCGCGGCGACGACGGTATACTCGATCCTCGGCGGGCATGAGCCGCTCGCGGTCGCGTCGTTGGCCGTCGGGCCGCTGACTTGGGCGACGGCGCCGACCCTTACGGAGGCGCCCGTATAAGTGAAGGTCGCGATCAGGCTCCTGACGTCCTGGTTGTAGGGCAGGTTGATATAGTAGGCGCCGTTCGAATAGACGCCGGTACGTCCGAGCACCGAGACCGAATCGAGGCTCTTAGCCGGATTCAACGCCAGCGTTACGGTAACGGTATAATTCCTCGTCGTCCCGTCCGCGGCGCGGACGGTATAAACCAGGGGCGACGCGAATTCGTTCGCCGTGACGCCCGAAGCCTGCGCGACTCCGCCGACGCTTACCGCGGCGCCCGTTGTCGTGAAGGTGGCTATGAGCCCGTTCAGGCTCGAGCCGTAGGGCAAGGTAACGGCGATCGCGCCCGAGGACTCCTCTATCGAGCCGACGCAATCCGAGGAAAAGCCCTTCCCGGGATTCAAGGCCGCCCTGAATCGGAAGGCGGTGATGGATTTGGCCGGGTTCAAGGCGACGTTTACGGTCACTGTGTAGTTCCTGCTCGAGCCGTCGGCCGCGACGACCGTATAGGTCACCGGGGAAGTAAAGCCGTTCGAGGTCGAGCCGCTCGATTGCTCGACGCTTCCGATCAGCACCGAGGATCCGATCGCGGAGAAGGTCGCGACCAAGCCGGTCCTGCTCGCCTCGTAGGGAAGGGTCACGGCGATCGAGCCGGCCTCATCGTCGATCGATCCGGCGCAGTCCGAAGTCAGGCCCTTGCCGGGATTCCTGGCCGCCTCGAAGGAAAACGCGGTCAGCGCCTTGGCGGAGGAGGGGGCCTCCGAGACCGCAACCGAGTAGTCCTGATAGCTCTCGTCCTCGGCCCAGACCCTGTAGGAGCGCGGCGCGGTGAAGTCGTTCGCCGTCGTCCCGCTTACCTGGGCGACGCCGTCCAGGGTCACGGAAACGCCCGTGGTCTCGAAGGCCGCGACGAGCGCGGAGCGGTCCGTCCCGTAGGGAACCGTGGCCGAGACCGCATGGCCGGGCTCCGAGACGAGGGCAGTAAGGCCCAGGCTCGGGATGCCGAAGGCCGTCAGGGCCTTGGCCGAGCTCTTCGCCGGGGCCTCGGGCGGAACGCCGCCGCCTCCAGAAGGGCTCTCGCAGGCGACGAGGACGGCGAGCGCCGCGAGGGCGGCGATCGGCAAGGACGAGCGGACGGCGGGACGATAGCTCATGCGGCGACCTCCATGGGATCGGGCCAGGACCTTCGAGCCCGATCTAGAGCCATGGTATCCCGCCGCGACGGGCCGGTCGTCCGAAGCTATCTTTCGAGACTCGCCGGGGAAGCGCGGTACTCGCTCGGCGTCATGCCCGTCATCCGCTTGAACGCGGCGTAGAAAGTCGCCTTGGAATTGAAGCCCGACTCGAAGGCCACGCCAAGCACGTCCATGCCGGGATCGGCGGACTCCAGGAGGGCCTTCGACTCCTTTACGCGATATCCGTTGATGAAATCGTTGTAGCTCTTGCCGATCGTCTCGTTGATCAGCCGGGACAGGCGGTTGCGCGGCATGCCTAGCTTATCCGCGAGCGCGGTAAGCGTAAGGTCCGGATCCAGGTAGGCCTTGCCCTCCTCCATGGCGCGGCGAAGCTTCTCGAGCTCGGCTGAGGACTCCTCGCCGCCGGGGCCCCGGCCGGGCGCGCCGCTCGCGGCCCGTCGGGCCGGCTGGCCCCCGGAGCGCGCGAGCGCGGCCAGGCCCGAGGGGCGCGCGATGCGGGCGGCCGACGCGGCGACCACGACGTTCCACGCGAAGAGGTAAAGATGGACGCAGGCGAATTTCGCGAGGTCCCAGAAATCGGGAAGCGCCGCCTCCAGCAGGATCGCGGCGATCGTCGCGGGGATGACGACCGCCTTTATGCAGAGATCGATCCTTAGGAGGACCTTCAAGCCGCCGCCCACCCGACGGAGCGCCGCGAGCTCGACGACGCTCGCGAAGAGCACGGCGGCCAAGTCGACGGGCAGGACTATAAAGGAATTCTGGTAGTCTATACGGGCGAGGAGGGAATCCCCTCCGGCGCCGAGCAGGAAAGGCGCGACGAGCGATGATGCGAATATGAAGCAGATGCCGAGCAGCAGCTTGCGGCCGCGCTCGGGCAAGGCCGTCCCCGTCAGGAGAAAGAAGAAAAGGCAGTAGTAATAGCAGAAGAATCCGGACCAGACCTGCCCCGCGACATGCCAGGCGACGAGGACGGTCTCGGATCCGTAGACGGCGAAGCGAAGATTGACCACCGCGAAGAAATAGAAGGAAGAATAGGCGACGAGGCCTTGAAGGATCGCCATGCACCTGGACAACCGCGCATGGACCGCTTGATGATGGAGGAGGCAGAGCACGAAAGCGGCTATCCCGATCGCGAAGGAAAGCACGCTGAGCGGTTCCAGCAACTGCTGCATCAAGGTTCCGGCCTCGCGGATTGTCTGCCTTGATAGTAGCCTGGCCCGCTCGGCCGCGCAACGGGTTTCCCCTAGAGCCCGGAGGACGGGAACTGGCGGGCTCGGGCGGCCCCCGGCCGCGCCCGCGCCCGCCCATCTCCGCTAGTAGATCTCCAGGATCAACTGAGGCTCATAGTACGTACCGTCCTCGACCGACAGGATGTCGAAGGTCCGGTAGCACTCGTAGCCCGGCGCCGCGATGTTCGCGTCGCGCAGGAGGAGACCGTAGTTCGGGATCGCGGCCGAGGCCCATGCCTGGACGATCGAGGTGACGTCTATGGTCCACGGGATCGCCGAGGTAGTCGGGGCGCCCTTCGTCGCCTGGTATCCCGTGTAATAGTCCGGGCAGTTGTTGAAGGTCAGCGTCGAGCCGCTCCAGTTCCCCGCGAGGGGATTCACGGCGTAGCTGCCGTTGAAGTCGCCCGGGAGGTCCGCGAGCTGGAGGCTCAGGGTCGCCTTGTGGATCGTCCGCCCCTGGATGAAGGACGCGATGCTGTCGAAGCGGAAAGCGCTCTGAGCGATGATCCAGCCCCCGAGCCCGGCGATGTTGTAGAAATAGCTCGTCCCCACGGAGTCATCGCCCGTCGAATATACCGTACTGGCGGCACTCGAGTCGGCGGAGTTGTAGTACATCGCGTTGTCGAAATTCGGGTAGAAGCCGCCGGCCAGGTACGGCACCGAGACGGCGACCACGGCGCTATACGGGCTGTAGCTCCCATTGCATCGCACCCTCGCCCGCAGGTACGTCGTCTTCCCGATATCGGTCGCGTCGGGAATGATATCGACGTTCAAGGGACTCGTCCTGACTCCGTCCCCGCCCGTGTAGAGGCTCATGAAGCCCGAGGTCGGGCTGTATGAGTACTCCAGCTCGTAGCGGTCGCTCGTCGATACGATGGAAGGCCATGCGTATCTCATGGTAGCCGTATAAGTCCACGTGGCGGTCGACGGCGCCGAGAGTATCGGTACCGCCGTAAAATTCGCGACGAGCGACTTATTCGAGGTCATCGTTACCGTCGTCGGGTTCGTCGATCCGCTGGAGGCGCCGCTCCAGGAGCTGAAAACGTACCCGGCGTTGGGACTGGCGGTCGCGGCGACCGATGTCCCCGACGCGTAGCTCGAGGAGTTCGGGCTCAAGGAGATCGAGCCCGAGCCCGCGGGGCTCGCCGAGGTCGTCAGGGAATAGCTCGCCGAAGACACAGTGAAGGTCACCGCGACCGTCTTCGATGCCGCGCCCGCCGACGAGGACGAGATCGTTATCGTCGCGGAATACGTTCCCGCCGCCCGGGAGCCCGTCGTCGCGCCGACCGTCAAGGTCGCCGGCGCGCTCGCGCTATTCAAGGATGCGCTGAGCCACCCGGATCCGCTCGCGTAGCTCACGCTCGCCGACAGCCCGGTCAGGCCGCCCGTGCCGGAATTGGTCACGCTCACCGTTTGCGATGCGGGATTCGCGCCGCCCTGCGTCGCGCCGAAGCTCAGGCTCGACGCCGAGAGACTGATCGTCGGGCTTGTCGG
>CAYPHO010000290.1:0-4221 GCA_964410245.1 uncultured Treponemataceae bacterium | reverse complement strand
TCCCGCGATCCTCGGCTTGCCCCCCTATGTGCCGGGCAAGCCGATCGAGGAGGTCGAGCGCGAGCTGGGCATCAAGGGCGCGATAAAGATGGCCTCGAACGAGAACCCCCTGGGGCCCTCGCCCGCCGTCATCCAGGCGATCGCGGCGGCCGCTGCCAAGGCGGCCCTCTATCCCGACGCCAACGCCTTCTACCTCAGGGAGGCCCTATCCGGGCACCTGGGCGTCCGGCCCGAGTCGATCCTGACGGGCAACGGCCTCGACGACGTCCTGCGCATCCTCGCCGAGACCTTCTTCCGCCCCGGCGACGAGATCGTCGTGCCCGATCCGGCCTTCAGCGTGTATGCCTCGGTCAGCCTCCTGGTCGAGGCCAGGCCGATCCGCGTCCGGGGACGCGAGGGGCTGGGCAACGACCCCGGCGCGTTGGCCGACGCCGTCACCGACCGTACCAGGGCCGTATTCCTCTGCAACCCGAACAATCCCACCGGCACCTTCGTCGGCCGCGCCCGGCTGCGCTCCTTCCTCGACTCGCTGCCGCCCCGCGTCCTCGTCGTCCTGGACGAGGCCTACGCCGACTTCGCCGACGACCCGGACTTCCCGCAGGGGATCGAGCTCGTCAAGGAGGGCGGAAGGCGGCTCATCCTCCTGCGGACCTTCTCGAAGATCCACGGCATGGCCGCCCTCAGGCTGGGCTACGCCGTCGCGGAGCCGGACCTGATCTCGGCCATGCACAAGGCGCGCGACCCCTTCAACGCGAACGGCATCGCGCAGGCGGCCGGCGTCGCGGCCCTGGGCCGGGCGGATCACGTCGAGGCGAGCCGCGAGCTGGTGCGCGCGGGGCGCCGCCGCTTCTACGCCGAGCTGGGGCGCCTTGGCGTCGACTACCTTCCCACGCAGGCGAACTTCATCCTCATCGACCTAAAGCGCGACTCGAGGCCGATGTACGACTTCATGCTGAGGCGCGGCCTCATCGTCAGGCCTTGTCACTCCTTCGGCCTGCCGACCTGCCTGCGCGTGAGCTTCGGCCTTCCCGAGCACGACGACCGGTTCTTCGCCCTCCTCGCCGAGGGACTGGGTGCCGGGCTCTAGCGGATTCCGCGAGAGGAGGGACGATGCGCCTCGCGATCATCTCGGACACGCACTTCGGGGATAGCGATTCGGTCTTGGCGGGGAAGGCCGCCGGCGGCTACGCGCCCGGGCCCGGCTACGCGGCCTTCAGGGAGGCGGCGGGCAGGGGCAACGAGTACCTGGTCCTCGCCGGCGACATCTTCGACTTCGCGGTCTCGGAGTATTCCGAGGCCTACGAGGCGGCGCGCTGCTTCTTCGATGCCGTCAAGCGGGACGAGATCGCCGACATCATCCTGTACATCGCGGGCAACCACGACGCGGACCTCTGGCACATCGTCCAGCACCAGCGCCACGTCATCAAGCGGCTGGAGGCGGGCGGGAAGATGCCCGAGGCCTACGCGCACTCGGTCCCCGCGATCCTCGACGACCGGAGCGATAGCCGCTACCGGGACATCAGCCTGCACGGCGTCAAGCGCAACGCCCCCTCGGACTCGCCCCACCCCTACGGCAATCTCTTCCTCGAGAATATCACCTCGCCCCCGACCCCCTTCTATTTCGCCTTCCCCAATCTCTACATCGCGACGGACCGCGAGTCCGTCCTCGTGACCCACGGCCAATTCCTGGAAGCCTACTGGTCCTTCCTCGGGTCAGCGGTCCCGGCCATCGCGCCCGAGGCGGTCGCGCCCGCTTCCCGCCCGGCGCCGACGCCCGAGGAGGCCGAGGCGATGGTCGATATCGAGCGCATGACCGCGATGAACTATCCCCTGAACCAGCTCAGCTGCACCGGCGTGGGCCAGGCCGGGCCGGTGACCCGCGTGGCCCGCGCCGTCGAGAAGGAAGCAGCCTCGAGGAGCTTCGAGCGGAGCTCGCGCTGGCTCGACATGATCATCGACCTGGGCTCGAGGAGCCTGGTGCGGAACTCGATCCTGCGCTGCATGGCGGCGCGGATCCTCAAGGCCGCGAAGGCGAAGGCCCTGCGCAGGATGGAGTCCAGGCCTCCCGCCAGGTACGACGACAGCTTCTTCGAGCGCCCTTCGGTGCGCGGGCGCTTCTACCGCTACTACGCCCAATGCCTCAGGGAGATCGGGAAGGTCAACGCCGAGTCCTCCCTGGGCCTCCCGCCGCCGTCCAGGATCATCTTCGGCCACACGCACCAGCCGATCGCCCTCGACGACGACAGGCTTTCGGTGCCGGACGACCCCGATCGGCCGACGCGAAAGCTGACGCTTCACAACACGGGCGGATGGCTCCGCACCCGCGGCGCCTTCTGCGGCGCGGAGGTCTTCCGCTACGACACGGAGGGCGGGTTCTCCTCGCGCTCCGTGAGCTCGCCCGACGGTATCAGCTTCATCGCGGGCGATCCGGCGACATGCCGATGATTACGCGAAACCAAGAGGAGAAGAACATGCAGCCTTTCGACGTATCGGAATACGGGTCCAGGATCGCCTCGCTCAAGGCCATGCTCGGCGCCAAGGGAATCGACGCGGCGGTCCTCAATCAAAGCTCGGACCTCTACTACCTCTCGGGATCGGTCCTGCCCCTCTACCTCGTCGTCCCGGCGGAAGGGGAGGCCTTCCTCCTCGCGCGCAAGGCCGACTCCCGCATCGCGCGCGACGTGAGCTTCCTCGGGCTCGAGTACTTCACGAGCTCGAAGGAGCTGGCCTCGATCTGGTCCGGCCGGGGCCTCGAGGGCGCCTCGAAGCTCGGCTTCGCCTGCGACTCCTCGTCCTACTCCTCCGTGACCCGCATGAGCGCCCTCTCTCCCCGGGCCGAGGTCGCGGACATCTCCTTCGACCTGCGCCTCCTGC
Source organism: uncultured Treponemataceae bacterium (assembly GCA_964410245.1). Classification (GTDB taxonomy): domain Bacteria; phylum Spirochaetota; class Spirochaetia; order Treponematales; family Rectinemataceae; genus CAZXXZ01. The sequence goes on along the minus strand of CAYPHO010000290.1, from coordinate 1,347 downwards.
GCGTGCGCAAGTCCGCGGCGGAGATCCGGCTCATGCGCGAGGCGGGAGCGGTCATCGCCGCGATTCCCGAGCTCATCAAGGCCGAATACGCGCGCGGCATGACCGAGCTCGAGCTCTCGTCCCGCATCGAAGCCTTCTTCCGGCTCCGGGGCAACGGCTTCATCGACAGCAAGCAGGAGAGCCTCGTCCTCGGCTACGGCATGACCAGCGCGGGGCTGAACAGCCTCGAGGGCAACAAGTTCGACGGGATCTGCGCGGGCAAGGGCCTTTCCTGCGCGGTCCCGGCCGGCGCGTCGGGCGACGTCATCCCGGAATCGGCCCCGATCATCTTCGACTACTGCTTCGTGCTGAAGGGCTACCACGTCGACATGACCCGGATGGGCTGCGTCGGGGAGCCCCCGGCCGCCGCGGCCGAGGCCTACCGCGCCATGGTCGAGATCGAGGAGGCCCTCATCGAGCGCATCCGGCCGGGCATGAGCTGGGAGGTCGCGTGGGAGCTCTCGCTAGGCATGGCGAAGGAGGCCGGCTACGGGGAATGCTACATGGGCATCGGGCGCGACAAGGTCAGGTTCGTCGGCCACGGAGTCGGCGTCCAGCTGGACGAGCCGCCCTACCTCGCGGCCAAGATGCCGGCCCCCATCGAGGAGGGCATGACGATCGCCCTCGAGCCCAAGGTCGCGCTCCCCGGGGTCGGCGTGGTCGGCATCGAGGACACGATCCTCGTGGGCGCTTCCGGCAACGAGATCATCACCCCCGCCCCGCGCGGGTTCATAATCCTGTAGCCGGCGGCGCGCCTAGGCCTTGAAGCGGCCAATATTGGATTCGAGGTTGCCGATCGTCGATCGGGTCTCCTCCGCCATCTTCTCGACCGTACCGACGCTGGCGTCGATCGAGGCCGCGCTCTCGACCATGGCGTCCAGGCGGTCCTTCACCTCGAAGGCGGCCTCCCTGAGCCGCACCATCTCGTCGAGCACGGCCGCGTTGCCCGCGCTCATCTCCGACGAGGCGGCGCGCACCTGGGTCGTTATTTCGTTCATATCGCCGAGCGCCTCGAGTATCTGGCGGGATCCCTCGCTCTGCTCGGCCATCGCCCGGCTGACCTGATGCACGACCGAGTCCGTGGCCAGGATCTTCCGGACCACGATCATGAAGGCCTCCTCGGAGGCCTTTGAGACCTCGACGACGTCGTTGATCGCCTCCATGATCAGAGAGAGGTCCCTGCCGATGACCTTCGACTGCTCGCCCGAGGTCTCGGAGAGCCTGCGGATCTCGTCGGCGACTACCGAGAAGCCCTTGCCCGCCTCGCCGGCGTGGGCGGCCTCGATCGCCGCGTTCATGGCCAGGAGG
>CAYPHO010000289.1:0-4228 GCA_964410245.1 uncultured Treponemataceae bacterium | reverse complement strand
GCGGCCGCGTCCTCGCCCTCCTTCTCCGAGAGCAGGGAGCGGATCTTGAAGGCGTCGCCGCGGCCGTAGAGGAGGAGGGCCGTCGCGGGGAGGCCGTCGCGGCCGGCGCGCCCGACCTCCTGGTAATACTGCTCGAGGCTCTTCGGGAGGTCCGCGTGGACGACGAAGCGGACGTCGGGCTTGTCGATGCCCATGCCGAAGGCGGTGGTAGCGCAGATGACGCGGACCTCGTCGCGGACGAAGGCGTCCTGGTTGGCGGCGCGATCCTGGTCGGGCAGGCCCGCGTGGTAGGGCAGGGCCGATAGCCCGCGATGGGCCAGGTCGGCGGCGAGCTCCTCGGCCCTGGCGCGCGAGAAGCAGTAGACGATGCCCGCGCCCTCGGGGTAGCGGGCGGCCAGCTCGAGGACCTGCTCGACGGCGCTCTCGCGCCGGGTCACGCCCAGGAAGATGTTGGGCCGGTCGAAGCCCGCGACGAATTCCGCGGCGGGCCCCGAGCCCGAGGCGGGGGTCAGTCCGAGCTCGGCCTTGATGTCCTCGCGCACCCGCTCGGTGGCGGTGGCGGTCAAGGCCAGGCAGGGCACTCTTCCGCTCGGCCCCTTCAGCGAGGCGCGGAGGCTCCCGAGCATGCGGTACTCGGGCCTGAAGTCGTGGCCCCATTCCGAGATGCAGTGCGCCTCGTCCACCGCGAGGAGCGATACGCGCAAGCGCGAGGCCAGCTCGCGGCCCCGGCCCGAGGCGAGGGTCTCGGGCGCCATGTACAGGAGCCGCGCCTCCCCGCGCTCGGCGGCGGCCGCGTTCGAGCGCCATTCCTCGGGCCCCAGCGTCGAGTTGAGGAGGAAGGCCTCGACGCCCAGTCCCCGCAGGAAGGCGACCTGCTCGCGCATAAGGGCGATGAGTGGCGAGACCACGACGACGAGGGCGTCCTCGCCCCCCGCGACCGCGGGGACCTGGTAGCAGAGGGACTTGCCCCCGCCGGTCGGCATGACCGCGAGGGCATCGTCCCCCGCGAGGACGGTCCCTATGATCTCTTCCTGGAGCGGACGGAAGGCCTCGTAGCCGAAGACTCGCCGCATGGCGATTAGGGGGCTCTCGCGCATGCCCGGGATTATACACGATAGGCGGCCCATCGCCTTGTGCTTCGCGGCGATGCGAGATACCATATGTACGAATCAAACCCAACTGTCCGACGACGCGGGCGGGGAGGAATCATGCTTGTATTCCTGGAGCAGGGCGGTCCGGTCCTGTGGATTCTCCTGGCGATGATGGCGCTGACCATCTGCCTCATCATCGAGCGCTTGCTGTATTTCAGGAAGATCACGATCGACGAGGCGAAGCTCTACAAGCGGGTCAAGGGCACGATAGAGAAGGGGCACGTCGACGAGGCCATCGCCATCTGCGAGCAGAACATGTCGCCCTTCGCCGCCCTGCTCAAGACGGGCATCGAGAACCGCGACTACCCGCGCACCATCCAGAAGGAGTTCCTCGAGGACGCGGCCATGCAGGAAGAGCCGAGGCTGGAGAAGAACATCAGCACCATCGGCACCATCGCCAACATCGCGCCCCTCATCGGCCTCATGGGCACGGTCATCGGCACCATGCGCTCGCTGGGCGTCCTTGGCAAGTTCGGCGCCATCAGCGATCCCTCGGTCCTCGCCGGCGGCCTGTCCGAGGCCCTGATCAACACGGTGGCCGGCATCATCGTCGCGGTCTTCGCGGTAATCTTCCATAACTTCCTGACGAACCGGGTCAACAACCTCATCCTCAAGCTCGAGGGCCAGGTCAACGGCCTCATCCTGATGATCAACAAGAGCAGGACCGCCTGGTCCGGCGAGGAGCGGAGGACGAAGGCATGAGGAGGCGCAGGAGGCTCGAGCCCGTCGCGAGCGTCAACCTCGTCCCGCTCATCGACGTGCTGCTCCTCATCATCATCTTCTTCATGGTCACCACGACCTTCAAGCTCTCGCCCGGCATACAACTCGACCTCCCGACCTCCAGCACGGCCAAGGACGTCTCGAGCTCTGTGCTCAGGATCGTCGCCGTTTCCGAGTCGGAGATCTACGTCGACAAGGCGCGCACCGACCTCGACGGGCTCTCGGACCTCCTTAGGCAGCGGACCGGCTCGGGCGACCCGGCCGGCCTCAAGGCCACCGTCGAGGGCGATCGGGCGGCCACCTACCAGCTCATGGTCTCGGTGCTCGACGCCCTTCGCAAGAGCGGGATCGAGTCGGTCGGCCTTCGGACGAGGGTGGGAACGGGGGCGCCGTGACCACGCCGTGGAGGAGGGCGCAGGACCGCAAGCGGACCCTCGTCGCGGCGGCCTCGACGGCGGGGATCTACGTCCTGGCCTTCGTCGCCATCTGGGCCGCGGGGCTCCTGACGGGCAATCGCCTCTCCGACCGCGCGGGCACGATCATCGTCGACCTGGGCGGTACCGACGGGGCCTGGGGAGACATTCCCCTCGGCCTGCCCAACGCGCCGGATAGGCCCGCCGACGCGGAAGCCGGGGCCGCGCCCCTTCCAGCCCAGGCCACCGAGGAGCCTCCGCCCCCGCCCGCGGAGGAGCCGGCCGCCAAGGACGCCATTCCCGCGCCCGCGCCGGCTAAAGTCGCCGCGATCCCCAAGGCGGCCGCCCCGAAACCGGCCGCGAAGACGACCCAGAAGACCGCCCCGCAATCCAAGAAGACAATCCCCGAGGAATCGACGCCCGAGGACTCCGAGCCCGGCCCCACCGCCGATGAGCTCGCGGCGCAGAAGGCTTACGAGGAGGCCGTCGCGAAGGCCGACGCATTGGCCAGGGCCGCCTCGGCTTCGCGCAGCTCCGGCTCGGCGACGACGACCAAGAAGTTCGGGACCGGCACGGCCGGCTCCCCGGTGGCTTCCGGCGGCGGGACCGGCTCGACGCCCGGCGTGGCGGGGGGAACGGGTACCGCGACATTCAAGGGCATCGAGATGGGCAACGCTCTGTCGACGACCTTCGGGGCCTCGCAGGGCACGGTGGGGCGCAACCTCTATGTGCCGATCTACTACTACATGCCCCTGCCCGATAGGGTGAGCGACTCGGTCTATCAAAGGATAGGAACGAAGAGTACCTTCGAGACCCTGTACCAGAGATCCGGATCGACGTGGACCTTGAAGTCCTCGGTGCCGCTGCCCAGCCGCGGCGATTATTGGAGGATGCTGGAGGACGCGGGGCTGGATCCCACGAAAGCCGACTACAAATCCGGCAAGAAGCTAAAGGCGATAACGCTCGAGTTCGCGGTAGGTCCCGTATCGCGCGACGGCAAGAACGCGGACCTCGTCGACGTCAGGCTCGTTAGCTCATCGGGCGTGAAGGAGATCGACGAGGCCGTGATCTACGGCTTCAAGCAGTCCGCCTTCTTCAACAAGACCGGCAACGCCGTCTCGGGCAAGTTCGTCTACGCCTTCGACTAGGCGGCGGCCCGCCGGGAGCGCACGGGGGAATGGGGCTCGCCGCGCTTCGACGGCGCCCTATTATTTGTACGGAGAGATAATGAGACGAGCTGTAATATCAATAATTCTTTCGTCATTGGCCCTGGTCGGATGCCAGTCACTCCGTGAGTCTAGTCTTAATCCTTGTGAGAGCGCTGCGTTGAAAGCCTATGAGGAAGCTCTTGTCGATGCCCAGCAATCACACGAAGAAGCTTTAGCGAGATCCCGGGAGGCTTATGAAGAGTCCTTGGCTTGTGCCTTGGATTCCTTTATTGAGACTTTAACATCTATTACTGATGAGTATAAATCTGCTATCGCTAGCGAAGTCGTGACACGTCCAGTAGGCGGAATTCCCGGCCCCACCGCCGATGAGCTCGCGGCGCAAAAGGCATACGAGGAGGCCGTCGCGAAGGCAGACGCCGCCGCCCGGGCCGCCTCGGCCTCGCGTAGCTCCGGCTCGGCGACGACGACCAAGAAGTTCGGGACCGGCACGCCGACTTTTCGGGGCGCCGAGATGGGCAACGCCCTGTCGACGACCTTCGGGGCCTCGCAGGGCACGGTGGGGCGCAACCTCTACGTGCCGATCTACTACTACATGCCCCTGCCCGAGCGGGTGAGCGACTCGGTCTATCAAAGGATAGGAACGAAGAGCACTTTCGAGGCCCTGTACCAGAAATCCGGATCGACGTGGACCTTGAAGTCCTCGGTGTCGCTGCCCAGCCGCGGCGATTATTGGAGGATGCTCGAGGACGCGGGATTTGATCCTGCGAAGGCCGAT
>CAYPHO010000288.1:0-4229 GCA_964410245.1 uncultured Treponemataceae bacterium | reverse complement strand
ATGGCGTACCATCTCGACTTTTCCGCGATGAGCCTCGCCGACCTCAAGGCCAAGCTCGAGCGCACCGACCTCATCCCCAGCCAGTTGCCCCTCCTGGACGGTATCGACAAGAAACTGGCCGCGCTCGGGAAGGCCGGGATTAAGAACCTGGAAGATTTGAGCCGCGCCCTCAAAGGAGCGAAGGGTCCATCCGCCCTCGCCTCGGCAACGAAGGTCCCGGAAGGCTACCTCGTCCTCCTAAGAAGGGCGATCGACGGCTTCAGGCCCAAGCCCGCGAGGCTCTCCGAATTTCCGGGAATTGATCCGAAATTAATTGACGCGTTAGTCGAATTTGGTATTCGCGACAGCAAGACGCTCTACGAGGCCGCGCCGGACGCGAAGGCCGCCGCCGCCCTCGCCAAGGAAGCCGGCGTCGATGCGAAAGCGCTCGGCGAGCTGCTCGGCCTCTGCGACCTGTCGCGCATCCAATGGGTCGGCCCGACCTTCGCCCGCGCCCTGTACGAGGCCGGCTTCGACGGCGCCGCGCGGGTCGCGGCGGCGAAGGCCGAGGAAGTCTACGAGGCCGTGCTGGCCGCGAACGAGGGTAGCCGATACTTCAAAGGCAAAATCGGCCTGCGCGACATCAGGCGACTGGTCATACTGGCGGGCGAGCTCGGCTGATCCTTTCATCGCTCATCACCCTCGCCTATTATTAATGCGAGAGGCGCGAGCTCATTGAGCGAAATCGGGCCGCGCGTCGACGCGATCCCACATCTTCGACTCGGCGCGGGGATCGACGCCCCTCTCCTCGAACAGGCCCGACAGGGTCGCGAAGCCGTAGCCCCGCGCCTTAAGCTCGGGGATGAGTATATCGAGGGCCTCGGGCGTCGGGTGCGGGTCGGGCTGGACGTCGTGCAGGAGGATGATCGCGCCGTCCGCGACGCCGTCGAGGACCAGGCGGGCCCGATGCTCGGCGCTGGTCCCGGGGATCCAGTCGTCGCCCGTCACGCCCCCGGCGAAGGGCAGGCCGACGGACTCGAACAGGGTCGCGCTGACCGCGAGGCTCGGCGGCCTGAAGAAGGCCGCCCTCGCGCCCAGGAGGCGCTCGATCGCCTCGCCGGTCCTGGCGACGGAATCGCGGATCTCGAGCGCGCCCATCCCGTCCATCGGGATCATGTCCCAGGAATGATTGCCGATCTCGCAGCCCATGCCGACCGCGCGCCTCAGGACCGGGGCGGTCGACTCGTCGAGCTTCCGGCCGACGACGAAGAAGGTCGCGACCGCCCCGTACCGCTCCAGGCGGTCCAGCACCAGGCCGGTCTTGGCGGTTTCCGGGCCGTCGTCGAAGGTCAGGGCGCAGAGCTTCGGGAATCGCGAGTCCGACGGGGCGGGTCCCGCGCTCAATCCGCCTTCCTCGCCCCGCGCTTCACGACGATGCCCTTGGCGTCGGAGCGCCGCCGCTTCTCCCCTTCGCCGCGGGACAGCTCCTCGAGGCTGGACTTCAAGGCCTGGATCGTCCCGAGGTTCTGGGTGCCCAGCTTGGCGACTTCCTGGGACTCGCCGCGCATCTCGTCGAAGCGGGCCGAGATCTCCGCGGCCTCGACGCGGACGCGAGAGGCGATCTCGGCGACCGCGTCCATGCCCCTCAGCGATTCCTCCATGCCCGCGCCCGAGCGCTCGACCGCGATCTCGGTCGACTTAGTCAGCTCGGAGACCGTCTCCACCGCCGAGACCACGTCGGAGGAGCCCGACGACAATTCCTGGACGCTGGCGAGCAGCTCCTCGATCATCTGGCTAACGCCGCGGATATCCTCGGCGATCCGCTTGAAGGAGTCCAAGGCCTCGCCGCTCTTCTGGGCCGTCGCGGCTACCGCGGCCATGGTGGCCTTCAGCGTCTCCGAGATGACCCCCGCGCTCTTCGCCGTCTCCACGGACAGCTTCCGGATCTCGTTGGCGACGACCGCGAATCCGCGCCCGGCGGCGCCCGCGTGCGCCGCCTCGATCGAGGCGTTCATGCCCAGGAGGTTCGTTCGCTCGGCGACGTCGCCGATTATGGCCGACAGCTCGCCGACCCGCCGCGAGGCCTCCTGGATCTGGCTCATCGACTCGCCCATCGAGGCGATCACGTCCTGGCCCGCCACCGAGGTCTCGACCAAGGCGCGGACCGCGTCCCGCTTGCCTGCGGCCTGGGCCGCGAGCGAATTCGCCGAGGCCGCCATCTGCTCGATGGCTGCCGAGGCCCGCGCTACCTGCTCCGAATAGGCGGACAGGGCATTCCTGACCTCCTGCTGCGAGGCCTCGGCCCTCCGGTTCGCCTCGCCCGAGAGGCCCAGGGCGCCGTCGAGCTCGTCCATGACACGGGCTATCAACTCGACCTTGCCGCGCAGCGACTCTATCGAGCCAGAGGTCTTGGCGACGCTGGCGCTAAGGTCCTCGCCGATGCGCTGCGAGGAGGACTGCGCCTTGCCGACTTCCTGGTTGAGCTCCTCGTAGCTGCGCCGCGCGGCGTCCGCCTCGAACGCCACGTCGCGGATAAGCCCGCCCGTCATCCGGACGACGAAGGCCGCGACGACGGTCGCCAGGCATACCATGAGGGAGGAGACCGCGAGGTTCTGGATCGCGAGCAGGGTAACCTTGTTCCCGTCCTTCGGGAACGCGTCGATCCAATAGAGGAGCTGGATGGCGGCCAGCCCGCCAAGGCCTATGACGACGGCCTGGATCGGCCGGTCGGCTATCAGGGTCGCGACCACGAGGAGGAAGCAGGCGAGCGTCCCGAAGACGTAGGCCTCGTACACGTCCTTATAGGCGTCCCACTTGATGGCGACGAACATCGCCGCCAGGATCCCGTAGAGGAAGAACGACGCGGCGACGCGATACCGGCCGGCGCGCAGGAGGGCCAGGGAGAGGGAGCAGCACAGCGCGACGGCGGCGAGGACCGCCGCGGGAACCGGCGCCTTAGTCATGGCCATCAGGATCGCGCAGGCGACCGCAGCGACGCCGAATCCCAGGGCGCAGCCGGCGAGGATCCGGCTCTTCTTCCTGAGCTGCAAGGACTGCGCGGCGTAGCTGGCGCAGAAGAAGGACATGGGCGACGGCTTCGGCATCATTTCTCCCGTTCCGATGAATAGCTATACTACCTGCGAATTCGCGCCCACGCAAGAATTACCCGCGCCGAAGGCTCCTCTCCGCCCGCGCAGCCCGCCCGGCCTACCGGACGAGCGCCGGCGAGGTCGCGGCACTCGAGAGCGACAGCCTTAACGGCGTCGCCATGCCCTTCGGAAGCCTCCTCGCCGGCGCCTCGCTGGCATTCTCAGGCTCGCGCGACTGCTGGAACCGCTAGGTGGCCGGCCGCGGCCTCACCGGCACGCAGATCCGCAGCCGCGACTTGCCCTCGGGATCGCTCGCCGGATCGTTAAGGTTGACCTCGCAGCAGGGACGATCCGGATCCTGCTCGTAGCCCGATCCAGGCATCCAGTCCTTGATCACCAGGCCGTAGGCGAAGACGATCCTTTCGGGGCGATCGTAGAAGTCGTAGACCGCGTGGAGCCCTCCGTCGAGCCGGTCGTACTCGACCGGCCCGCTCTCCTTCTCGAAGCCCTCGGGCAGCGTGACGCAGGCGTAGAACCGCAGATCCTCGGCGGGAACCAGCGTCGGATCGTCGGACATGCCGATGAAATCGACGCCCGGCCCGCCCGCGAGCCCCTTCTCCGCGGACCAGGCCAGCAGCGCATCCCACGCCGGCCGCGCCTCCATGACATCGCCCCTCTTCTGCACGTACGCGATATCCCTCGACGGCAGCTCGATTACTTTCACGCTCATGCTTAGCACCCTCCTCGTGAAATCGGTGCCCTGAGCATGACCGTCAGCGGCCGATCGCTCTCCCGGCCGCTTGCCCGAAACCTGCGGGATATTGCCGTTCTTCGCTCCCTTGCGGTACTCGCCGGGCGTCGATCCCGTCCTCGCCTTGAAGGCCGCGTTGAAGGCAGACAGCGACCCGAATCCGCAACCGTAGGCTATGTCGGCGACCTTCGCGCGTCCGGAAGCAAGCAGCTCGGCCGCGCGCCGGACCCGCACTAGCGTCAGGCGCTCGAAGGGGCTTTCGCCGACGATCGCGGCGAAGGCGCGGCAGAAGTGGAAGCGGGACAGGCAGGCCACCCCGGCCAGGCGATCGAGATCGATATCCTCGGCATAGCGCTCGTCGATGAAACGCAAGACGCGCTCGATCCTATCCTCGCGCTCTTCCACGAAAT
>CAYPHO010000287.1:565-4233 GCA_964410245.1 uncultured Treponemataceae bacterium | reverse complement strand
CCTCGGCGGGAATTCGTGTCTTTCTTGTGGATCTTGAAGTGCTCGGTCAGCATCGCGATCCTCTCGGTGAGGAGTGCGATCTGGGCCTCGGTCGCGCCTGTGTTCTTGTCGCTCTTCCCGTGCTCGAGCACGATGCGGGCCTTGTCCTCTTTGGTCAACGCCATCTTCTCTATCTCCTTCTTACTCTCTTGATACCGCTGTCAGTACGCGCAAGGCGTCCACGCCCCGCGGATCGCCGTCGCTAAGGCCCCAGGCGCCGTCCCTGAGCACCGCCCGCGCCGCCTCGAAGGATCCCATGCGTCCCGCGAGGGCATCGTACGCGCCCTCGGGCGGGGCCACCTGCCCTCCCTTGGGAAGGATCCTTCCGTCGCCGAGGATGGCGGCCCCCCGGAGATCGATCTCGAAGGGCCTCCCCATGAGATCGGCGGCCTCCTCGAGGCGTCCTTCGGCGATCGCCGCCCTGATCCTGCTTGAGCTGATGGGATGGCCGGCGGAGCGCGCCGCCCTCAGTAGCTCAACCTCTATGCCGCGCTCGGCGGCGAAGGCGCGTATCTCCTCGGCGCCGGTATCGAGGCGGTATCCGCAGCGGAAGTCGTTGCCGACCGCCACATAGCGTAGATCGCATCCATTGCTCAATAAGGACAGGAAATCCCTACCCGGCAGTTTACCGAAATCGCCGGAAAAGTCAATTAGGACGGTAACATCCACGCATAGCGAGGCCAGTATGGACAGCCTCTGATCGAGGGTGAGGATATCCCCGCGGAAGGCCGGGCCGTGAAGCACGCGCTTGGGGTTCTCCGCGAAGGTGACGACGACGGAATGAAGGCCGGCCTTGCCCCGTATCATCCGGATCAGCTCGGAATGCCCCCGATGGAGCCCGTCGAAGACCCCTATCGTCGCGGCCGACCCGCCCGCGACGCCGCCGCCGGCCGCGACCTCGGCCCAATCGAGGACTCTCATCGGGCGCCCTCCCCTCCGGGCAGGACCGTCCGGTACTTAACGCGACCGGAATCGATCGCGACGACGCCCAGGAGTTCGGCGCCCTCCTCGAAGACGGCGAAGTCGCCGCTCGCGGACCCGGGCCTCGGATCGGACAGATCGCCGTAGTCCAATGCGGAGCCGTTCCTGAATCGGGAGGCGAGCCTCGCCGGTAGCGATGCCGTGCCGAGTCCCAGCTTCAGGGCCTCGGCCGGGCTCAGTCGCCGGAGATCCGATTCCGGATCGAAGTCCCTGGGCGATACCGCGTCCTCCAGGCTGAAAGGGCCTATCTCGAGCCTTTCCAGGGCGACGAGGTGGGCCCTGGAGCCGCAGGCGAGCGCGAGGTCGCGGGCGAGCGAGCGGACGTAGGTCCCGCTCGAGCAGCGCAGCTCGAGGACGGCGTCCCTCCCGTCGTACGAGAGCAGGCGGAGCGATCGGATCGTCACGGGCCTTTCCTTCATTTCCGGCGCGCGGCCCGACAGGGCGAGCTCGTAGGCCCGCTCGCCATCGACGTGGACGGCCGAGAATGCGGGAGGGGCCTGCATGATCTGGCCGATGAAGCGCGGCAGGACGGAGTCGATGAGCTCCCGCGAGGGCGCCGGCGCCTCGGCGACGACGCGGCCCTCGGGGTCCAGCGTCTCCGTTTCCGCGCCGAAGCGCGCGACGCCGCGGTACAGCTTCTCTCCGGCCTGCACGTAGCCGGCCAGGCGCGTATAGGCGCCGGCCATGGCGACGAGGAGCCCGGTGGCGAACTTGTCGAGAGTGCCCGCATGCCCGATCCGGGAGCTGCCGAGCCGCCGCTTGACGGGCCCGATGGCGCGGAAGGAGGTCTCCCCTTCCGGCTTGCGGAGGAGGATAAGGCCCGAGCGCGCCGTCCCGTCGGCGCCGCCCTTCACGAGAGGATGTCCTTCATCCTCTCGCCCAGCTCGAATCCTTCCTTGATGCCCTTGTCGCCGATGAAGGTGAGCCTCGGCGTGAGCCTGGTCTTCATCCGCCTCGCGAGCTGGGATTGGATGAAGCCGGCGGCGCTCTGGAGCCCCCGGACGGCGGCGTCCAGGTCCTCGCCGCCGCCGTCGGTCCCGGCGAAGGTCGATACGAAGACCCTCGCCGCCGAGAGGTCGCTCGCGGCCTCGACGCGGGTGACCGAGACCAGGGAGCCCACCCGCGGATCCTTGACCTGCCCGCCCATGATGAGCGAGGCGATGACGTCCCGGAGCTGCTCCTCGACCCGCCTACGCCTTATCTCGTCCATTCTCGCCTCCCGACGCGGCGTCCTTGGCCGCGGCGGGCGAGCCCAGGGTCCTGGCGATCTCGATAGTCTCGTAGACCTCGAGGATGTCGCCGGCCTTGAGGTCGTTGCAGTCCTCGATGCCGATTCCGCACTCGAAGCCCGCGACCACTTCCTTCGCGTCGTCCTTGAAGCGCTTGAGCGAGGTGATCTTGCCCTGGAAGACCTCGATGTCCTCCCTGACGACCTTGACCGAGCAGTTCCGCCTGACCGCTCCCTCGAGGACGAAGGAGCCGGCGATGATGCCGATCTTCGGCACCTTGAACGTCTCCCGGACCTCGACCTTGCCGATCTCCTGCTCCCTGAGCTCCGGAGCCAGCATGCCCTCCATCGCCTTTCGGATCTCCTCCTCGGCGCGGTAGATGATGTTGTACTTGCGGATGTCGACCTTCTCGCGGTCGGCCAGGGCCTTCGCCGCCGGGCTCGGCCGCACGTTGAAGGCGATGACGATCGCCTCCGAGGTGGAGGCGAGCATGACGTCGTCCTCGGTGATCGCGCCCGCCGCGGCCCTGAGGACGTTGAGGCGCACCTCGGCGGTAGACAGCTTCTCCAGGAGGCCGCGCAGCGCCTCGGCCGATCCCTGGACGTCCGCCTTGATCAGGACCTTCAACTCCTGGACGTCGCCGGCCTGGATCGTGCTGTAGAGGTTGTCGAGTGTGACTTTCTTGACGTTCTTCGCCTCTTCGTACTTCTTGAGCTCCTGGCGCTTGGCGGAAATGGACCTGGCGAACTTCTCGTCCTCGACGGCCTCGAAGGGATCGCCCGCGTTCGGCATGCCCTCGAAGCCGATGACCTCGACCGGCATCGAGGGCGGGGCTTCCTCGATCCTCTCGCCCTTGTCGTTGAACAGGGCGCGGACCTTGCCGGGGAAGATGCCGGCCACGAAGGAATCGCCGACGCGCAGGGTGCCGCGCTGGGGGATGACGGTGGCCACGATGCCCCGGCCCTGATCCAGCCGGGACTCGATGACCTTGCCCTCCGCCCGCCTCTCGTGGTTGGCGGTCAGCTCGAGCACCTCGGCCTGGAGGAGGATGGACTCGAGGAGCTCGGAGATGCCCTGCTTCTTGAGCGCGGATATCTCGCTGAATATGGTCGTGCCGCCCCACTCCTCGGGCTGGAGGCCGAGCTCGGAGAGCTGGGTCTTGACCCTGTCGGGATTGGCCTCGGGCAGGTCGACCTTATTGATCGCGACGATGATGGGGACGCCGGCGGCCTTCGCGTGGTCGATCGCCTCGCGCGTCTGGGGCATGACGCCGTCGTTGGCGGCGACGACCAGGACGACGATGTCCGTGATGTCGGCGCCCCGGGCGCGCATCTTGGTGAAGGCGGCGTGGCCGGGCGTATCGAGGAAGGTTACCTTGCCCTTGGGCGTCTCGATCTGGTAGGCGCCGATGTGCTGGGT
>CAYPHO010000287.1:0-555 GCA_964410245.1 uncultured Treponemataceae bacterium | reverse complement strand
GCTCTCCCGCGACGACGTCCGTCTTCCTGATGGCGTCGAGGAGCTTGGTCTTTCCATGGTCGACATGCCCCATTACCGTGACGATGGGCGGCCGGTGCGACAGGTCCTCGGGCTTGTCCTCCGCCTTCTCGATGACCGTCTCGTCGTAAAGGGAGACGATATGGACCTGGCAGTTGTACTCGCCGGCGAGGATGGTCGCGGTGTCCGAGTCGATCTTCTGGTTGATGGTGGCCATGACGCCGAGCGACATCAGCTTGCCGATCAGCTCGGCCGGCTTGATGTTCATCTTCTTGGCCAGCTCGGAGACCGAGATGGTCTCCATGATGTCGATCTCCTTGGGGATCGCCATGGCCCGGGCCTCGGCCTTCTTCTTGAGCTGGAGCGCCTTCTCGGCCTCGTCCTCGCGCTTATTGAAGGTTTGCTTGCGCCTGGTTAGGGGCTTGCGCGCGGCCGTCTTCCCCGATCCCATCGGGGGCGGACCGCCGCCGGGCCTGCCGCCGTAGCCGCCGGGCCTCTGCCCGCCGTAGCCGCCGCCGCCCTGGCCGTAGCCGCCGG
>CAYPHO010000286.1:0-4255 GCA_964410245.1 uncultured Treponemataceae bacterium | reverse complement strand
TCCCCGAAAAACTCCTGGGGAGTGTCGGCGTAGAGCCCCGAATCCTCGAGGGCGAACTTGACGGCGATGGCGCAGCCTTCGCCCTCGGGATCGGGGGCGGTCAGGTGGTATGCGTCGCAGGAAGCGCCGTAGCCGGCGAGCTCAGCGTAGATGCGGGCGCCGCGGGCCTTGGCCATGTCGTAGTCCTCGAGCATCAGGGCCGCCGCGCCCTCGCCGAGGAGGAAGCCGTCGCGGTCCTTGTCGAAGGGCCGGGAGGCGAGCTCGGGGCGGTCGTTGTAGGCCGTGGTCAGGGCCTGGAGGCGGCAGAAACCGCCGATCGCGAACTCGGTGACCGCGGCCTCGGAGCCTCCGGCGACGATGGCGTCGCAGCGACCCGAGCGGATGAGGTCGAGGGCCTGCCCCAGGGCGTCGGTGCCCGAGGCGCAGGCGGTGACCGCCGTGAAGGCCGGGCCGTGCAGGCCCAGCCTCATGGCGACGTTCGCCGGGCCCTCGTTCGAGATCATGAGGGGGACGGTCATGGGAAGCATGCGGCCGGGCCCGGCCTCGAGCATCTTCTTGTGCGACTCGAGCAGGGCCTCGATGCCGCCGATGCCGATGCCCATCACCGTGCCGACGCGCTCACTCTTATAGGGAAGCGAAGGCGCGGCGGCGCCTTCGGCGGGAGGGCAGAAGCCTTCGCCGAGCCCCGCGTCGCGCCAAGCCTGGACGGCCGCGGCCACGGCGAACTGCGCGAAGAGGGCCATCTTCCTGGAATCCTTCTTGTCCATGTAGGGGGAGGGATCGAAGCCCTTGACCTCGGCCGCGATCTTGGTCTCCGTATTCGCGGGATCGAATCGGGTTATCGGGCCTGCGCCCGATTTCCCTTCCTTCATCGAGGTCCAGAAGCTGGCCACATCGTTTCCGACGGGACTTATCACTCCGAGCCCGGTGACGGCGACTCTTCGTTTCATATCCGAATCCTCCTGATATTGCGTTGGTTCATTTCGAAACGCGTATACTGTATCGCGCCTCGCGCCCCTTCGTCTTCCTACCACCTGACCAGGGTCGCCCCGTACGTCAGGCCCGCTCCGAATCCTACCATCATGACCAGGTCTCCCTTCTTCAAGAGGCCCTTCTCGTCCATCTCGTTCAGGGCGATGGGAATCGTCGCCGCCGAGGTATTCCCGTATTCCTCGATGTTCATGTAGAACTTCTCGACCGGGATGCGCAGGCGCTTGGCCGCGGCCTGGACGATCCTCGAGTTCGCCTGGTGCGGGACTATCCAGCGAAGCTCGTCGAGGCTGTACATGCTCGAGTGGAAGATCCGCTCGACCAGGACCGAGATCGACTTGACCGCGAAGTTATAGACATTCTGGCCGTTCATGAAGATGCCGCTATAGGTCTTCGGATCCTTGTCGAAGGTCTTCGACCTCTCGCTCTGTACCAGGTAGAGCTCCTTGTATCCGGAGCCATCGGATCCCAGGATGCCCTTCAGGATGCCTCTCCCCGATTCCTGGATGCGGGAAAGCACGGCCGCTCCCGCCCCGTCGCCGAAGAGGACGCAGGTCGCGCGGTCGGACCAATCGGTGATACGCGTCAGCGTCTCGGCCCCGATGACCAGGGCGTTGCGTCCCTGGCTCGACTCCAGGAGTCCCTGGGCGGTCTGGAGGCCGTAGATGAAACCGGTGCAGCCGGCGGTTAGGTCGAAGGCGGCCGCGTTATGCGCTCCTATCTTGTCCTGGACGATGCAGGCCGTAGAGGGGAATGCGTAATAGTCGGGGGTGGTCGTCGCCACGATGATGTAGTCTATCTCTGCCGGTGCCAGCCCGGCCTTGGCGAGAGCCTTCTGCGCCGCGTCCAGCGCCAAGTCGCTGGTCTGCTGCCCGTCGGCGGCGATGTGCCGGAAGCCGATTCCGGAATGCGAGCGTATCCACTCGTCCGAGGTATCGACCATCGTCGATAGCTCGTCGTTGGACATACGGCGTTCGGGGACGCTTGCGCCGACCGATCGGATCACTACTGACATGGCAGTCTCCTTTGACAAAAAGCATGGTTATGTCAGCACCCATGAGGATACTGATAATCGTAGTTATGTCAATACGACAAAAAATGAGAATCTGTTTCGTATATGTAGACCGAGTTTCCTCATTTTGGTTGCGGTAGAGAGTGAGCTACAGGATTGTTCTGGAGATGTCTCACTGTAATTATTTAATTAGAAGAGAAATAAACAATCCGCTGTTTCGGTTGCAAAACTCCAAACGTTTGGAGAAATCCAAACGTTAGCTATACTACATATTGACAGTTTATGGCCATTTGTTAGATAAGTACGGCGGGAGGATCGTCGATGCCGTATCGATCCATCGTACTCGTCAAGCAGGTACCCGACACGAAGAACATCACCGGGGAGGCCATGACCCCGGAGGGCACGGTCAACCGCGCCGCCCTCCCGGCCGTCTTCAATCCCGAGGATCTGAATGCCCTGGAAATGGCGCTCGGCGTCAAGGACCGGGAGGGAGGCGAGGTCGTCGTGGTCACCATGGGACCGCCCTCGGCCACGGAAGTCCTTCGCGAGTCCTTATACCGAGGGGCGGACCGCGCGATCCTCCTGACCGACCGCAAGTTCGCCGGGGCCGACACCTTGGCCACTTCCTACGCCCTCTCCTGCGCGATCGGTAAGATCGGCGCCTTCGACCTCGTCTTCGCCGGCCGCCAGGCAATCGACGGCGACACCGCCCAGGTCGGGCCCCAGACCGCCGAGAAGCTGGGCATCCCCCAGATCACCTACGCCGAGTCCATCGAGTCCTTCGAGGCCGGGCGCGTGACGGTCCGGCGCGCCTTGGATCGGGGCTCCGAGCGCGTGCGCTGCACTCTGCCCTGCCTTCTTACCGTGGTCGACAGCGCCCCGGCGGCCCGGCCGGCCTCGATCCGCCGGCGCATCGCCCTGAAGCGCGACGCGGGCATCGAGACTTGGACCGCCGCTGATATCGGCGCCGAGGAGGGCCGCTTGGGCATGTCCGGCTCGCCGACCCAGGTGCACAAGATCAACTTCGTCGTTCTCGAGGGCAACGAGGCCAAGGACGTGCGGCCGGACGCCGAGGGAATCAAGGCCCTCGTCGACGAGCTCGTACGCGAATACGTGGTAGGGTAGGACGCGATGAGCGAAACAAGGAACGTCTGGGTATTCGTCGAGCAGGACGAGGGGAAGATGGCGGACGTGAGCCTCGAGCTCATGTCGAAGGGGCGAGAACTCGCCGACGAGCTTAATTCGGAGCTCTGGGCCCTGTTGCCGGGCTGCGGCGTCGCGGAACTGGCCTCGAGCCTCGTATCGCTGGGCGCCGACCGCGTCCTCCTGGCCGACCACGAGGAGCTCGGGCGGTACCGGACCCTGCCCTACGCGAGGGTCGTCTCGGGCCTGATCGAGGAGCGCAAGCCCTACATCATGCTCTTCGGCGCCAGCTCGGTCGGGCGCGACCTCGCGCCCCGCGTCGCCAGCACTGTGCGCTCGGGCCTGACGGCCGACTGCACCGACCTGCAGATCGGGGATTTCGACTCCAAGAAGGACGGCAAGATCTATAAGGACCTGCTTATGCAGATCCGCCCGGCCTTCGGCGGCAACCTCATCGCGACCATCGTCAACCCGAACCATAGGCCGCAAATGGCGACCGTCCGCGAGGGCGTCATGCGCCAGCGGGCCGCCGATCCCGCCCGCAAGGGCACGATCGAGAAGGTCGCCTGCTCCTTCAAGGCCGAGGACCTCGTCCTCGAGATCCTGTCGCGCGAGATGCGCGAGTCGGCGGTCAAGCTCAAGGAATCCCCGGTCATCGTGTCCGGCGGCATGGGCGTCGGCGACGCCGAGGGCTTCGCCCTGGTGCGCGAGCTCGCGGCCGCCATGGGCGGGGAGGTCGGGGCCTCGCGCGCGGCGGTCGACGCGGGGCTCATCGCCAAGGATCACCAGGTCGGCCAGACCGGCACCACGGTGCGCCCCCGGCTCTACGTGGCCGCGGGCATTTCCGGCGCGATCCAGCATCGCGCCGGCATGGCGGAATCGAGCAAGATCATCGCGGTCAACACCGATCCGGACGCGCCGATCTTCCAGATCGCGCACTACCGCATCGTCGGCGACCTCGCGAAGGTCCTGCCCATGATGGTCGCGGCCATGCGCGAGAAGGCCAAGTAGGAGGATACGGATATGGCTGAGAACTTCTGGCTCGACAACCCCGACCTCCGCTTCCGCGTGGACAGCGCCGACCTCGCCGAGGTCGTGGAGATGAAGGAG
>CAYPHO010000285.1:0-4271 GCA_964410245.1 uncultured Treponemataceae bacterium | reverse complement strand
CCCTACACCCCCCGTCCCGACGGAAAGGGCCCGGCCTGGTCCAACAGCCTCTTCGAGGACGCCGCCGAGTTCGGCATGGGCATGAGGCTCAACGCCGACAAGATGGGACAGTACGCCCGCGAGCTCGTCGCCGCCAACAAGGCCGCCATCGGCGCCCTGGCCGACAAGCTCCTGTCCAACGAGCAGGCCGACGACCTGTCCATCGAGGCGCAGCGCGCCGCGGTGTCCGAGCTCAAGAAGGCGCTCGCCGGCAAGAAGGACGAGTGGGCCAAGGAGCTCGTCAACGTGGCCGACCACCTGATCCGCCGCTCGGTCTGGATCTTCGGCGGCGACGGCTGGGCCTACGACATCGGCTTCGGCGGCCTGGACCACGTCCTGGCAGCGGGCAAGAACGTCAACGCCCTGGTGCTCGACACCGAGGTCTACTCGAACACCGGCGGCCAGGCCTCCAAGTCCACGCCCTTCGGCGCGGTCGCCAAGTTCGCGACCGCGGGCAAGGACGTCGCCAAGAAGGACCTGGGCGCGATCGCCATGTCCTACGGCTACGTCTACGTCGCGAGCGTCAACATGGGCGCCAACATGAGCCAGTGCATCAAGGCCTTCCGCGAGGCCGAGAGCTACGACGGCCCCTCGATCATCATCGCCTATAGCCACTGCGCGATGCACGGCATCGACATGATGAAAGGCATGAACCAGCAGAAGCTCATCGCCGAATCCGGCATGCAGCTCCTGTACCGCTACGATCCCAGGCTCAAGGCCGAAGGCAAGAACCCCTTCCAGTTCGACTCGAAGGAGCCCGACTATTCCAAGATCGAGCAGTTCATGTACGCCGAGGTGCGCTTCAAGACCCTCAAGGCCGCGAACCCCGCCAGGGCCGCGGAGCTGCTCGCCCAGGAGAAAGCCTTCGTCGAGCGCCGCTACAAGGAGTACAAGTACCTCAGCGAGCGGACGTTCTAGTCTGAGCGCGCGGCCTTCCGAGGTCGCGCGACGTATTACAGCAGGAGGGCCGTCCCGTTCGGGGCGGCCCTTTTTTGTTTCATCTAGGAAGGGGGTGGCCGCGGCCACTCCCTTCGCTTCGCGCAAGGCGCACCGACGAGCGAAGCTTGGCGCCCCCCCGCCTTGACGGCCCACCGCCCCCCGTGTTCCTATAGCGCCCCATGTACGGCATCGACTTCGGTACCTCCAACACGGTCGTCACCGTCCGCGATGGCGGCGCGACGCGCGTGCTCGACCTGGGCGAGGGCGGAGTCGTCCCCTCGCTCCTGTACTTCGAGCGGGACCGGCGGCCCTCGGTCGGGCATGAGGCCATGTCCGACTACGCCGAGGCCCTGCGGCGCTGGAAGGGCAAG
Organism: uncultured Treponemataceae bacterium; assembly: GCA_964410245.1. GTDB lineage: Bacteria > Spirochaetota > Spirochaetia > Treponematales > Rectinemataceae > CAZXXZ01. The sequence goes on along the minus strand of CAYPHO010000285.1, from coordinate 2,922 downwards.
GGCGACCTCTATTCGCGCTTCCGCTTCTTCCAGGCCATCAAGCTGGCGCTGAAGGATCCTTACTTCGAGGGCACCGGCATCTTCGGCTCGCGCGTCGCGGTCGAGTCGCTCGCGGCCATCTTCCTTAAGGAAGTGAAGCGCCGAGCCGACGAGGCGACGGGCATGGACGCGCGTCGCGCCGTCCTGGGCCGACCGGTCGTCCTGTCCCCCGACGCCGCCCTCGACTCGCGATTGCAGAAGCGCTTCGAGGAGGCCGCGCATCTCGCCGGCTTCGAGGAGGTGGACTTCGTCTACGAGCCGGTCGCCGCGAGCGTCGACTCGGGCGGCGCGGAGGGCGAGGCCGTCATGGTCTTCGATTTCGGCGGCGGCACGCTGGACATCTGCGTGGCGCGGAGGAAGGGCAAGGGCCTCGAGGTCCTATCGAGCGTCGGAGCGGACCTGGGCGGCTACCTCCTCGACGAGGACCTCGCTCGCGCGCGGATCATCGGCCGCTTCGGCGCGGGCGGCAGGTTCAGGACCATGACGGGCAAGGAGCTCGAGATCCCCTCTTGGATCGCGAAGCAGGTCGCCTCCTTCTACGCCCTGCCCCTCGCCGACCTGGCCAAGACCCGCTCCACGATCAAGGACCTCGTCTTCGAGGCCAAGGCCGAGGACAAGGATAAGCTGCGCGGGCTCGTCGAGTTCCTCGACCGAAATCTCGCCTTCGATCTGTTCAACGAGATCGACGAAGCGAAGATCGCCCTTTCCGATGCCGAGTCGGCGACGATCGCCTATGAGGTCCCGCCCTTCGTGCGCTTCGCCGAGGATATAGAAAGGCCCTGGTTCGAGTCCCTGATCGCGCCGAGGGTCGAGGCCGCGAGGCGCCTGGTCGAATCGGCCCTAGCCGCGGCCGGCCTGGAGGCCGGCGAGGTGGGCCGCGTCGTGCGCGTCGGCGGCTCATCTCGCATGCCCGCCTTCGCGCGGATGCTGGAAGGCGTCTTTCCCGGCCGCGTGGAGGAGGGGGCGGTCTTCACCAGCATCGCCTCGGGCCTGCTGGAGGCGCGCGAGCGCGGCCTTCAGCGCCCGGCCTAGCGAGGCGCCCGGCGCGCCGGGCTCGCGCTTTACGCCGGGAAGCTCAAGGTCGCCCGGGTCCCCCCGTCGGTCTCGATGCGGAATTCGCCGCGCAGCTGGTCGGCGAGCATGCGGACCAGGGTCAGGCCGAAGCCCTCGTCCTTCTCCGTTCGCGGCTCGGCGGGCAGTCCCGCGCCGTCGTCGCGGATGACCAGCGTCGCGCGGGAGCCTGACTTGGATAGCCGGATCTCGACATTCCCCCGATCGCGATCCAGGAACGCGTACTTGATCGCGTTCGTCACCAGCTCGTTCACGATGATGCCCAGGGGGAAGAGCTTCTCCGTGGGCAGCGGGAAGTCTTCCGCGGCGGGCAGGATGCGGATCCCGGGCGGCGGGTCCAATGCGTTCTCCAAGGAATGCGAGAGGCTCTCTATATAGCCCTTCACCGAGCTCTCGGCGTATTGCCCGCTCCCCAGGAGCTTCTCGTAGAGGATCCGCATGCCGGCGATCCGTCCCAGCGTATTCTCCAAGGCCTCCTTCGCCTCGGGATCATGCACGGCGCCTTCCTGGAGGGAGACTAGCGCCTCGATGGCGGCGAGGTTGTTCTTGATCCGGTGGTGCACTTCCTTGAGGAGGAGCTCCTTCTCCTCGACCTGGCGCTTCAGGTCTCCCTCGATCCGCTTCCGCTTAGTCACGTCCCGGGCCACGGCGTAGATCAGCCGGCCATAGGGCCGGGATCGCCACTCGATCCAATGATACGAGCCATCCTTCGCTCGGTAGCGATTCTCGAAGTTGAGGATACTCCGCCGCTCGCCCAAGGCGGAGACCGCTCCCACGGTCCGCTCGAGGTCGTCAGGATGGACAAAATCCAGGAAGCGCTTGCCTACGAGCTCGTCGATTCTGTAGCCGAGGACGTATTCCCACTCGGGATTGAGCCTGAGGAAATAACCGTCGGTATCGGCGATGCACAGGAGGTCGAGGCTGTTCTCGAAGTAGCTGTCCAGCTCCTCCACCTGAAGCTGGAGCTTGGCCTCGGCATCCTTCAAGGCCGTGATATCCGTCGTTATCGTGGCGAACTGATTGAGGCCGGGCGATACGACGGAAATCGAGAAATGCTTCCCCATCGGCTCGTAATAGGTCGAGTATCGGTAGGGTATGCCCGTCACGCCGACATCCGAGTATTCCTTCAAGTAGGGAGCGGGGCTCTGGCCGTAGACCTCGCTTCCCAGGCGACCGACGGCAGCCTCCCTGGGAATTCCCGTGATGTCCGTGAAGGCCTCGTTGCAGTCGAGTATGCGGTAGTCCGAGGGCCGCCCCTCCTCGTCGAAGACCACTTCGTGGAGGACCGCCATCTCGGTCATGGCGCCGAAGAGGGCGGCGAGGCGGGAGCGGCTTTCCCGCAGCTCGGACTCTATCTTCTTGTACTCGACCAGATCGATCCCGATGCCCATCAGGTAGCGGCTTTCGCCCGAGTCGAAGGGAACGCCGGTAAGGAGGAAGGGAACGAGGCTCCCGTCCTTGGCGACCAGCTCGGCCTCGATCTGATTACCGCCCTTCTCCATGGCTATCTCGACGGCCGCCCGGACCGCATCCTCGGCTCCCCTCACGTGCCAATCGAAGATGGACCTGCCCCGCATCTCCTCGGGCGCGAAGCCAAGGAGCGCCTCGTGATTGCGGTTCCACCTTACCAATCGGAGCTCGGGATAGGAGTAGAGGTAGAAGATCCCCGGCAGGCTTTCCAGGATTCCCTCCGCGAACCTGCGCTCGAACTCCTTCTCCTCCTCCGCCCGCTTGCGCTCCGTGATTTCGCGGTAATTGCCGAGGACCCCGCAGACGAGGGGATCGCCGAGCATGCCGACCAAGGTGATCTCG
>CAYPHO010000284.1:0-4276 GCA_964410245.1 uncultured Treponemataceae bacterium | reverse complement strand
CCTGCGGATCCGCAACGTGCCCGTCCTCCAGATATCCCATTCCGAGGCCCTGCTCAGGACGCAGAAGCGCAAGTCGATCCGCGCCCGCTCGCGCCTCCCCGCCTACCTCTACCTGCTCAAGCGCATCGAAGGCGCCTACGAGAAGCCCGAGCGCGCCCCGGGGCTAAGGGCCATGGTCCAGGACCTCTCCGAGGACGGGGCGGCCGTGGCCATCGGGGGCAAGGCCGTGCCGGGGCTCCAGGTCAAGCTGCAGTTCGGGCTCGACGAGGCGAGCATCGTGATGAGCGGGACGGTGAGGAGCGTCGACTACGACGCGGCGGCCAACCGCTCGGTCCTCCACGTCGAGGCCGTGACGCCCAGTCCGCGGATGCGGAACGCGATACGCTCGTACGTGTATAATATCCGGCAGGACGACGAGGCCCCGGCGAGGGCCGCGGTCGCGCCGGATACGGGAAGCCCCGACAGGGAGGTTCGATGAGACGATTCGCAGCCGCGGCCGCGCTCGCCCTCGTCGCGGCGCTCGCCGCCGCGGCCCAGGACTCGGACGCGGTCTCGCTCGCCTACCGGCGCAACTTCGCGCGCGCGAGCCTCGTGACCAAGCTCGAGCTGGTGAAGGAGGCCTCCGCGCGGGGCGGGGCGACGATGGGCCCGCTCTACGGCATGGCCGTCCGCTTCGCCGTCGACAACGCCGCCCTGCTCGGCTCGGATCCCCAGCTCAAGGAGCTGGCCATCCTCGCCTCGGGCGAGGCCGGGAACGTCTCCTACGCCAAGGCGATCGACGACCTGTGGGCGCTCTTCCAGGCCTACCAGGACCCGGAAGTGCGGGCGTCGGCCCTCGCGGCCCTGGGCAAGGCGGGCGCAGGCGAGGCGCGCGTGGCCGAGTACCTCAACGCCTTCCTCGCCTCGCAGAACAGCCTCTTCCGCTCGGGCGCCCAGCCCGAGTACCCGGCCCTCGAGGCCTGCGTCGTCGCGCTGGGCAGGCTCGGGGACGGCTCGTCCTTCCCCGTGCTCTTCTCGGCCTACGTGGCCGGCTACTCGCCGGCCCTCGCGACCAAGGCCGCCGAGGCCCTCGGCTCGATCAAGGGCGATTACCGCGGCTACCTCATCCGCGTCATCGCGAAGAACCCGCCCCTCGAGAAGGGCGCCGCCTACTCGGCGGCCATGGAGAACCCGAACTTTTCCGACGCCGACCGCGGCGAGCTGGCCGAGGCGGCCCTGACGGCCGCCCTCGACGCACTGGCTCCCGGGAGCCAGCTGTCCCCCGTCGAGCTGCAGTCGATGCGCGAGCTCAGGCGCAAGGCGGCCCTCCTCATACGCGACCTGAAGTGGCAGAAGGCCTCCTCGGTCGCCGCGCGCTACTTCAGCGTCGTGCAGTCGGACTACGCCAAGGGCGCGGCCCCCAAGGCCGAGTTCCTGGACGCGATCGCCTGCCTCGGCGCGATGGGCTCGACCGAGGCCTCGCAGTCGCTCTCGATCTACCTCCAGCTGGTCAACGCGCAGACCGAGCAGGGCTCCCCCTACGACGAGGAGGTCCTCCTCGCGGTGATCGACGCCCTGGGAACCCTGGGCGACAAGGCCGCCTTCGACTACCTCCTGCAGATCGGCTACCTGCAGTACGGCGAGAACGTGAAGCGCGCCGCGCGCGAGTCGATGCTGAAGCTCAAGTGGTAGGCTAGGCGCGGGCGGCGCGGCCGGCTCGCGCCGCGGCCCTTGAATCGCGGTACCGAGGGCCTCGCGTGTAGCCCGCGTGGGCATCCTGGACAGGCTCGACTCCCCTCCTCGCCGCTACAGCCTTCCCGTCGCCGCGGCGGCGGGCTTCGCGCTCGCCTTTTATCCCGCCTTCCTTCCCCGAGCGGCCTCCCTCGCGATCGCCCTCCTCGCGGCGGCCTTCGGCCTGGCCTTGCGATCGTCCGGCGGGCGCGGCGCCGCCCTTAACGGGCTCAGGGCGGTCGCCCTGGGCCTGGGCATCGGCGCCGGCGCCATGGCCGCCGCCTGCGAGGCGGGCCGCCTGCCCCCTCCCGCGCCGCCGGGGCCGGTCGACGGCGCGGCGGCGACGCTCGCGCCGCGCTGGGTAGAGGGCCGCCTGGCCTCCGACTCGACCCCGGCCAAGAACGGATTTCGCTCTTACGTAATCCGCGTCGAGGCGCTCGGGCTGGCGGGCGCGAACGGCGTCGAGGCGGAGCTCCGCTTCCCGGGACGGGGAGGGCCGCGCGCCATGCGCGCGCTCGCCCGGGCGGGCCCCGAGCTCGACTCGGGCGTCCGTATCCGCGTCGCGGGCCGCCCCGGGGATGACGGATCGGTCCTCTTCGCCCAGGCCCGAGACATCGCCGTGATCGATCGCGGCGCTCCGATCGATCGCGCCCGGAGCGCCGCGCGCTCCGCCTGCCGCGCCGCCTTGGCCCGCGTCGGCTCGGTCTCGGCCGGGCTCCTCGAGGCGCTCATCCTGGGAGTCAGGGACAGCCTGGGCGCGGGCGAGGCCGAGGCATTCAAGGCCGCCGGATGCTCGCACATACTGGCCCTGTCGGGAGAGCACCTGTCGGTGCTGGCCGTCATCGCCGTCGCGGCCCTCAGGCCCCTGGTCGGCCCGCTCAAGGCCGGGGCGGGCGGCGCCGTCCTGGCAACGTTCTTCATGTGGCTCGCGGGCGCGGGACCCTCGCTCCTCAGGGCGGTCTTGTCTGCGTGGATCGGGGCCCTGGCCGCGATCCTCGATCGCCCCCAGCGCGCCCTCGCCCCGCTGTCCATCGCCTTCCTCGCCATGGCGAGCCTCGATCCGGGAAGCGCGCGCAGCCTCTCCTTCATACTTTCATACGCCGCCGTCTGGGGCCTCGCCGTCCTGGGCCCGCGCTTCTCCTTCCTCCTGGGCCGAGCCTTTCCGCCCATCCTCTGCGGGCCGCTCTCGGCCTCGCTCTCGGCCCAGGCCGCGGTATCGCCCGTCCTCGCGCTGACCTTCGGGAGCCTCCAGCTGGCGGGCGTGCCGGCCACCGTCCTGGCCGGGCCCCTCGTGACCGCGATGATGTGGTGGGGCATGGCCGCGGGCGCGGCCTGCTCGATCCTGCCCGCGGCGGCCCCGCTCGCGGTCCCGGTCTCGGACGCGCTCTACCGCGCCCTCATGGCGGTGATCGGCGCCGCCGCCTCGGCGCCGCCCCTGACGCTGCCGTCGATCGCCTCGCGCGCGGCCGCCTCCGTCGCCATAGCCCTTATCGCCGTCGCGGTATATGCTCGGCCCTATGCCGAGCGCCGCCAGTCCCGACTACGATTCTCCCTCGGCCCTCAGGGCATTCCTCGAATCCGAGGGCCTCGCCATGTCCAAGCGATTCGGGCAGAACTTCCTGGTCAACCGGAGCCAGCGCCTGCGGCTCATCGAGGAGCTCGGCGCCGCGAGCGGGGCCTCGGTATGGGAGATAGGGCCGGGCATCGGGAACATGACCTCCCTCGCCCTGGAGGCCGGCCTTCGGGTGAAGGCCTTCGAGATCGACCGCGGCTTCGCCCGGCTCCTCGCGAGGCTGTTCGGGGATGATCCCTCCTTCTCCCTGGTCGAGGGCGACTTCGTGGATACCTGGAAGGCCGCGGCCGAATCCTCCGGCGAGCCCGAGAGGATATTCGGCAATCTTCCGTATAACGCGGCCAGCGCCATCGTCGCCTCGCTCATCGAGGGGGGCCTGGTTCCCCGGAAGATGGCCTTCACCGTCCAGAAGGAGGCGGCCCAGCGCATGGCGGCGCGTGTCGGGTCGAAGGACTACTCGGCCTTCACGGTCCTCGTCTCCTCGGCCTGCAAGGTGCGGATCGCCTTCGACATAGGCTCGTCCTCGTTTTGGCCGGCGCCTAACGTTACCAGCTCGGTCGTCTCCCTGGAGCCGCGGCCCGACCCGATCCTGCCGGACGACCGCAAGGGCTTCTCGGCCTTCGTTCGCGCGGCCTTCTCCTCGCGGCGTAAAACGCTCCGCAACAACCTGCGCGCCTCGGGCCGCGAGGCCGGCGAGGAGCTCTCGGAAGCCCTCGATAACATTCGCGCCGTTCAGGACGTCCGTGCCGAGGCCCTCTCGCCCGAGGCGCTCGCGGCCGTGTACGCGGCGATCTGCGGCCCCGGCGCGGCCTAGGCCCGGCCGGCCCCGCCCCGCCCGTCGATAGGCGTTGCCAACGCCGCGGCCATGTCGTATCATGGCCGAAATGACCGACGTCCAGATCGATATCGTAGACGAAGAGCTGCTCGACACCGTCCTCTCGGGCGACGTCGAGTTCTCCGGCGAGATGCGCTTCGAGAAGCCCCTCATGATAA
>CAYPHO010000283.1:2627-4282 GCA_964410245.1 uncultured Treponemataceae bacterium | reverse complement strand
ATCGCGGCGCGCGGAACGAGAGGAATGGATTATATGCCCGCTAGCGCGGGCGACGGTAATGCCGCGCGCCCTCAGGCAAGAGCCGTCGCGCTCCGGTCTTCTCCGCTACCCCCGCTCGGCTCTGGGGCCGTCGATGCCGGCGAGGTGCTATTCGATTGCACTGATATCGTTGCCGATGTATTTTTTCCATGAGTCCCCGGGGGGATAAAGGCAGGCCCCATGCCTTGCGTTCCGAAAGGAACCAAGCCTCCAGCTCGACTGGAAGAGGGAGCTTATCAGCCTCAGTATGAAGGGCCTCCTCGTCGATCCCTGGGATACGGCCGCGGAGCGCTACCCCGAGGGCTCCAAGCATGCGGGCACGATCGTCCGCCTGGCCGACTTCGGCGCCTTCGTCTCCCTCGAGCCCGGCATCGACGGCCTCGTGCATAGCTCCGAGATCGTCAAGGTCGGCCGCAACGGCCCGAGGGGCGAGCTCTCGCTGAAGGTCGGGCAGAGCCTTTCCGTGGAGATCCTCGGCGTGACCGGGCCAAACGGAGGATCTCCCTGAAGCCCGCCTCCTCTCCCGAGGAAGACGAGGCCACCGCCAAGTACATGGGCGGCTCTGACGACTCAGACACCTACAATCCCTTCGCCGCGCTGCTCAAGAAGAAATAATCGAAGCCTAAAGGGGGAGCGCGGTCAACGAGAGCGCCTCCTGCGGACGAGCCTGCCGACGAGCGCGTCTATGGCGACCACGACCAGGGATAGGGCCCCCATTAATACCGGATAGGCGACATACCCGGGGCCTTCGTCTATGACATCGTGGCCGAACGACCATCGGAGCCCTTGGACGACGCCCGCACTGCGATCGACTTTGGACCTTCCGAAGAGCCAGACGAAGACGATCAGGGCCGCCGCGATGAGGAGGTACCGGCCCAGTCGGTAGCTCTGCTTCCTGGTCCAGGCCTCGTCCGTCGGCAGGCTGAGGGTATTAAAGATCGCGCTGATCACGATGATCCCGAGCAAATAGGTGTAGCTTAGGATTATCATGTTCGTGAGAAGGGCCCCGCCGATGTACCCGATCGCGAAAACCAGTGCGAGGAGTAGGATATGGAGAGGCTTGTTGGTCTTCCAACGAAGGGGCGATTGATCGAGAGATCGCCTTCGGACCCCGAGATGCCCGAGAACGAGCAGTAGCGCCGTTAGGGCGGCGCTTCCCGCGAGACAGCATGCAGCGATGAAACTAATACTAGCCACGGCTTCGCGCCCCCTGCTGTAGTAGCCGACGAGCTCGCCCGAGTCCCGGTCGACCAGCCGGACGTCGGGATCGACCCATCGCGCGTCGATCTTCCCGTCGGGCGAGAACGCCATCGGATCTATCGGTCCCTTATTCTTTTCCTCGATCTGGACCGGCTTCCACGCGGGGCCCGAGATCTCGTAGAGACGCTGGGAATAGTCCTTGCTGAGCGCGCGGAGGCGGACGGGAGCAGCGCCCGCTCCCGGCACGAGCTCCGCATGGCGATCGGGGTTGAGTTCCATGAGCTTGGATAGGACGCGCCCCGTTCCGCAATCTATCAGGGCGAGGTACCGCTTAAGGAACTGGGACCAGTTGGGCAATTGCGTGGGGAAATCTCCGATGACCAGGGCTTTCCCCTCCCCTACGAAGAGATAGTCCT
>CAYPHO010000283.1:0-2617 GCA_964410245.1 uncultured Treponemataceae bacterium | reverse complement strand
CGATCGCGTACTCGACCGACGACTTTATAGCGAGAGTATCCTTGCTCGCGTCGTATAGGCAGTGAAGGTGTTTCCTATAATCGGCCGCGCTCCCGACTTGCATGGCGAGCACGCCGGAGCTTCCGATCCCATAGACTCCATATACGGTGCTGAGTCCCCTGAATTCCCTCGTGCCGACTTGGCCTTCATCGTCCAGACTCCGCCAGTGAAGCTGCTCTTGAGAGAAGCTATCGCTTTTCTCGGCCCAGTAAATGCGGCCGGGGCCACTTAATACCGTAAACGAGGGCCTGAGCTTCATGGTCCAGGTCGCCGTAATGGCCGATCCATCCCTCTTCACGAGGGCGGCTTTATCGTCGCCCGGCGTACTGAATATGGCGAGGAAGCGATCCATGCCCGGAAGGGCGACGACCTCGGTAAACGAATATCTTTCTCCGAGCTTCAATGTCGACAGCTTCCGCAGGCGCCCCTTGCCGTCACGCTCCTCCGTATCGAGCAGCTCGATCCGGTCGTCGCGGTAGCCGCAGGCGAGGAGGCGATCGTCGAGCCAAGCGAAGCTCTCGCATCGCTCCTCTCCGGCCATTATCCGCTGGCTGTAGCTGCCTTCTAACGGAACGGGCGGCAGGACGACCTCGGCTTCCGCCGGCGAAGGGCGAAAGAGCGATAAGGCAGCGACCGCCAATGAGAATAGCGTTACGCGATGCAGTGAGCGGATCGTTGGCATTTTAAGCTCCCTTTTCCCATAAGGTCCAACGGGTTCCTCGATTCTGCCATAGCCGCGGCCGGAAAGCCAGGTCTCGGCCTCGGACGAACCTGGGTCGGTTCGAATCGGTTATCTAGCCTGAACGAACTGCCGGATCGCTGTCTCGACCTCATCGTAGTGCCTCAAGATTATGTGCCCGCCCGCCTCATACGCGACGAGCTCGCAATGGGATATTCTCCTAGGAATCAGGCGAGCCCCTTCGATGGACGGGGCGGGATCGTCTGCGGCATGGCTGATCAGCGTTGGCGCGGCGATGCTTTCGAAGAGGATGCTTTCATCTATCGAAGGGTTGTAAACATAGGTATCGAACAGGACGCCCTTTGTCCGCTTCGAGATCGGCAGCGCTGAGTAATCGAACTCTGCGGGGGACAGTGCTCTATTCATGCGGGGCGCGATCTGGGGCCGAACCACGCGCACGACCATCGCGGCGGATAAGGATCCACACCCGCTCGATCTGGTGCAGCGGCGCTTCCGCTCCGACCGTCCTAACCAGCTCTGAGTGGCCGATTTCACCTACGTCGCGACCTGGTCGGGATTCGTGTACGTTGCCTTCGTCGTCGACGTTTTCTCGCGAATGATCGTCGGTCGGCGCGTCTCGACCTCGATGAGCGCCGACCTGACCCTCGATGCGCTGGAACAGGCGCTATGGGCTCGCAAGGTCAAGGGCAGCCTGATCCATCACTCGGACCGAGATACGCAATACCTCGGTATTCGCTATTCAGAACGATTAACCGAGATCGGGATCGAGGCGTCGGTCGGTTCAGTCGGGGACGCCTACGATAATGCCATGGTGGAGACGATCGATGGCCTATTCAAGGCGGAGGTTATCTGGCGGCGCGGTTCATGGCGGAGCCGGCAAGAGATCGAGCACGCAACGCTCGAGTGGGTACGCTGGTTCAATACCAAGCGGCTAATCAAGCCGATCGGGGGTATTCCACCTTCTGAGTTTGAGAAACCTAATTATAACAGGGAGTACGGTCTGGCCGTAGGAGCCGGACTCAACTGAACGGCTCTCCGGCAATCACGGGGCGGTTCAGATCGAGGAGACGATCGCGTGGGTGTGGGAGTAGACTGCGACGGCAGAGCGCTTGATTGCAGGAAACAATAAGGAGCCGTAATGAATCGGAAAGAGCTGATCGATAGGATCCTTGACGGTACTTCTCTCGTCAGGAATTTTCTCGCTGATGGTTATGCTTCTTCGCAAGCTCCAAGCTCATATGAGGACTGGAATGATCGCGATGTAGTCGCCCATATCGTCGGGTGGATGACGTACTCGATAGACAAGCTGACCTCGATAAAGCTCGGGACGAAGCAAAGCGAGGAATATGCCAAGGTAACTAGCCTGGATGAAATCAATAGGATTATCCATAATAAGTCGAAGGATAAGACCGGAGAGGAGATCGAGACGGAGTATCTCGCGGCGATCGCCGGCTATATTAAGACCGTATCACTCTTTTCAGACGGCGATATCAACCTCGATACCTTCGATACCGGATTCAAGATGGAGCTGTGGCGCTATATGCTGATGGATACCGTGATCCATCCGGTTCTGCATGTGATCTATCAGCACCTAAAGAAATCCGAGTATAGGGAAATGGTCGATGCCATCGTGGCGAGCGACGCGACATTCGAGCGATACTCCGTAGGTAAGACGGCATGCCGCCTGACGGAATTCGGAATCGATAGGCCCGAGTATCAAGGAAAGCTGAAAGCCATCGAGGCGGAGTATCGCGACAATAAAGACGTGATGGACTTCGTCCGTATCAACGCGATGCGCGCCCAAGCCGTATATTCATCACTCGCACGCGGATGAAGACCCGATCTCCTTCGATCTCGATGCCGTACATCGCGGCGATT
>CAYPHO010000282.1:0-4330 GCA_964410245.1 uncultured Treponemataceae bacterium | reverse complement strand
GCGTGGGGCCGAGCTCGTTGCCCTCGGCGGTATGGTTGAAGACTATGTCGAGGATGACCTCGATGCCGGCGGCGTGGAGCTCCCGCACCATGGTCTTGAACTCGGCGACCTGGGAGCCGGGAGGGCCGGGGACCGCGTAGCCGGCCTTGGGCGCGAAGAAGGCTATGGTCGAATAGCCCCAGTAATTCGAGAGCCCGCGCCCGGTCGTCGGGTCGGTCCTCGGGTTCTCCCGCTCGTCGAATTCCTGGACCGGCAGGAACTCGAGGCTGGTGATGCCGAGCCCCTTCAGGTAGGGGATCATCTCGGTAACGCCGAGGTAGGTGCCGGGATGCTCGACGCCGGAGCTAGGGTGCATGGTAAGCCCCCGCACGTGGGTCTCGTAGATCGCGCAGTGCCTTAAGGGGTAGTTGAGGGGGCGGTCGCCCTTCCAGTCGAAGTCCTCGCCGACGACGACGCACTTGGGCATCGTGCCCGCGTCGTCGATCGCCGAGAAGGACAGGTCGCGGCCTGGCGAGTCGGGGTCGTAGCCCCGCGCGGCGGCCAGGTCCCAGGCGGGATTCTCGGTCACGGCGCGGGCATAGGGGTCGATGAGGGCCTTATTGCGGTTGAAGCGGTGGCCCTTGGAGGGCAGGTAGGGCCCCTCGGCCCGCCAGAGATACAGGGCCCCTGCCCCGAGCCCGACGACAAGGACGTGCCAGATATCGCCTGTGCGGTTTAGCCTCGGGTCCAGGCGATACTCGAAGGAAGCCTCGCCGTCGCGCTCGTCCTCGAAGAGGCAGAGCGTCATCGACTCGGCATTGCGCGAGAAGACGGCGAAGTTTACGCCGCCGGGCGCGAGGCGGGCGCCCCTGACCATGGGACTGCCCGGCTTAACCTCGAAGGAAGCGTGCCGCACCCCGTCGAGTATAGCGCCGGGGGCGGCCCATTGCCACGAGCGCTACATGCAGATGCCGCCCGCGACCTTCAGGACCTCGCCGGTGACGTAGGCCGAGAGGTCGGAGCAGAGGAAGAGGGCCGCCGCGGCGACGTCCTCGGGCTTGCCCGGCCGGCCCATGGGAATCTCGGCCTTCATCTTCTCGCGAACTTCGGCGGGAAGGGCGCCGGTCATGGCGGTCTCGATAAAGCCGGGGGCGATGGCGTTGACGCGGATCCCGCGCGACGCGACCTCGCGGGCCAGGCTCTTCGTGAAGCCGATGATGCCGGCCTTGGAGGCGGCGTAGTTGGTCTGGCCGCCCGCCCCCATGATGCCGTTGACGCTGGTGATGTTGACGATGCTGCCGGACTTGTTCTTGACCATGGCCCAGGAGACCGCGCGGGAGACCAGGAAGACGCTGGTCAGGTTGGCGCGGATGACGGCGTCCCAGTCCTCGAGCTTCATCCTGAACACGAGGCCGTCCCTGGTGATGCCCGCGTTGTTGACGAGGGCGTCGATCGCCTTGGCCTCGGCGAGCACCCCGTCGACGGCGGCCTTGACCTGAGCCTCGTCGGACACGTCGCAGGCGACCCACTTCGCCGAGCCGCCGCCCGCCGTCGCCGCGGCCGCCAGGCCGGCCGGGTCCTCGGCCTCGGAGCGGGAGAAGTAATACACGCGGCCGCCCTGGCGGGCGAAAGCCTCGACGATGCCTCGGCCGATGCCCTTCGAGCCGCCGGTAACCACGCAGACCTTATCCTTCAGCATTCCGTCCATACAGTCACGTTTCCTTTCGCGGCTCGATCCGGGCCGCAGGCGGGCTGGAACGCCGACGCTGCGCCCGCCCGAGGCGGGCGCGGCCCCGGCGGCCGCCGCGAATCCCTAGAGCGACACCGACGCGATCGCGTCGAGGGTCCCGAAGGGATAACAGGGAATCTCGCCGCCCACCTGCTTCCACAGGCCGGACAGCACGGTGCCCGGGCCGGTCTCGGCGCAGAAGCCGGGCTTCTCGGCGGCGATGGCGGCCTCCTCGTCGATCCAGCGTACGGGGCTGACGATCTGCCGTACGGCGAGCTCCTTGGCCTCGGCGCCGCTGGCGATCCGCTTGCCCGTGACGTTCGAGAAGAGGGCGATCTTGGGGTCGGAGAAGGTCACGGCCTCGACCGCGGGCGCGAAGCCGTCGCGGGCCGGGGACATGATGGGCGAATGGAAGGCCCCGGATACCTTGAGCCGGACGACCCGCTTGGCGCCCGCGGCCTTGATCGCCTCCTCGGCGGCGGCCACGTCGGCTTCGGTGCCGGAGATGACGGACTGGACGGGGCTGTTGTAGTTCGCGACCCATACTTGCTTGAGGCCGGCCTTCGCGATCGCCTCCTCGATGGCCTGGGGCGCGAGGTTCAGGACCGCGCTCATGGTCGAGCCGCCGGACTTCGAGCCCGCCTCGTCCATGAGCCTGCCGCGCTCGGAGACCAGCTTGAACATATCGCCGGCGGAGAGGACGCCGGCCTCGGCCAAGGCCGGCCACTCGCCGACGGAGAAGCCGGCGCAGGCCTCGGGGACGATGCCGTGCTCGCGGGCGCAGGTCGCGGAGGCCAGGCTTACCAGGGCGACGGATAGCTGGGTGTTCCTGGTCTTCTTGAGGTCATCCTCGGTTCCCTCGAAGATCAGCTTCCGCATGTCGATGCCCGAGGCGTCGGAAGCCAGGGCGAAGAGCTCGCGGACGGCGGTGCTCGTCTCGTAGAAATCCTTGCCCATGCCGGGATACTGAGCCCCCTGTCCGGGGAATAGGAAACAGGTCTTCACGCTCGGTCCTCCTGGCCCGCGGTCTTTGGCGGGCCAGTCCAATATTTACAAAAAAACTGATTTTGTAAAGATGTGCCGAGGGCGGGTCAATCGAGGCGGGATAAGGCGCGCAGCCCGTAGGCCTCGTAGCCGAGGGCCGAGAGCGCCGGGGCCATTTCCGGGGGCAGGAAGGGCGAGTCCACGACGATGATCGCGATACCCTCAGCCTTGAGGGCGGCGGCCAGGGATCCCAGGAGGGTCCGTCCCAGGCCCATGCGGCGGAAGTCACGCCCGACGAAGAGGAAGGGTATCCTGGCGAAGGCCCGTTCCCCGATCGCGTGGCGGAAGGCCAGCGCGACGCCGAGGGCGCCCCCCTCTCCGTCGTCGGCGATCGCGACGGCTGCGTCCTCCTCGGCATCGAGATCGTCGCGCAGGCGATCGAACTCGAAGGCGGCGACCGAGGCGGGCAGGTACTCGAGACTATCCTCCTCGGCCTGGCCGATCAGGACGTCGAGCAGGGCCCTCGCCTCGGAGAGTCCCGCGATCCTGATCTCGAGGTCGCTGACCAGGAGCTCGTTCGTGTCCTCGGGCTCGGGGCCCAGGCGCTCGAGGCCGAGGGCCTCGCGCTGGTCGTCGTACCAAGAGGCGATCGTCCTGCGCATAGCCTTGATCTTGAAGTCGCGGAAGGCGCGCTCGAGCTCCTCGCGCTGGGCGAGGGCTTCCTTGAAGGCCTTGAATACGCCCCTTCCCCGGCCCAGGGCCGCGGAGAGCTCGCGCCTCGCCGAGGGCTGGCGGACCGAGGAGAGGAAGTCCTCCATCAGCTTGAAACCCTCGCGGGAGGACCAGACGGGGGGCTCGGCGTAGCGCTCGCCCTCGCGGCCCTCGGCGGGGAGGACCTCGCCGGTCTCGAGGTCGACGAGGGTCTTGCGCTCCTGGTCTTCCATGGCGAAGACGATCTGCTCGACGACTTTATCCGATAGATCGAACACCTCTGCCTCCAGCCTCGCGATCATTCTCGGGGGCGCGGGCGGCGGCGGTCAAGCCGAGGCCCGCGCTTTTCCGCCCGGCCGCTTCCCCGTTCGGCCGCTTTCTCGCCCGGAGCCGATTCAAAGAAAGGCCGCCCCTCGGTATACTGGCGCCCAGCGATCAGGAGGCCCCGCCATGCCGCATTGCGTCGTACCCGCCGCCGAAGACATGCTCGACAAGGAAATACGCGTCCTGGACAAGGGCTTCGTCCGGCTGGTCGACTACATGGGCGGGGATTCGCGCATCGTCCAGGCGGCGCGCGTATCGTACGGCGAGGGGACGAAGAGCTACCGCGAGGACGCGGCCCTGATCGACCACCTTTTACGGAACGAGCATACCTCGCCCTTCGAGCAGGTGATCCTGACCTTCCACGTCAAGCTGCCGATCTTCGTCGCCCGCCAGTGGGTGCGGCACCGCACCGCGCGCCTGAACGAGATTTCCGGGCGCTACTCGGTGATGAAGGACGACTTCTACGTCCCCTCGACGGCCGCGGTCGCGCTGCAGAACACGGACAACCGGCAGGGGCGAGCCTCGGAGCCGGCTTCGGCCGAGCTGACCGCCGAGACCCTCGAGCGACTGGAGGGCGGTCAGAAGTACGCCTATACCGACTAC
>CAYPHO010000281.1:0-4338 GCA_964410245.1 uncultured Treponemataceae bacterium | reverse complement strand
TCGACCCTGGGCCTGTCCCTCGGCGTCCTCATCGCGCTCGAGGCCCTGGTCAACATGGGCGTCGCGTCGGGCGCCCTGCCGGCGACCGGGCTCGCGCTGCCCTTCTTCTCCTCCGGCGGATCCGCGCTGATCGGCACGGCCGCCGTGTGCGGCGTCCTGTATAACCTGAGCCGCGCCGGCGCCGCGTCCGGCCGCGAGGCGCTCGGCGGCGCCGAGGCCATGGAGGGACGCCTTGGCTGATCGCTCGGCGGCCGGACTCGCGCGGGAGCGCCCCATCCTCGGCGACCGAGGGCGCTATAGGCCCTATAACGAGATTCCCGCCTCCGAGCGCGAGGAGAGGGCCCGCCTAGAACTCGGCCGCGCCGCGGCATCTCCCGCGGCGCGGGACGTGAAGGCCGCCGCGGCCGCCGGGGACGAGGGCGGCCGGCACGCCGGGACCAGGCCGGCTCCCGAGCGCGCCCTCTCCCTCTTTATGATCGCTGCCGCGGTCGTGGCCGTCGCCGCCCTGGCGGTCGCGCTGGCGCCCTCGACCCTGGTCGTATCGCGCATCGACATCGAGGGCGCTTCCTCGATGACCGAGTCGGAGATCCTCTCGATCGCCGAGCTGCGGCGCGGGGAGCCCTTCTTCTCGGTGGACGCGGCGGCGGCGGCCGCCGCTCTCGAGTCCGATCCCCGCGTCTCCTCGGCCGAGGTCCGCAAGATCCTGCCGAACGCGGTCAGGCTTTCGATCGTCGAGCGCGCGCCGGTCGCCGCCGCGATCGCCGAGGCCGACGGGCGGGACGCGGCCGTGCTGATCGACGCCGAGGGCGTCGCCTACGGCATCGCCTCCGCGCTCGAGGCGGCCTCCGTGCCGGCCCTCTCGGGCCTGCGCTTCGAGAATTTCCGCCCGGGGACCAGGCTGCCCGAGTCGCTCAGGCCCCTGCTGGCCTCGCTGGGCGAGATCGCCGCTTCCGAGCCCCAGCTGCTCTCGGCCTTCTCCGAGATCCGGGTCGCCAAGCGGGCCGCGGGCGATCCCGAGTACATCCTGTATCCGATCGGCTCGAGGATTCCCGTCCGCGCCGGGACGAGCGTAAGCGCCCAATCGCTGCGCTCGATGATCCTGGTCCTGGACATCCTCGGCTCGAGGGGCGTTTCCGATTCCGTCGAGGAGCTCGACTTCCGCTCGGGGTCGGCCGTGTATCGCGGCAAGGAGGATCATTCTGGCTGACAATCCGATAGTCGGACTCGACATCGGCACGACGAACGTTCGGGCCGTCGTCGGGGAGTACAACGAGAGCGGGGTCCTCGAGATCATCGGCGTCGGCGTGGCGCCCTCGACCGGCCTGCGCCGGGGCGTCGTGGTCAACATCGAGTCCACCCTCGCCTCGGTCGCCCAGGCGGTAGAGGCCGCGGAGCTCATGTCCGGCCGCGAGGTCAGGGACTGCCTCTGCGGAGCGGCGGGCGCCAGCGTCGAGGGCATCAATTCCCGCGGCGTCGTCGCGGTCACCGGGCGGGGACGGGAGATCACCCGCGAGGACGTCGAGCGCGTCATCGAGGCGGCCCGCGCGGTGGTGATCCCGATGGACCGCGAGGTCCTCCACGTCATTCCGCAGACCTTCATCGTCGACGACCAGAAGGGCATCCGCAATCCGATCGACATGATCGGCGTCAGGCTCGAGGCCGAGGTCCACATCGTCACCGGGTCGGTCACGACCGCGCAGAATCTCGTGCGCTGCGTGAACCGCGCCGGCTTCAGGGTAGATCGCCTGATCCTGCAGAGCCTTGCAGCCGCGCGCGCGGTGCTCACCACGGACGAGAAGGAGCTCGGCTGCCTCCTCGTGGACCTGGGCGGCGGGACGACCGACGTCCTCGTCTACTCCGAGGGCGCGCCCTATTTCTCGAGCGTAGTGCCGATCGGCGGCGTCCAGGTCACGAACGACCTGTCGATCATGCTCAGCGTGCCGATGGACGCGGCGGAGAAGCTCAAGCGCGAGGCCGCCTCAGCCTGGATGGAATCGGTGGATCCCGACGAGACCGTCGTCGTACCGGGCGTCGGGGGAAGGCCCCCCGCCGAGGCGCCCCGGCGGCGGCTCTGCTCGATCGTGCAGCCGCGCATGGAGGAGATCTTCCGCATGGCGCGCGAGAAGGTCGAGAAGATGGGGCATTGGCGGCACATCAAGGGCGGCGTCGTCCTGACCGGCGGCGGGGCCTTGATGCAGGGAGCGGCCGAGCTCGCGCAGGAAATCTTCCAGATGCCCGTGCGTATCGGCAATCCCATTACCCTGGGCGGCCTCGTGGAGGAGTATCGCAGCCCCCTCTACGCGACCGCCGTGGGGCTCGTGATGATGGGGGCGGAGGAGTACGCGCCCGAGGAGCGGCAGGGGCCGAAGGCTTCCGAGAGGCCGGGCAAGGGGAAGCCCGCCTCCGATCCCGGAAGGCTCGGGCGCATCGTCGATTGGCTGAAGAGCGGATTCTTTTGAGATAGGAAATCGATTCGCGGGAAGACTGGGAGGCAGTATGAATATCCAGGTAGTCGAGGATTCCGGAACGACGGGACCGACCACGATCAAGGTAATCGGGGCGGGCGGCGGCGGATCGAACGCGGTCAACCGCATGATCGCGGCGGGGCTCAAGAACGTCCAGTTCATCGTCGCGAACACGGACATCCAGGCCCTGAACCTCTCGCGGGCCGAGGTAAAGCTCGGCCTGGGAGCGAAGGTGACGCACGGGCTCGGCGCGGGCGGGAAGCCCGAGGTCGGCGAGAAGGCCGCGCTCGAGGATCGCGAGACGATCGCCCAGGCCCTGCGCGGGGCCGACATGGTCTTCGTCACCGCGGGCATGGGCGGCGGCACGGGCACGGGCTCGGCCCCGGTCATCGCGCAGGTCGCGAGGGACCTGGGCGCCCTGACCGTCGGCGTCGTCACCAAGCCCTTCGATTTCGAGGGCAAGGTCAAGGCCCGGCTCGCGGAAGAGGGCATCGAGAAGCTCAGGCAGTCCGTCGACACCCTCATCGTCATCCCGAACCAGCACCTCCTGAAGGTCGTCGAGCGGCGCACGCCGATCCGCGAGGCCTTCCTCCTCGCCGACGACGTCCTGCGCCAGGGCGTCCAGGGCATCTCGGACCTCATCACGATCCCCGGCGAGATCAACATCGACTTCGCCGACGTCCGGACGGTCATGCAGGGCCAGGGCGACGCGATCATGGGCGTCGGCTCGGCCTCGGGCGACAACCGCGCGGTCGAGGCGGCCCAGCGGGCCGTCTCCAATCCCCTCATCGAGGATTCCTGCATCGAGGGCGCGAAGAGCATCCTCGTCAACGTCTCGGGCGGCGACGACCTGGCGCTGACCGAGTACGAGGAGATCGTCAGCCTGATAACCGACAGCGCCGACGACGATTCCCTCGTCATTCCCGGCATCGTGTACGACCCGACCCTGGGCGACGAGGTCCGCGTGACCGTCATCGCGACGGGCTTCGTCCGCGGCCCGAGCTGCGAGGGGAGATCGAAGGACGAGCCGGCCGCCGCGCGCCGCGGGGCGGACAACTACATCTCCTCGGACGAGTGGAAGCGCATCACCGAGCCGACGGCTCCCGCCCGGAACAAGCAGTACCTCCTCGGGCGCAACGACGACGAGGACGAGCTCGATATCCCGACCGTCCTTCGCGAGCCGCAATTCTCGCGCGAGGCGAGGTACGGCGCCGAGCGGCGCCCCCTCGGATCCTACCAGTACGCCGGCGAGAAGGGCGAAGCATGAGCCCTGAAGGGCTCCTCGACGCCTACAAGGCCTATCTCCTCGCGGCGAGGCGGCGCTCGCCCCTGACGGCCGAGGTCTACCTTCGCGAGGCCTCGATGCTGTCGCGCTACCTGGCCGAGCGCGGCTCCGGTCCCGAGTCCGCCTCGAGCGCCGACATCCTCGGCTACCTCGTCTGGCGCCAGACCGGGGGCACGGCCAAGGCGCCCGGCGCGAGGCCCCCGTCGGGCGGGGGCGCCGAGGCCGGCGCCGCGCTGTCCAGGAAAACGATGGCGCGGGTCGTGTCCAGCGTGCACGCCTTCTGCAAGTTCATGCGGCTCGAGGGCCTAAGGCCCGACGACCCGAGCGAGCTGATCGAGACGCCCAAGCAGGAGCGGGTCCTTCCCTCGGTGCTCGCGCCCGAGGAGGTCGATCGCTTCCTGGCAACCATCGACCCGGGAAGCCCCCGGGGCCTGCGGGACCGCGCCCTCTTCGAGCTGATCTATTCCTGCGGGCTCAGGATATCCGAGGCCGCGGCCCTGACCTTCGATCAGCTGTACCTGAGCGAGAGGGTGATCCGCGTCGTGGGCAAGCGGCGCAAGGAGCGGCTCGTGCCCTTCGGCGAGGACG
>CAYPHO010000280.1:0-4361 GCA_964410245.1 uncultured Treponemataceae bacterium | reverse complement strand
GACGTCATGAACCTGAACCTGAAGACCGTCTTCTTCCTTTCCCAGGCGGTCGCCAGGCAGTACCTCAAGCAGGGGACGGGCGGAAAGATCGTCAACATCGCCTCGATGCTCTCCTACCAGGGCGGCATGTTCGTGCCCTCCTACTGCGCCTCGAAGAGCGGCATCCGCGGCATCACGATGTCCATGGCCAACGAGTGGGCCAAGCACGGCATCCAGGTGAACGCCGTCGCCCCCGGCTACGTCGAGACCATGAACACGGCGCCCATCCGCGCGGACGAGGAGAGGCGCGACTCGATCACCGCTCGCATCCCCGCGGGAAGGTGGGCCCAGCCCGAGGACATCGCGCCGGCCGTCGTCTTCCTCTCGTCGGCCGCCTCGGACTACCTGAACGGGGCGGTGATCGCGGTAGACGGAGGTTGGCTCGGCCGCTAGCCTAAGCGCCGGGCGCGCGCTAGGATACCGCATGCGCAAATTCCTCGACGAAGACTTCCTGTTGGGCACCAAGGCGGCGCGCAGGCTCTATCACGGCTACGCCGAGGGCCTGCCCGTCATCGACTACCACAACCACCTGCCCCCCGCGGACGTCGCCGAGGACAAGCGCTTCACTAGCGTCGCGCAGGCCTGGCTGGGCGGCGACCACTACAAGTGGCGCGCCATGAGGTCCGCCGGCGTGCCCGAGGAGGACGTCACCGGCCATCCGGCCGACAAGCGGACCTTCATGGCCTGGGCGAGGACGGTTCCCTCGCTTATCGGCAACCCCCTATACCACTGGACCCACTTGGAGCTTAAGCGGTATTTCGGCATCGACGAGGTCCTGAGCGAGAAGTCGGCCGAGCGGATATGGGAATCATGCAACGCGGCCATCTCCGGCCCCGAGTTCGGCGCCCGGGCCCTGCTCCGGCGCATGAAGGTGGAGGCCCTCTGCACGACCGACGATCCGATCGACGGCCTGGAGAGCCACGAGGCCTACGCGAAGGCCCGCCTCGCCTCCGGGAGGGACGGCGAGCCCGTCATGCTGCCGGCCTTCAGGCCCGACAAGGCGATGGCCGTCGAGGCTCCCGAGGCATGGAAGGCCTATCTCTCCAAGCTCTCCGAGGCTTCCTCGATAACGATCGATTCCTACGAGAGCCTCGTCGCCGCCCTCGATAGGCGCCACGAGTTCTTCCATCAGCGCGGCTGCCGCCTCTCGGACCACGGCCTCGGCCAGCCGCCCGGGAGGCCCGTTCCCGCATCCCGCGCCTCGGCGCTCTTCTCGACGCTCTTCTCCGGGGGCGAGCTTAAGGCGATCGAGGCCGAGGAGCTCAAGACCGCGATCCTCGTCGAGGTCGGGAAGATGGACGCGCGCCGCGGCTGGACCATGCAGCTCCACATGGCGGCGATCCGCGACCTGAACTCGCGGATGTCCGCGTCGATCGGGCCGAATACCGGCTATGACGCGATAGGCGACTCCGTCGCCGCCGCGCCGCTGGCCGCCTTCCTCGATGCCCTGGATCGCGAGGGACTCCTGCCCAAGACCATCCTGTACTCCTTGAACCCGAACGACGACGCTATGCTCGCGACGGTCATGGGCGCCTTCCAGGGCGGGGGCGTTCCCGGCAAGATGCAGCTCGGCTCGGCCTGGTGGTTCAACGACCACCTCGACGGGATGGAGCGCCAGCTGCGGAACCTCGCGAGCATGGGGCTCCTGTCGCGCTTCGTGGGCATGCTCACGGACTCGCGCAGCTTCCTGTCCTTCCCGCGGCACGAGTACTTCAGGCGCATCCTCTGCGCCCTCGTGGGGGGATGGATCGACAGGGGAGAGGCGCCCGCGGACTGGGACGCGATGGGCGGCATCGTCATGGACGTCTCGTACAGGAACGCACGGTCGTATTTCGGCTTGCCCGGTTTACCGAACCCCTTAGCGCGCTGAGCGTGAGGACGGGTGGCGCGCGCGTCGCCGCAATTGATCCTTGTTCTTCTAGATCGATACATACATAACTAAGATTGGAGCTTTTTGCGATTCATGGTATAATGCGAGCGTGACAATCAAGAACAAGCTCGCTTCAATCCTTTTCGTGCTGGTAGGCTCTTTCGCCGTATCGGTACTCGTGTACTTCGCCGTCCTCTCGCCCGTCGATAAGATGAATGCCGAGAAGGACTCGATAGGCTCTCTCCGCGACGCGCTCAACGCCCAGATACACAATGCGGCATTGATCACCATCGTGCCCTCCTTCTCCGATGCGGCTGCGGCCTATGCCGCCAGCGACCAGGCTACGCGCAAGGCCTTCGAGACCGTGAAGGACCTGAAGATCCTCCCGAAGTCCGGGAAGCAGATCGTCAACTCCCTGGCGGTCATACAGCGCCTGAGCGCGCTCATCGAGAGCAATTCCGACTTGATGCTCACCCGCATCGAGGACCTCGACTTGCTCCTGAAGGAGGAGGGCGAGGATTACCAGATCCAATTCCTCGCCGCCGCGCAGGGGAAGGGTATAGAAAACGTCGATCCCGTC
Source organism: uncultured Treponemataceae bacterium (assembly GCA_964410245.1). Classification (GTDB taxonomy): domain Bacteria; phylum Spirochaetota; class Spirochaetia; order Treponematales; family Rectinemataceae; genus CAZXXZ01. The sequence goes on along the minus strand of CAYPHO010000280.1, from coordinate 1,872 downwards.
CTGGTCGGCTTCGCGACGCATTCCCTGACAACGGCCGTCTACAACCTCAACTCGACGATAGTAGCCGCGCTCAACGCCATCAATAAGCAGAACGGACTGATCGCCGATCAAATAGAGAAGATCAGGTCGCGAAGCGCGATAATCGCGGTCTCGTCTATCGTCGCCTTCATCGGGCTCGTGCTATTGCTGTCCTTGCGGATTACGAGGGGCATCTCGCTGTCGATCCTGAGGATCAAGGGAGGCGTCGCGGCCTTCAAGGACGGGGACTTGACGGCGGCCTTCGCGGCGAGGAGGGCGGACGAGATCGGGGCGCTGTCGGCCGACATGGACACCTTCGCCGGCGCTCTTCGCGACTCGATCGCGAAGGCGCAAGCCGCCTCGTCGGAGAACATCGAGATCGGGGACAGCCTCGCCTCTATCGCGGGCGAGTCCTCCTCCTCGTCGACGCAGATCGACGCGAGCACCAGCCTGATACAGCGAAGGATATCCACGCTCAACGAGAGCATCGGCGGAGCGGCGGCCTCCGTGCGGGCGATAGCCGACAGCATCGCCCGGCTGAAGTCCCAAAGCCAGGAGCAGCTCGCGATGGTCGAGGAATCCTCGGCCTCGGTAACCGAGATGATAGCCTCGGTCGACAGCGTGGCCCGGATCACCGAGCTTCGGCGCCAGGCCGCGGAGGGCCTCGTCTCGACGGTCTCCTCGGGCGGGGACAAGATGCGCGGCGCCTTCGACGTCGTGAAGAAGATCAACGAGAGCGTCGGGAGCATCAAGGACATTACCGGCATAATCGCCGGAATATCCTCGAAGACGAACCTCCTGGCCATGAACGCCGCCATCGAGGCGGCGCACGCCGGCGAGGCCGGCAAGGGCTTCTCGGTGGTCGCCGACGAGATCCGCAGCCTGGCCGAGGCCTCGGCGGTCAACTCGAAGGAGATCAGCGCGATACTCAAGCAGATCGTGGCGCTGATCGGAGAGGCGACGAAGGCCGGCGGGGAGACCGACCAGGCATTCGCGGCCATCGATCGCGAGGTCAAGGAGCTCCGGGCCTCGCTGGGAGAGATCTCGGCGAGCATGGGCGAGCTCCGTACGGGAGGAAAGCAGATACTCGAGGCGATGACGGTCCTCAGCGACGCCTCGATAAAGACGCACGACGCGTCCGCGGAGATCGACGGCAACTCGGAGAGCATACGCGGCGCGATGGAGAGCCTGAAGCGGATCAGCGACGAGGTCGATTCGGGGATGGCGGAGATCGCGGCCGGTATCAAGGAGATCTCCACCGCGTCGGCGAGCGTCCTCGATAACGCGGAGAAGCTCGAGTCGGTCGGCCGATCGCTGAACGAGGAGCTGTCCCGCTTCAAGACGGCCTAAGGCCTATTCCCGGCCGGGGCGATCGGCCCCGGCCGGGACCGATCGCCCACGAGGATCAGCGCTCAGCCCAGTGTTATCGTTACCGAGCAGCTCGTCCCCTTCGCATAGAGGGGCAGGACGGCCTTGCCGCCGACCGGGGCGATCGGTTTCCCGTCGACCTCTACCGATGCCACGCCCTTGCATACGCCCTTCGGGTTGCGGACCTCGATGCGGTACTCGGCCCCGCGGAATTTCCTCGTCGCCTTGAATCCCTTCCACGCGCGCGCGACGCAGGGATCGATCGCGAGGCCCTCGTAGCCCGGCTTTATCCCGAGTATCCCCTGGGTCAGCGCGACCAGAGACCAGGCGGCCGTGCCGGTCAGCCAGGAGTTCTTCGCCTCGCCGAAGCATGGCGCGTCCCTGCCCGCCGTCATCTGCGCGTAGGCGTAGGGCTCCGAGCGGTAGACGTCGATCTGGTCCTGCTTCGCGCTGGGGCAGATCGACAGGTAGTACTCGAGCGCGCGG
>CAYPHO010000279.1:0-4392 GCA_964410245.1 uncultured Treponemataceae bacterium | reverse complement strand
GTCGTCCCGAAGGACGGCAAGATGCTCATCGTGGACAACGGCGCCTACGGGACGCGCATGGCCAAGATCGCCTCGGTCTACGGCATCGATACCGTGGTCATGAAGAGCCCCGCCTACAAGCGGCTGGACCTGGGCGCGCTCGAGGCCTTGATCGACAAGGAGAAGCCGACCCACGTCGGCGTCGTCTACCACGAGACCACGACGGGGCTCCTGAATCCCGTGCCCGAGATAGGGAAGATGTGCCGCAGCCGCGGCATCGATACAGTCGTCGACGCCGTCAGCGCCTTCGCCGCCATCCCCATCGACATGGAGCGCGACTGCATCGACTTCATGGCCTCGACCTCGAACAAGAACATCCAGGGCATGGCCGGCGTCGGCTTCGTCTTCTGCGATAAGTCAAAGCTCGAGAAGACGGCCTCCGTCCCCATGCGCAACTACTACCTCAACCTCTACGACCAGTACTCCCATTTCAAGAAGACCATGCAGACCCGCTTCACGCCGCCCGTGCAGATCCTCTACGCCCTGCGCCAGGCGATCATCGAGGCCAAGCAGGAGACGATACCGGGCCGCTACGCTCGCATAACGTCCTGCTGGAAGATCCTCATGGAGACCTGCAGGCGCCTGGGCCTCAAGAACCTCGTGGCCGAGGAGGACCAGTCCCATATCATCGCCGCCATCCTCGAGCCCGAGCTCCCGGGCTACGACTTCGAGGCCTTCCATGACTATTGCAGGGAACGTTCTTTCACCATCTATCCCGGCAAGCTCTCGGATGCGGACACTTTCCGCATCGCCAACATGGGGGACATCAGGCCCGAGGAGATGACCAGGTTCGCGGGCGTGCTGGAGGAGTACCTGGCGATCGCTCAAGGTTAGGAAATGAGGCGATAACGGGGATAATATGGAGAAGACCTTCCAAGTATTGAACCGTTTAGTCGACGAGGGGATAATCGGCCAATACGCGGTCGGCGGCGCGATGGGCGCCATGTTCTACGCCGAGCCGGTCTCGACCTTCGACCTGGACATCTTCGTCGTACTTCCGAGTCTGGACTCTGGCCTTATTACCTTGACGCCCCTGTATAAACACCTGTCGTCGCTCGGATACGAGAGCGATGGCGAATGCGTGGATATCGAAGGCGTGCCTGTTCAATTCCTTCCGGCATATAATGCTCTTGTGGAAGAAGCCTTGAACGAGGCGAGCATAAATGAATACAAGGCGACGCCCGTTAGGGTGATGATGGTAGAGCATCTGATAGCCATTGCGATCCAAACAGGCAGGGCGAAGGATAGAGTCCGAGTCGCTCTGCTCCTGGACGAGGCGCGTGTCGATTATGCGCGCCTCGACGACATCTTGCGGCGTCATTCATTGAGAGAGCGAGGTCGGTCATGGATGAAATGACGGATAGGATGGCCTGCGCGCTCGAAGCCAAGCGAGCTCGGCGCATCGCGTTGGCTCGCCTGCCGTACGAAGAGAAGGTTAGGATTCTCATCGAGCTACAGGAGATCGCCGCTCCGCTGATTCTCGCGCGCGGGAAGAAAGCCGTTATATTCCGTTCCGACCCGGACAAGGCGTAATAGTATGATTGTGACTTTCATGAGACCGCGATCGAGGAGGATAGCAATTGTCTTTGCCGCGATCTTGTCGGCGGGAGCTCTCGCGCTCCCGGGGCAGGCGACGCCTTCGAGGCAGACAGCTCCGGCTTCGACGCCCCCCCTGCGCGGCCTGAACGCCGCCGAGCTCGCCGTCCTGGACGGCGGCCGGGCCGTGGTCCGCACGGTCCGCGATCCCAGGAAGCTGGCGCTGGCCGTCCCCGGCCCCGAGGCCGACGCGCTCCGGACGCGCATCGCCAAATTGAAGCCCAACTACACGACCGAGGTCATCGCGATCCAGGCGGCGGAGACGGAAGCCCAGGCGGCCGCCCTCCTCGAGCGGCTCGCCGCAGCCCTGTCCGACGTGCCCGGCTTCGTGGGCATCCGCTACTACTCGACCAGGCAGAAGACCGATTACGACCTCTTCGACAAGATGGAGATCTCGAGCCGGTCGAGACTGCCGGGCGGCGAGGCTATCGAGGTCGTCCAGCACATGGAGCCTTTCGACGACTTCGGCGCGCGCTACGAGTACCGGCTTACCGACGCGACGGGCGCGCCCGCGGCAGTCGCCTCCTCGCCCGGGGCCGCGCCAGGCGGCCAGGCGCCCGCCGCGGCCTCGGCCCTGGCCTTCTACGGCGAGAACCTGGGGCCAATCGTCTACAGTTACCGTAATTTCAAGGCCGTGACCCCCGGCAACATGGTCTGGGGGCTCTACGCCTTCCGCGACGGCGATCGCGTGGTGTTCTACGGGATAGGGGCCGTCAAGGCCTTCGACATGATGGGCATCTTCCGAGATAGGCTGGAAGCCTCGTTCACCGGCAGGATGACCGCCTTCTTCACCGCGATGAGCGAGAAACTACGGAAGCAGTAACAAGAACACTATGAAAATTCGAAGTCAGGCCTTGATATTTCAAGGTGTTCCGGTATTCTATCGGCATGATCGCTAGAAACAGGGATAGCGAACGAGTTCAAGCCTGCTTGAGGACCTTTCCCGTTACCGCGATTCTTGGGGCTCGACAGGTAGGCAAATCCACGCTGGCAAGCGCATTCGCCTTCCCTCATTATTTCGATCTCGAGAATCCCCGAGATTTAGCCCGCCTGGAACAGCCGCAACTGGCGCTCGAGGCTCTTCAGGGCGTGGTCGTAATCGATGAAATACAGAGAAAGCCCGAGCTATTCCCCCTCCTGCGATATCTCGTCGACGCCCGTCCGGATCGAAAATTCCTGATACTCGGCAGCGCCAGCCGCGACCTTATCCGGCAAGGCTCGGAATCATTGGCAGGGCGTATCGGTTACTGCGAGCTGGGCGGCTTCAGGCTGGAGGATGTCGGGAAGGGCGCGGACGAGCTGAAGAAGCTATGGCTGCGGGGCTCTTTTCCCCGATCATACCTCGCGGACGACGACGAAGGCAGCATGCTCTGGAGAGGGCAGTTCATCCGTACGTATTTAGAACGGGACATCCCGCAGCTGGGAATCAGGATCCCCTCCGCGACGCTTGGGCGCTTTTGGGCCATGATCTCCCATTACCACGGCCAACTCGTGAATTATCAGGAGCTTTCCCGGTCTTTCGGCGTCAGCGACGTTACGATACGGCGTTACCTCGAGATTCTCGAAGGGACGTTCATGATCCGCCTCGTGATGCCCTGGTTCGAGAACAAGGGAAAGCGTCTGGTCAAGGCGCCTAAGCTCTATATCAGGGATAGCGGCATATTCCACGCGCTTCAAGGGATAGGCGATCGTGCCGCCCTGGAGTCGCATCCGAAGCTGGGCGCTTCCTGGGAGGGCTTCGTCATAGAGCAGGCCATACGCGAATTCGATATCGAGGAGCCGTGGTTCTATCGAACCCACGGAGGGACGGAACTGGATCTTTTCTGGGAGCGGGGCGGACGGCGGCGCGGACTGGAAGTGAAATTCGCCGACGCGCCCCGCATGACGAGCTCCATGAAAAACGCGATGTCGGATCTGTCCCTGGATAGCCTAATCGTGGCATATCCCGGGGACATATATTATGAACTCGCGGAGAATATCAGCGTCGTTCCCTTCGCTCGGCTTTTTGAGGCATCGAGCATCGCAGCGATGAAAGGACGGATATGAAGAAAGCGCTTATTACCGGCGTCACCGGCCAGGACGGCTCCTACCTTGCCGAGCTATTGCTGGACAAGGGCTACGAGGTCCACGGCACAAAGCGCCGAGCCTCGAGCTTCAATACCCAGAGGATCGACCACATCTACCGCGACCGGCACGAGGCTCGATCGCGCTTCAAGCTGCACTACGGAGACCTCTCGGACAGCTCGAACCTGATCCGATTGGTCAAGGAGATCGAGCCGGACGAGGTCTACAACCTCGCCGCGCAGAGCCACGTTAAAGTATCCTTCGAGACGGCCGAGTACACCGCCGACGCCGACGGGATCGGGACCCTGCGCCTCCTGGAGGCGATCAAGCTCCTGGGCCTCGAGAAGAAGACGCGCTTCTACCAGGCCTCTACGAGCGAACTCTTCGGCAAGGTCCAGGAGACCCCGCAGAAGGAGACGACGCCCTTCTACCCGCGCAGCCCCTACGCCGCGGCCAAGCTCTACGCCTACTGGATCGTGGTCAACTACCGCGAGGCCTACGGCATGCACGCGTCGAACGGCATCCTCTTCAACCACGAGTCGCCCCGGCGCGGCGAGACCTTCGTGACCCGCAAGATCACCCGCGCCGCCTCGCGCATCAAGCACGGCCTGGAGACGACGCTTTTCCTGGGCAACCTGGACTCGAAGCGCGACTGGGGCCACGCCAAGGACTATGTCGAGGGCATGTGGCGCA
>CAYPHO010000278.1:0-4392 GCA_964410245.1 uncultured Treponemataceae bacterium | reverse complement strand
TCGGGCGCGGCGGGCATAGGGGCGGGACTCTGGGCGGCCCAGTGCGCCATCGGCGTCCTGCAGGCGGCCGCGCTCTGGGCGACGGCGGCCATCCTGGGCCTGCCCGCCCCGGCGCGCCCGCTCGACGCCGCCCTCGGCGTCCTCTTCCTATCGGTCTCCATGTCCGCGCTGGCGACCGCCTGCGGACTAGCGACGGCGGCCCTCTCGAGCTCGGAGGGCGTGGCCGTCAATCTTTGCATGGTCTTCATCGTCCCCCTCGTCTTCATGTCCGGAGCGGTATTTCCCCTGCCCTCGGCGCCGCTCTTCACGGCCTTCGGCTTCGAGGCCGCCGCGACAGACCTCCTGCCGACGGGAAGCGCGACCAAGGCCCTGGACCTCGTCCTGGTCAGGGGCGCGGGAATCGCGCGCGCCCTCCCGGCGCTCTCGCTGTCGACGATCGAGACCGCGGCCTGGGTTATCGCGGGCTGCGCCCTCTTCCGCTCCCGCAGGCTGGGCGCGGCCCCGCGCCTGCCGCCCGCCGCGCGCCGGGCCGCGGCGACTCAGGCGGCGCCGGGCCGAGCGGGACCATAAGGAGCGGTCATGGGACCTTCATTAACGTTAGTCGACATCAAAAAGCGCTACGGCGATACGGTCGCCGTCGACGGCCTTTCCGTCGAGATACGCAGCGGCGAGATCTTCGGCCTCCTTGGGCCGAACGGCGCGGGCAAGAGCACCTCGATCGGCATCGTCTGCGGCCTCGTCGCCGCGGACTCGGGCCGCGTCCTCCTGGGCGGCGTCGAGCTGAACGGCGGCCGCGAGCTCCGCCGCTCGATCGGCTACTGCCCGCAGCCCCTCGTGCTCTGGGACCGGCTGGGCTGCCTGGAGCAGCTCGTCTTCATGGCGCGGCTCTACGGCGCGGGCCGAGCAGAGGCCAAGAGCAGGGCCGAAGGGCTCCTCGCCTCGCTCGGGCTGTCCGACAAAGCCAAGGTCCAGGCGCGAAGGCTCTCGGGCGGCATGCAGCGGCGATTGAACCTCGCCCTCGCCCTCGCGAACGATCCCGAGCTGATCGTCCTGGACGAGGCCGAGGCGGGCTTGGATCCGCAGAGCCGCGTGCTCGTGCGCGAGTATGTCCGGAGCCTCGCGGGCGAACGGACCGTCCTCGTCACCACTCACGACATGGACGAGGCCGAGCGCATCGCGGACCGCATAGCGATCGTCGACCATGGGAAGCTGCTCGAGCTGGACAGCCCCTCGGCCCTGCGGAAGAAATACGGCGAGGAGGGAAGGCCGGCGCCCGACCTCGAGTACGTCTTCCTGAAGCTGACCGGAAGGCGGCTGCGCGAATGAGCGCGAGAGCGGGGACGCGCGGGGCGCTCCTCAACGCGGTCCGAATCCTGACCGAGCTCATCCGCGACCCGGCCATGCTCGGCCTGGAGCTGCTTTTACCGATATTCTTCCTCGGCCTGACGGCGATCGGATATTCAAAGGATCCCAGGCCCTATGCCTGGGGGGCGGAGGTCGAGCCCGCGGCCCTCGCGTCGAGGCCCGGCCTGGAGGAAGCCCTGGCCGGCGCGCGGCACGCGGACGGCCGCCCCGCCTTCGAGCTCGCGCCGGCGCCGTCGCCTAACTCGTCGGCCGCGCCGCGCCGCCCCGTCATCGCCCTGCGCCAAGGCGCGGACGGAAGGCTCGTCCTCGAGGGCGACGCGCTCTCTTCCGAGTACATCGCCGCGTCGAACAAGGTCGAGGAAATCCTCGACGGCCTAGCGCCGAGCCGCGCGGGCGCAGCGAGGCTCGTCTCCGCCCCTCCTCGCTCGGCATCCGCCTCGAGCGACTTCGAGGCCTTCGCGCCCGGGATGATGATCTTCGCCGTCCTCCTCTTGATCCCGCAAACGGCTTTCATCATCGGAAGGGATTCGCGGCGAGGCGCGATAGGAAGGCTTTCGGGAACGGGCATGGGCGCGTCGTCCTATCTCGGGAGCGTCGCCCTCTCGCAAGCGGCCTTCGCGGTCGCGCAGGGCATAATCATGGTCGCCTTGGCGGCCTTCCTCGGCTACTCCTTCGGTCCAAAGCCGGTCGCCGCGGCGAGTCTCTTCCTCGGCATACTCATCCTATTGTCCCTATCCTCGGTCGCGCAGGGACTCGCGGTCGGCGCCTTCGCGAAGTCCGACTCCTCGGCCATCAACGTCGGGTCCGTCGTCGCGATGCTCCAGGTCTTCCTCTCGGGATCCTTCTTCGCCATGCCCTCGCCATCGCTGGCCATCGCCGGGCATCCGGGCCTCGACTACTACGCGGCGATCGGCGCCTACGATATCTTCCCCGCGACGCACGCCATCGAGGCGCTCAGGATGACGGCCTCGGGCGACGCGGCGGCGGCGCTCCCGCCCCTTGCTGCCATGGGCGCGCTGACCCTGGCCTTCTTCTCCGCCGCCGCGTTCCTCTTCGGGCGGAGGCTGATGCGAGCGTCTTGACCTCATCAAGAAAACGTTCTTCTTACCATGTTATCGGATCATCAAAAAAGTAACACGCACATGCATTTCTATAGTATCATCACGTATCTCATCCAGGAAAGGAATGCAAATGAAACGATTATGCATTATCGCTTTACTCGCGGCTCTTGTTCCTCTTTCCTCGTATGCGCAAGGTCTCTATTTCGATATAGGATTGGGCGCCGGCCAAGCGACAACCAAGCTCAACAGTATCGACGTGTCCGGCGCTTTCAGCTCTTCCGCTACGGAAATAGGAGTCGACATAAGCTGCAAGATCGGATACGGTCCGATTGCGGGAATACCATTATATGTAATCGGGGAATTTGGAGGAATCGGCCATAGGTTTGAGGAAAGCGGCGATTACATTCAATTCAATTCATATTTACTTGGGCCTGGCATCATCATTTATCCAGTACCTTTCATCCAGCTTGCCGCTTCGGGGGGACTGTCCTTTGTGTCGAATCAAACGAATCTCCCTGTAATTTTTTATGATAGCGATGAAGGCTATGCTTATAATATTTCTTGCGCTCTCGATATCGGTAGAGGCAATAGTGGTTGGCTAATTGGCGGAAAGTATTCCTATACTAAAAACACCTTAGAGATTTCGGGAACAGACCAGGAGTCCTCTCTAATAAGCCTATTCGTAAAATACGCATACAGGCTAAAGCGTTAAGTAAACCAATAATGCGAAATTGCTCGGACCGAACCGCGAGCTCCTCCGGTTCGGTCCGAGTACGCCAGTCTTGACCCGATCGCCGCGGCCATCGTAATCTAGGAATCGAAAGGAGGCCGAAATGCAGACTCGATCGTGTTCCCGCGCGGCCTCCTCCCCCCGCCTCAGCTTCCACTACCACTACTCCATGATGATGTGACGCCCCGGGCGTCCGGGACCTCGCGGCCTCGGGCCTCGAGGTCCGCTCCGTCGACGCGGCGCGGACGGCGCTCGGGATGACTCGGAACAATCCGTCGAACAGCACTAGCTCGCGCTCGACAGCGGCAGGCGGCCGCGCCAAGGCCGCCGTCGCGGAAGGACGGACACATGAGGCATACCATCGTCAAGCTGGGAGGATCGGTCCTGAGAGGCCCGGGCGACGCTCCCGCCATCAAATCGATAGTAAATGAATACCGGGGGCCCCTCGTCCTCGTCGTCTCGGCGCTGAAGGGCGTCACCGACGAGCTCGTCGCCGCGTCGAAGCTTCCCGCGTCCAGGAATGAGGCCCTGATCGCGAGGCTGAGGGAGCGGCATCGCGAGTTCGCGGCGGCCTTGGCCGGCCCGGGAGGGGCGCCTGCAGAGGCCGGGCCCGCAGCGCCTCGCGCGGAGCGGGGCGGGGCCGTCGGGGCCGCCCTCGTCCGCCTCGACGAGCTCTTCGAGGAGCTCGCGGGCTTTCTCTCCTGCCCTAGCTCGAGGCGCGACCGATCCGCGCGCGTCATCTCGATGGGCGAGCGCTTGTCGGCCGTCTGCGTAGCCCTGGCCGCGGCCTCGATCGGAAGGCCCGGTCCCGTCATCGAGCCGGGCAAGCTGGGGCTTCGCGCGGTCGGAAGCGATCATGACGCAAGGGCCGACATCCGCGCCTCGGCCCCCTCGATCCGCTCGGCCCTCGAGGAACTGGATCTCGCCGTCGTGCCCGGCTTCTACGGCCACTCCGGCGACGGACGCCCGATGCTCTTCGGCCGCGGGGGATCGGACTACAGCGCCGCGGTGATCGCGGCCTGCCTGCGGGCGCGAAGCTGCGACCTGGTCAAGGACGTGGGCGGCATCTTCGACGAGGATCCCGCCGGGTCGGACTCGGCGCGGCCCATTGCCGAGCTCGGCTACGACGAGGCCTCCGCGCTTGCCGCCGGCGGCGCGAAGGTCCTCCATCCCGACTGCGTCTCGCCGCTCGCCGCCGCGCGCGTCCCGCTGCGCGTACGCGGCGCCTCCCTCGCC
>CAYPHO010000277.1:0-4421 GCA_964410245.1 uncultured Treponemataceae bacterium | reverse complement strand
CGATCTCGACGTGCTTGTTGGGGAGGTCTACTCCCGCGATACGTGCCATGAGCTGCCTCCTTCCCTTAGCCTTGCTTCTGCTTGTGCTTGGGATTATCGCAGATGATCCGGACCACGCCTTGGCGCCGGATCACCTTGCATTTGTCGCATATCTTCTTGACGCTCGTCCTGACTTTCATTCCCGCTCTCCTAATGTCCGGCCGCGGCCCTCCCGGGGTGTCGGCGGGCCGCGCCGAACGATTCTAAGCCTTTTCCTTGAAAGAATCTATAGGTTCCTCGACCGAATATGGCCCTTCTTGGTCAGGCCCTCGTGATGGTGCATCTTAAGCAGGGCGTTTATCTGGGACATCGTATCCAGGTCGACGCCGACCAGGATGAGGAGCGAGGTTCCGCCCAGGAGGTAGGCCAGCTCGCTCGGGAAGCCGAAGAAGGCCTGGACCAGGCTGGGTATCAGGGCGATGAGCCCGAGGTACAGCGAGCCGGGGAGGATGATCCGGTTGAGGATCTTGGTGAGGTACTCCTCCATCTTCTCGGACCTGATGCCGGGGATCGAGCCGCCGTTCTCGCGGATATTCTTCGAGATCTGCTGGGGATTCAGCGTGACCTGGGTGTAGAAATAGGCGAAGAAGATGATCAGTGCGACGTAGATGAAGTTGTACCAGAAGCCCCTGGGGCTGAGCACGTAGGAGAGGTCCCTGAGCCATTTCGCGTTCACGCCGAGGGTCTCGGAGATCTGCAGGGGGAAGATCAGTATCGAGCTGGCGAAGATGACCGGGATGACGCCCGAGGGGTTGATCTTGAAGGGGATATAGGTGTTCTGGGCGCCGTACATCCTTCGGCCGACGACGCGCTTCGCGTAGTTGACCGGGATCTTCCTCTGTCCCTGCTGCTCGTAGACGACCAGGACGACGACCAGGACGAACATGACGAGCACGATGATAGCGTAGACCATGTTGAGCTCGTCGTTATAGATCTTCACCCCGAGCTCGTAGAGGGCGTTGGGGAGCCTGGCCACGATGCCCGCGAAGATGAGGAGGGATACCCCGTTGCCGATGCCCTTCTTGGTGATCTGGTCGCCCATCCAAATGAGGAGCATGGAGCCCGTCGTGACGGTCAGTATGGCGATGATCGTGTAGGGAGTCCGGGCCATGATCAGGGCGTTCGGTATGCGATCGGCCCAGACCGTGATGGAGAAGGACTCGACGATAGAGACGAAAACCGTGCCGATCCTGGTCCAGCGGGCGATCTTCTTCTTGCCGCCCTCCTCCTCGGAGATCTTCTTCATCTTCGGGGAGACGACGAGCACGAGCTGCATGATGATCTGCATGCTGATGTAGGGCATGACGGTCAGCATCATGAGCGAGAAGTTCTTGAAGGCGCCGCCGGCGAAGAAGTCGAGGTAATCGGTGATGCCCGAGCCCGAGCCGGAGCCCGCCTGCTGCGCGAAGTACGTCTGCAGGGCGCTCGCGTTGATGCCGGGGATGGGCACGAAGCACCCGATCCGGAAGACCGCGAGCCACATAAGGGTATAGAGAATCCGCTGCCGGAGTTCCTTGACGCGGAAGATGTCTACAAGCGCGTTGCCCGCCATGGTGAATAGGCCCCCTCGCGCCCTGACTAGGCGCCCGTAGCGGCGCCGGCGGAGGGCGTCTCGACCTTGCCGCCGGCCTTCTCGATCTTCGCTCTCGCGGACGCGGAGACCTTATCGACCTGGAAGGTGAGGGCCTTGGAGAGCTCGCCCTCGCCCAGGATCTTCACGAGGCCCTCGGCCTTCTTGACCAGGCGCTTCGCCATGAGGCTCGCGCCGTCGACGACCTCGCCGGCCGCGAATTTCGCGTCGATGTCCGCGAGGTTCACGACCTGCCAGTCCTTCCGGAAGCGGGCGTTGGAGAAGCCGCGCATCGGCAGGCGCCGGTAGAGGGGCATCTGGCCGCCCTCGAACCCGGGATAGGTCTTCCCGCCGGACCGGGACTGCTGTCCCTTGTTGCCGCGGCCCGCGGTGGTCCCGAGGCCCGAGCCCTGGCCGCGGCCGACCCGCCGCGGCTTCTTATTCGCGCCCTCGGGCGCGTGAAGGTTGAAGTCGGCCATGTCAGTCGATCTCCTTGACTTCGACGAGGTGCTCGACGGCCCGCACCATCCCCAGGATGGCGGGCGTCGACTCCTGGACGGTCTTGGAGCCGATCTTCCGCAGGCCGAGCGAGCGCACGGTAGCGCGCTTGCCGGGCTTCTGATGGATCGTGCTCTTGACCAGGGTGATCTCTATCTTCTTGGCCATGGCCTTAACCCCACAAGTCCTTGATCGTCTTGCCGCGGTTCTTGGCCACGGCCTTGGCGTCCATCATCTCGCCCACGCCCTCGAAGACGGCGTGCACTATATTGATCGAGCTGCGCGAGCCGACGCACTTCGAGAGCACGTCGGACACGCCGCCGGCCTCCATGATCGCTCGCACGGGCCCGCCCGCGATGATCCCCGAGCCGGGGCATGCCGGCTTCAGCATGACGCGGGTCGCCTTGTACTCGCCCACGACCTCGTGGGGGATCGTCCCGTTCTTGACCGGGATCTTGATCATGGACCGCCTGGCGCGGTCGATGCTCTTGCGGATGGCCTCGGAGACGTCGTTCGCCTTGCCGAAGCCGAAGCCCACCATGCCCTGCCTGTCGCCGACCACGGTAAGGGCCGAGAAGGAGAAGCGCCGGCCGCCCTTGACGACCTTGGCCGTCCGGTTGAGCTTTACCAGCTTCTCCATATAGTTGTCGCGCGGGCCGTCGTCCCGCCTGCCCCTGTCCCTGTTATCCACGCCGTCCCCCTAGAACGCGATCCCGGCCTTGCGGGCGCCGTCGGCGATCGCCTTCACGATGCCGTGGTACATGTAGCCGTTGCGATCGAACACGACCGAGGCCACGTTCTTCTCCTTGAGCCGCTTGCCGATCTCCTCGCCGAGCTTGCCGGCGCCCTCCACGTTCCTCTTGAAGGCCTTGCAGGGCTCCTCGAGGGTGGAAACGGAGGCGACCGTCGCGCCAGCGGCGTCGTCGATGACCTGGACGTACATGTACTTGTTCGACTTGAAGACGGTCATCCTCGGCCTCTCCGGCGTGCCGGAGAGGGTCCTGCGGATATGCCTCTTCCGCTGCTCGCGCTTCCGAAGCTTGTCGCTCAGTTCCTTGACGCTCATATTCGCGGCCTCACTTCACGCCGGTCTTGCCGACCTTCTTCTTGATCTTCTCGTCCTCGTACCTGATGCCCTTGCCCTTGTAGGGCTCGGGGAGGCGGAGGCCCCTGACCTCGCTGGCGAACTTGCCCAGGGCGTGCCTATCGTGACCGGATAGGACGACCTTCTGCCCGTTCGCCTCGACGGCGGCCGAGATGCCATCGGGGATGGCGACCGCGAAATCGGTCGAGTACCCGAGGCTGAGCACGAGGAGCTTGCCCTGGACCTCGGCCTTGTATCCGACTCCGTTGATCAGGAGCGCGCGGGTGAAGCCCGCGGAGACCCCGATCACCATATTGTTCACGAGGTTCCGGTAGAGGCCGTGATAGGCCCTTGCCTGCTTGGAGTCGCCCTTCCGCGACACCATGACGCTCGAGCCCTCGACCTTGATCTCGACCTCGGGCAGGTAGGACTGGGTCATCTTGCCCTTGGGGCCCTCGACCGTAACGAGGTCGGGAGCGACCGAGACCTTCACGCCCTGCGGCACCTGTATCGGCTTAATTCCGATTCTCGACATGGATCTCTCCCGCTTACCAGACGGTGCAGATGAGCTCGCCGCCCACCTTCTTCTCGACGGCCTTCCTGCCCGTCGTCACGCCTTCCGACGTGGAGACGATCAGGGTGCCGTAGCCGTTGAAGACGCGGGGCAGCTCCTTGTACCCGGAGTACACGCGCCTGCCGGGGCGCGAGACCTTCTCGACCCCGTGGATGACGGGATCGTTCGCGTCGTCGTACTTCAGGAAGATGCGGATGACGTTGGAGCCCTCCGCCTGGATCTTCTTGAAGTTCTTAATGAAGCCCTCGGTCTTGAGTATCTTCACGATCTCCAGCTTCAGCTTCGAGGTCGAGATATCGACCTTCTCGTGCCTGGCCGAGCTCGCGTTGCGAATCTTGGTCAGCATATCCGCGATGGGATCGGAAACGCTCATCGCTACCTCCCTACCAGCTCGACTTGGTGACGCCGGGGATCAAGCCCTCGGAAGCGTACTTCCGGAAGCAGATCCTGCACATGTCGAACTTCCGAAGGTATCCGCGCGACCGCCCGCAGACCTTGCAGCGGCGGACCAATCGGGTCGAGTACTTCGGCTTCTTCTGAGCCTTTAGGATCATCGCCTTGCGCGCCATGTTCCGCCTTCCTTATTTCCTGAAGGGCATGCCCATCTTGGCAAGCAGGCTCTTGGCCTCCTTGTCGTTCCTCGCGGTCGTTACGAT
>CAYPHO010000276.1:0-4435 GCA_964410245.1 uncultured Treponemataceae bacterium | reverse complement strand
ACGCGGCGTTCATTTCCGAGGGCATCATGTCGGAGGCGTCGAACACGACGATCTCCGACTTGTTGAGGATCTCGGCCGCGCGCTTGGTAAGGGCGTCGGGATAGAAGACCAGGGAGAGGTTGCGGTTGGTCGCGAGGGCCCCGGTGCCCGCGGCGAGGAAGGACTGGGCCTCGGCCGAGGCGAAGTAGTTCAGGAAGGACTTGACCTTGGCTGACGAGTTGAAGGCCGCGACGATGTCGGCGCCGCCCTCGACTGCCTTCTCGTAGGCCGGGTCGATCGTCGGGAAGGCGGAGAAATCGAAGTCCTCGGCCGGCTTGAGGCCGGGGAAGGAGTCGAGGATGAAGCTCTGGATGAAGCTCGCCTGCATGTGGAAATAGGCCTTGGGCGGCTTCTGGAAGAGCGGCGCGGGGGCGTTGCCGAAGTTAGTCGAGTTGATGTAGGCGCCGCCGCCGTAGGCCATGCCGGGCTCGGCCACGACCTGGCCGAAGCGCTCCCAGGCCTCCTTCATCTCGGGCGAGGTCCACGCGAGCTTGCCCTCGTACCAGTCCTTATAGGCCGAGGGGCCGTTGAGCCTGAGGAAGATGTTCTCGAGCCAGTCGGTCGCCACCCAGCCCGACGCGGATCCGGACTCTATGCCGACCGACCAGGGCGCCTTGCCCGCGGACATGATCCTCTTCGAGGTCGCGAGCATCTCGTCCCAGGTCGAGGGGACCGAGTAGCCGCCGTCCTTGAGCGCCTTCGGGGAGTACCACACCAGGCCCTTGATCGCCGCCTTGACGAAGAGGCCGTAGAGCTTCCCGTTCACCGTGCCCAGGTCCTTCCATCCCGAGGCGTAGTTCTTGTCGAATTCCTTCATATCGAGGACCTTCGAGAGGTCCGCGAGCTTGCCCGCGCCCGCCAGCTCGTACAGCTTACCGGGATTGGGCAGGATCACGACGTCCGGCGGATTGCCCGCCTGGACCCGGGTCGTCAGCACCGCGTCGATATCGCGCGTCGCCTCGAACTGGACCTGGATGCCGGTCCGCTCGGTGAAGACCTTGGTCATAGCGGCGAAGGCCTCGGCCTCCTGGCCGCCCCAGACGCCTAAGACGGTTACGGAGTCCTTGGCCTTCGAGCCCTGCGAATTGCCGCACGATATAAAGGTGACGATCGTGCAGGCGAGAAGAAGGGCGAGAAACTTTTTCATGCTCAACCTCCTCTATGGTCTTGCTGTGTTACTAACATGAGAAACTAACACAAAGTAAAACACGTCTTCCCCTTACGCGCAAGAGCAAAACGTATGCTAATCGCATTATTTGACCTCTCCTTGACCTTGCCGATTCGGGCGATCTAGGATCCCCCAGCCGGCCCGATCCGGCGGGAGACTCCCCATGCACCCTTGGCTTTGGACTCATCTGCGCAAGCATCGCTTCGTCTACGCCCTCGGCATCCTCCTGACGCTCGCGGTCTCCGCGATCAATCTCGTCAATCCGCTCCTCTCGGGCGTTCTCGTCGACCGGGTCATCCTCGGCGGGGAGAGCGCTCTCTTATGGAAGGTGCTCGGCACCATGGCCCTCGCCGTCGCCGTGAAATCGGCGATCCGCTACTCGTACCAGATGATCTTCGAGCGGGTGTCCCAGGACGTCCTGCGCTCCTGCCGTCAGGAGCTCTTCGCCAAGCTCCAGGGGATGGACTTCGGCTACTTCGACCGGACCAAGACGGGCGACCTCATGGCCCACATGACCGGCGACCTCGACGCAGTCAGGCACTTCATCGCCTGGGTCGTCTACCAGATCGCCGAGAACGCGGTCATGTTCGTTATCGCCTTGGCCGCCCTGGCCTTCGTCGACTGGCGCCTGACCCTCGCCCTGCTGGCCGTCGCGCCCCTGATCGCCTACTTCACCGTCGGCCTGTCCCGGAAGGTCAAGCCTACCTTCGCCGCCGTGCGATCCCAGTTCTCGCGCCTCAATTCCGTGGTGCAGGAGAATATCGCCGCCAACCGCGTCGTCCGCGCGCTGACCCGCGAGGACTACGAGATCGGCAAGTTCGAGGCCGAGAACGACGCCTTCCGCGACCGGAACGTCGAGTCGGCCGCGGTCTGGGCCCGCTTCATCCCGCCCATCGAGTTTTTCTCGGGGCTCCTGCCAGTCGTCCTCATCCTGGCCGGCGGGGCCATGATCGTCGGGGGCAGCCTCAGCCTCGGCGAGCTGGTGACCTTCACGGGCCTCGTCTGGGCGATCAACCAGCCCCTGCGCATGGCGGGCTGGCTGGTCAACGACGCCCAGCGCTTCGGCGCGGCCGCCGATCGCCTCGACAAGCTCTTCGCCCTGGAGAGCGCCCTCCCGGAGGACGGGAAGGCCCTGCGCCCGGACTCGGTCGAGGGCAGGGTCGAGTTCAGGGACGTCGGCTTCTCCTACGGCGACGAGAGGGTGCTCGAGGGCATCAGCTTCGCCGCGGAGAGCGGCATGACGGTCGGCGTCCTGGGACCGACGGGCTCGGGCAAGTCCACGCTCGCCAAGCTCCTGTGCCGCTATTACGAGCCGGGCTCGGGGCGGATACTCCTCGACGGGATCGACCTGCGCGACTACGACCTCGATTTCCTGCGCTCGAGCGTGGGCCTCGCGATGCAGGACGTCTTCCTCTTCTCGGACACCATCGAGGGGAATATCGCCTTCGGCCGCCCCGATGCTGCCATGGACGAGGTCCTCGCGGCCTCCCGCCTCGCCAACGCCCACGATTTCATCCTCGATCTCGAGGATGGCTACGATACGATCATCGGCGAGCGCGGGGTGGGCCTCTCGGGAGGCCAGCGCCAGCGCGTCGCCCTGGCCAGGCTCCTCCTCGCCTCGCCCCCGGTCATGATCCTCGACGACACCACCTCCTCCGTCGACATAGAGACCGAGGAGCGGATCCAGGAATCCCTCCGCTCCCTCGCCGGGAAGAAGACGATGATCGTCATCGCCCACCGGATCTCGACGATCATGCGCGCCGATCTCATCCTGGTGCTCCGGGACGGGCGGATCGCCGAGCGGGGGACGCACGAGGAGCTCCTCGCCTCGGGCGGCTACTACGCGGAGGTCTACCGGCACCAGACCGGCGACGGAGCGGTAGCGTCGGTCGCCGCCATCGGCGCGGCGGGGGAGGGGGCTGTCCGTGGCTAGGAACAAGTACGACGTCGACGAGGACCTGTCGCGGGAGTTCGACGCCGCGAGCGTCCTGCGCATGCTCCGCTACCTGGGCCCCCACAAGCGCCGCGTCGCCGCCGCGGTCGGCCTCATGATCGTCGCGGCCCTCGTCTCGCTCCTGGGGCCGTACGCGATAAAGATAGCCATCGACGACTGCATCCCGGCGGGCGACCTGCGGGGCCTCGCCATGATCGCGGCCGTCCTCGTCCTGGCCAACCTCGTCGGCGCCCTCTGCCTCTGGATCAGGATCAGGGTGATGAACGATATCGGCCAGGGAGTCATCCGCTCCATACGCAGCGATATCTTCCGCAGGCTGCAGGAGCTTCCCTTCACCTACTTCGACTCGAGGCCCCACGGCAAGATCCTCATCCGCGCGGTCAACTACGTCAACTCGCTGTCCGACCTCCTGTCGAACGGCATCATCAACCTGATCACCGACCTCTTCAGCCTGGCCTTCATCATCGGCTTCATGCTCGTCATCGACGTCAGGCTGACCCTCGTCTGCCTCGCGGGGCTTCCCGTCCTGGCCATCGCCGTCCTCGCCTTGAAGAAGCGTCAGAGGCTGTCATGGCAGGACCTTAGCCGCAAGCAGTCGAACCTCAACGCCTACCTGCACGAGGCCCTTTCCGGCGTCAAGGTCACGCAGTCCCTGGCCAGGGGAGGGGAGAACGAGCGCATCTTCGCCCGCCTGGGCGATGAGTGGCGAAGCTCCTGGATGCGAGCGGTCGGTACCATGTTCCTCATTTGGCCGACCATCGAGGTCATCTCGGTCCTGGGGATCTGCCTCGTCTACTTCGCGGGGATTTCCTGGATCGGGCAGGGGATGACGGTCGGCGTCCTGGTGGCCTTCGTGGGCTATGTCTGGCGCTTCTGGGCGCCCATCTCCACCATCGGCAACTTCTACACATCCCTCGTGCAGGCCGCCGCCTACCTCGAGCGCATCTTCGAGACCATCGACGAGCCGGCCTCGATCGAGGACGCCCCGGGTGCCGTCCCCCTGCCGCCGATCCGGGGCCACGTGGAGTTCCGCGGCGTCCGCTTCTCCTACGACCCCGGAAGGCCCGTCCTCGAGGACCTGAGCTTCTACGCCGAGCCGGGGACGAGGATCGCCATCGTGGGGCCGACGGGCGCGGGCAAGACGACCATCGTCAACCTCCTCTCGCGCTTCTACGTCCCCGAATCGGGACTGGTCCTCGTCGACGGGCTCGACATCCAGGGCGTGACGCTCAGGTCCCTGCGCTCGCAGGTGGGCGTCATGCTGCAGGAGAGCG
>CAYPHO010000275.1:0-4507 GCA_964410245.1 uncultured Treponemataceae bacterium | reverse complement strand
CTGATCGTTAAAGATACTCTTGCATTATGATTTTCTCAATGATGTGCTTGGATTAGCTTCTGGATTGGTCTTACTATCCATCAGTCTATCAATCCATAGCCGATGGCCAGCGCCTGTTATGGGCCGCTTAGAATTCAGGTTGGCCGCTAGTAAACGTTTTTCGCGAAGCTGTCCGACGCATCTCCCTCGAGCTTCTCATTTAGGAGAGCGCTCATCTCGCCCAAGTGAAAAAAACTGTGCCTGATGATGAACAGGAGCACGCTTTCCATGTCCTTCCCCGTCCACGGGTACTTCTCGTTGGACGCGCTAAGCTCTGTCCCCCGTATCCAGTCCTTGAGGCCTGCCTCGTGCCGCCCGAGGTTCCCCAGGATCTCGTTCCTGGAGATCCTGTCCTCTTCGGTCGCCTGGTAGTCCACGGGCAGCTTCTCGCCGTCGGCCCTCAGGAACTCGCCCGAATCGCCGCAGTAGTACTTGATCGACTTGAGGATGTGGTAGGCCAGCAATGGCGGCTTGGTCAGTTTGTGCCCCGAATCGAGCCAGGCCTCGTCGGTGAACTCGCCCACGATGTCGCGCATCGTCCTGAAGAACTGGGTGAAGAGGGCCTCGCAATTATCTTTCATAAGTCTACCGTACCATAGGACCGAGGATGATGCCAGGATGGCGCGGCTCTGTAGGACGGCTCGGGCTTATCTATCGCCTTCGATGTCCTCGTACCGCGAATACTCCGAAAAGAGCGACTCATCGCTTCGGATTTCGCCTCGAGCTCTGTCCCCGTAGGGTTCCGCAGCTCGTAGTGTATCGAGTGTTCGAAGGGAAGGGCCGAGTTCGCCTGCCCGACCTGCTTGGTGACGACCGAGCGATGGACTTCCAGCCTCCGCTCTGCGGAAGAGTCTACTCTCAAAGCTGTGCCGGCGACGACGTATCCTATTGCGGAGCGATTCAGGACGAGAGACCCCCGCCTCGACAGGCAGATCGCGGGACAGAGGTCGAAGCCGAAGGCATTGACGAAACTGATGTATTCGACGGGGCCGTCCGAGCTGGAGGTCTCGAAGACATAGCTCCGCTTCGCGTCGATTAAGCGCTTCGCCGCGATCGCGAGGGTGGATGATTTCGCGGGTAAATCGACCTTACCCAGGGGATACACGAGATTCGCGTTGGCCATCCATGATTCCTCTCTGTCGCGGCCGCCTTCCTCGGCTAATGTCTCGCCGGCGAGCCACGATTCGCAATTAGAGAGGACTAAGGAGCTAAGGTTCGAGATCGTGGCCTTCCATGCGGCTATTGGCGAGGATTCGGACACGGCCTCGAGGTCAATGCCGAGAAGGGCCCCTGATCGGAAGCCTCCTGAGCAGTAATAGCTTACGGCGACGCGGCTGCCTGTGGCAAATCCGTCTATAAGAAGCCCGAAGGCGCCCGGATCCTCCTTGGTAGGGGACCGGCGCTCGACGGACGCCCACTTCGCGTGCTCCTTCCCGCCGACCAGGACAGAAACCGTCTCGATAAGGTATCCGCGAATAACCTCCAGCTTGGCCGAGCCTTACGATGCTGGGTGAAGGATTGCGAGAGGCAAGCTCTGTCCATCGATGCGAACCAAGCCTTATCGGGATCGAAGGCGAATCGCTAAGGAATCGCCACGACGGCCGCGGCTAGAACGAATGCGAGGTACGGCGTCAGGGTTATTCTAAAAATTTGAAGCTCCTTCTGGCATGCTATACTACCGCGTGAGCCGACGGAAGACCGCCTCTCCCCTACACCTCTTCCGCGCCGTCGCGATAGCCATCGCGCTCGGCTTCGCGCCGGCAACCGTAGCCGCGACCGACATCATTATCTCCCCGAGCCATGCAGCTTCATATGTCCATATCTTGGGATTTGCATCCGACGCTCGGGGGACGACCGTCGCTCAGGTGGCGCCTATGACGCTGGTGAATATCGACCGTCACCACGACCTGGCCGCTTCGCGGAAAACCTTAGCCCTGAGGCGCGAATGGGAGTGGGCGAAGGACGATCCGTCTCGTCGAGCCTTCCTACGTAGCGTGAAGGAAAGCGGTTCAATGTCGTGTTGGAACTGGATCGAGCCCTTGATGCCCCTTCCGGTCGACCATGTCCATTGGATCGCCCCGCTGGGGACAGAGCTCGCCTCGATCGAGCTCCCCTCGATCCGATATCTCGAGTCGAAACTGAAGATCGACCGGCGCGAGTTCGGCCAGAGTCCCGTGGCCGCGTCGGGTATAAGCGGCCTCGCATCGGCGATTCCCGAAGGGCCGTGGATACTGAGTCTCGACCTCGACTACTTCGACGGCCGTGACGACTACAAGGACGAGCTTCGCTTGATTCTCGAGCTGTGCCGCGAACGCCCGCCAATCCTCGCGACTGCTGCCGTATCCATGCCATACCTGTCTTCGGAGGAAGCGGCGTCGCTACTGGTACGTGCCCTTGTTGACGCCGTCGCCGTGTATACCGATTGGGACATCATCATCGATCTCAGCCCGGAAAGAGGGCCGGTCGATCAAGAAAGGGAAGCGGTCCTCGTCCTGCAGGGCCGAATCTGGCGCGATTATGATCCTGTTGCGGATGGACTTCTATCTAGCGCCGAGTTGGAAGCCGGTACCCGAGTCTCGAGATCCTGTCGCTTCGAATAGGAGTATTTTCTTTCCCCGGCAATTAATCATCGATTGCAATAATAATGCGAAAGTCTTTCTCCTTAGCCTTGGCGTCCGTTAGGGTATCAATGTCGATCCGCGCCCAGCCCCGATGATCATATCCGATTACTCTCATGAGTTATTCGCTTAATACGTAGAGCGCAAGTAAGCGCATGGTTTGTGTACGTATCGATGTCGGTGTTTCAGCTGATTGGGGAGCGGTATCGATGCATGATTGGATAATCGAGTCATTTTTCGTCGTATTCTCCATTCGATCGGTTCTCGATGATATGAGGCGCTATACGATCCGAAGCATCGAGATTGTCGGTGGAATAGTCTGCGTGCTCATCGCGAGAATCATTCTTAGTCCGGAAAGCATTATTTATTGTTGCCTGGCTGGAGCGATCGCCTGGGCGAGCTTTTGCATCATCGGATATGCGTCGCTTGGGAAACTCGGAAATGGAGATGCGTTGTTCTCAGCTTTCGTGGCGGCGACTTTTGGATTTTGGATATGGGATTTAGGACTCCTGCTCGCGACCGCCTTTGGAACGATATGGATATCAATTCTTCGTATCTCCGGCCGCCGCCCGTCGATAAGAGATATCCGGATTCCCTTCGTTCCCTTCATGTTCGCGGGCGCTTTGGCGGTTTCGGTCTATAGGGGTTTGTCGTCATGAGGAAGAAGCTGTCCGTCTTGCTCCTCGCCCTCCTCGCGATCTCAGTTTTGGTCGCGGGCGCCCAAGCGAAAGCTCAGGTTCCGGCTCAAGCCCAGCCCAAGGCCATGAAGTCGCTCGAGTTCAAAAACCAGGAGATTCGCGACATCCTCTTCGTGCTGGCGGGACTGAACGATGTGTCAAT
This sequence comes from uncultured Treponemataceae bacterium, assembly GCA_964410245.1. Classification (GTDB taxonomy): domain Bacteria; phylum Spirochaetota; class Spirochaetia; order Treponematales; family Rectinemataceae; genus CAZXXZ01. Next base: position 1,010 of record CAYPHO010000275.1, on the reverse strand, counting down.
AGTGCCCGACGAGACGGTCCAGGGGAAGTCCTCCTTCTACTTCGCGAACATGGACTTCGACTCGGCCTTCAATCTCTTCATCGAGTCGAACCGGCTCTACTCGAAGAAGAAGGACGGGGTCTATCATGTGTCGCGCATCTATGCCGAGCAAGACCCCGCGACCAAGCTCCTGTCGGTCAAGTGCGTCGACGTGCCCCTACGCAGCCTGATTACGGCCCTGTCCAACGCGGCGGGAAAGACGATCCTCTTCGACCAGCTTCCCTCGGACACCATCTCCCTTCAGGCCGAGTCCCTGAGCCTCCAGGAGTTAGTCGGTATCGCCGCGGCGAAGTATGCGGACCTGAGCGTCGAGACGAAGGACAGCTACATATATTTGCGGAAGAAGACGCAAGCCGCCCAGACTACATCGCGCCCGGCCGAGGGCTTCTTCAGGGTTTCGGGCTCGCTCTATTCGATCGAGATCGAGAAGGCCCGCTTCCGCGACCTCGCCCTGGACATCTTCAAGAAGGCCGGCAAGGAAGTCGTCTTCCTGATGGACCAGGACCTGGTCCTTGAAAACCTGAACTATCGCGACAAGAGCTTCGAGGACATGCTCAGACTCCTCCTCGTCAAGGTCGGCGGCGACTTCACGGTGTCGAACGGGGTCTACTACGTCATGGAGGTGCAGAAACGCGACCTCCAGAGCAAGTTCCTGACTACTTTGCTCGTTCCGCTTCAGCACATCTCGGTCCAGGAGCTCCAGCGGCTTTTGCCTTCCAGCCTTAGCGCGGGCAGCAGGATGAAGGCTGACGACAAGGACAACAAGCTTATCCTGAACGGCAGTCTGGAGGAGCTGAGGCCCCTCCTGGATTTCATCGCCCTGGTCGACACACCCAAGTCCAACGGGGTTACGCTGCGCGTTGATCTTTCCTGTCTTCGCTCGGACGAGATTATTCCCCTTCTTCCGGCCGAGTTCTCCTCCTTCGGGCCCGTGGCCCTGCCCTCGAAGACGGGCTTCGTCATCACCCTGC
>CAYPHO010000274.1:0-4512 GCA_964410245.1 uncultured Treponemataceae bacterium | reverse complement strand
TCGGGCGCGGTCTTCGCCCTCGTAGCCCTGATCATCCGCTTCGCCGGCCGCGAGTGGCTCAAGGTCATCCTGCCGCCGGCTGTCATGGGACCCATCGTCGCCCTGATCGGCCTCGAGCTGGCGCCCACGGCCGTGGGTCAGGCCTTCTACAAGGACGCGTCCATGGCCTCGGGAGTCATCGTCCCCAGCTACGCCTTGGTCGCCTTGGTCACCCTGGCCGCCGTCCTCATCGGCTCCCTGGTCTTCCGCAAGTTCCTCGCGGCTATACCGGTCTTGATCGGCATCCTCGTGGGCTACGCCTGCGCGGTCATCGTCAACATATGGGTGCCGGGGACGATCAGCTTCGACGCGGTAAAGGCCGCTGACCTGATTACCGCGCCGCGCTTCGTCCTTCCCGTCTTCGATTTACCCTCGATCCTCATAATCCTGCCCGCCACGCTCGTGGTCCTCTCCGAGCACATCGGGCACCTCTTCGTCACCAGCAACATCGTCGAGCGCGACCTCTTGAAGGACCCGGGACTGCACCGCTCGCTCATGGGCGACGGCGTCTCGACCATACTCTCCGGCTTCTCGGGCTCCTGCCCCACGACTACCTACGGCGAGAACATGGGCGTCATGGCCATCACCAAGGTCTACTCGGTCTGGGTCATCGGCGGCGCCGCGGTCATCTCGATCCTCATCTCCTTCTTCGGCCACGTCTCCGGCGCGATCCGCACCCTGCCGAACCCGGTCATCGGCGGCGTCTGCATCATGCTTTTCGGCGTCATCGCGGCCTCGGGCCTCAGGATGCTCGTCGAGGCCAAGGTCGACTACTCGAAGTCGCGCAACCTCATCCTCTCGGCGGTCACCTTCATCGTGGGCATTTCCGGCCTCTCGATCAACATCGGGCAGTCCCAGCTCAAGGGCATGGTCCTCGCCACGCTGGTCGGGATGCTGCTGGCGCTCATCGTATGGATCTTCGACAAGCTCAAGTGGAACGCAGAGGCCCCCGACGAGGCGTCGCTGTAAAGAGGCAATAAAGGATTTCACCACGGAGACACGGAGATCTAGGTGAGATCACGGAGGGAAAGGGGAATGAAGTGATGAAAAAACCCATGAGAGCCAGAGGGTTGCTTTCTTTCTTCCTCATTTATATTCCCTCCGTGATCTCCTCTTCCCTCCGTGTCTCCGTGGTGAATCTCATTGACGTATGATCTGTACCGATAGCCACGCGCATTTGCCCTGGGTCGCCGAGGAGATGGGCGCGGCCGCCTTCGAGGCGATGCTCGCCGAGTACGGGGCGGCTACCGACGCCGGCGCGGCCCCTGCCCCGTGCGCGGCCGCATCCGCGCCCCTCCTCGTCGACGTCGGCACCGAGCCGGGCGACCTCGCCGCCCGCATCGAGCTTCTCCGCCCGCTTGGGCGATCGGGCTTCCTCAGGCTGACGGCCGGGATCTGGCCCTCGGCCGAAAGCTTGGCCGATCCCGAGGCGTCAGCGGCGGCCCTCGAGGCGTCGATCGCGGACGCGCGCGCCGCCGGCGTCCGCGTCGCCGCGATAGGGGAGGGCGGCCTCGACTACCATCACATGAACGCTCCCGCCGAGGCCCAGGCGCGGCTCTTTCGCGCCCAGCTCGAATTGGCCGCCCGCCTCGGCCTGCCGATGATCGTCCACTCCCGCGAGGCTTTTGAAGACACGATCGCGATCATCTCCGCGGCCCGGCCGGGCAAGGCGGCGCTCGACGCGTCCCCCGTGATAATCCACTGCTTCGGCTACGGCCCGGCCGAGGCCCGCGCCTTCCTCGATGCGGGCTACCTCCTGTCCTTCGCGGGCAACCTGACCTACAAGGGCGCCGAGGGACTGCGCGAGGCCTGCGCCGGCGTTCCCGCGGACCGGCTCCTCCTCGAGACCGACTCTCCCTACATGAATCCGATGCCGCGAAGGGGCAGGCCCTCGAGCCCCTTGGACGTATCGAGGACCTACGAGGCCGCCGCCGCCCTGCGCGGCGCGAGCGTCGAAGCTCTGGCCGAATCGGTGTCGCGCAACGCGCGAGCGCTCTTCGGGTAAATGGCATAACATTGTCGGATTCACCACGGGGACACGGAGCATCGGCAACGGAGATCACGGAGAGGAGTGCGCGAAAACCAATGGGTCATTAGCCTATTTCTGTAGACTCTAGCATGTCCGTATGCTGCCTCCGTGATCTCCTCTTCCCTCCGTGTCTCCGTGGTGAATGTAAATACAGCACATCAGGGCCGCAGCGGGAAGGACAGGACGACGCGGGTGCCGACGCCGCTCTTCGAGCCGAGGCGCACCGTCCCGCCGTGGGCCTCGACGATGTTCTTGACGATCAGCATGCCCAGGCCCGTGCCGCCCTTGCTCGAGGCCGAGTAGAAGGGCTCGAAGACGTGGGCCAGGACCTCGGGGCTCATGCCGTCGCCGTTGTCGGAGGCCTCGAGGGCGAGCATGCCGCCCTCGGTCCTGGACTTGAGCGTGAAGACGCCGCCGCCCTTGCCCGACATGGCCTTTCGCGCGTTGTCGGCGACGTTGGACAGCGCGCGCAGGACGCGCTCGATGTCGAGGATCGCCGGCTCGTCGTAGGCGATGTCCGTGGCGATGCGGATGCCGGCCGACTCGAAGCGGACGCCGATCGAGGCGGCGAGCTTCTGGAAGATCTCGCTCGGCCTCGCGACGCTCATGTCCAGGCGGATCTCGCCGCGGGAGTAATCCAGGAATTCGCTCGCCAGGCGCTCAAGGCGCCCCACCTCCGAGAGGCTCGCCTCGATGCGCTTGCTCGTCCTGTCCGCGTCGTCGGGCTGCATCTGCATGAGCTGGAGCTGGGCCTTGAGCGCAGACAGCGGATTTCGGATATCGTGGAGGATGAGGGAGGAGAATTTGCCGAGGGTCGAGAGCCGCTCCGTCCGCAGCCGCTCGGCCTGGGCCTCCTTGAGCTGGGCGTAGGCGCGCTCGAGCTCGGCGTTCCGCGTGCGCAGGTCCTCGACGAAGGACTCGTTCGAGTTGCGGATCATGAAGGAGATGCCCGTCATGACCGAAAGGGCGATGGAGGAGCTCTCGGAGATCAGGCGGCGGAACTCGTCGCGGTAGAGCGACAAGAGACGCGTCCTCTCCTTGGCGACGACGGTGGCGCTGCGGGGTAGCTCGTCGATCAGGGCCATCTCGCCGAAGAAGTGCCCGGCGCCGTGGACCGCGAGGAGGTCGGGCTTGGGATCGTAGAAGTTCTTCCATACCTCGACCCGGCCCTCGATGACGATATAGAAGCGGTCCGCCGTCGCGCCCTCGACGAAGATGACGTCGCCGGCCTCGCGCTCCTCCTCCGAGCAGGCGCCGGCCACGAGGCGGATCTCCTCGTCGGATAGGCCCTTGAAGAGGTAGGCCTTGCGCAGGAACTTGAAGCAGTCGGGATCCGCCATCTTGCCATCTCGTCCTTAAAAAAAGAGCCCTCAGCGCTGAGGGCTCTCGATTACGCGACCGAGTCCGGTCACCAGGTGTCGGGCATGTCGTCCTGGTCGCGGCTGTCCTCCGCGAAGAGGTCCGTGATGGCCCGCAGGTCGTCGAAGTAGATGTAATAGGAACCGTAGGCCTCGTCCGGGTCGCACTTGATCCTGAAGCCCTTCACCTTGAGGCCCATGTGGCTGTTGTAGTGGTAGTTGCGCTGCACGATGCCGGTCCTGCCGTCGGGATTCTGCGGCGGGATGGCGACGGTCATCTTCTTCCAGCCCTGGAAGTTCAGCTTGCCCATCCGAAGCTCGAACTCGTTCCCGAAGAAATCCTGGAGCTGGAGATAGAGCTCGTGCTCGTAGTTGCGGCCGATGACCCAGACCGAGACGATCTTGGTGATGCCCTCGATGGGGATCGGGCGCTTTGCGTTGACGAAGATCTCGTTGTAGCCGCGCTGGTAGAAGTCGGTCCTCACGCCGAAGACGTACTTATTCGTCACGGCGGGGTCCTTGCCGACGTAGCGGGGGTCGGCGACGGGCTCGGCCGCGCTGCCCGCGGGCCTCCCCTCGAAGAGGCGGGCGGTCGCTATGCCGTCGTCGTTGGATATTCGGGCGTCCCAGAAGCCCGCGGCCTCGAACTGGTCGATCGAGACCTCCTGGAGCTTCTGCTGGGCGGTGTCGACGCCGATCTTGCTCGGGTCGGGAGCGCCGACCTCGGTAGCCGGGGCCGGGGTCTGAGCGAAGGCCGCGCCGGAGGCCGTCAGGATGATGAGGAGCGCGATGCTTGCTTTCTTCATGTCGTGCCTCCTTTTATTTCTTCGCTCCGAAGGCTTCCTGATAGACCTCGGGGTTGCTCAGGGTGTCGCCGTCGAACAGGCTCTCGAAGGTGTCGGTCAGGATCTTGATGTTGTTGAAGTAGAACTTCACCGCCCTGTCGACCGGATCCTGCCCCTCCGTGCCGGGAATGACCACGACCTCGGTCGGCCGCGTCCAGATACGGAACTTCACGAGCGTGAGGCCCTGGCGCTTGGGCAGGTACTTCTTCGCCTGCGGCACGTTGTCGGGGATGTTGATCCT
>CAYPHO010000273.1:0-4553 GCA_964410245.1 uncultured Treponemataceae bacterium | reverse complement strand
TCGTCGTAGTCGCGCTGCTTGATGATGTGCGAGAGGTAGGAGAGCTTCGAGTTGATCAGCTCGAGCTGGCGTATGGTGTGCGGGTTGAACATGATCTCGGATAGGAGCCGGTCGTCCTCGGACAGGAGCCCCTTGGCGATCGTCATGTGGCGCTTGAAGTTCGTGCCCGGCGTGTCCATCTTCTTCATGCAGGCGGCGAAGACCATGGTGGAGGCGAAGGGCGTCGCCAGGGAGTAGGCGATCATCCTATCGTGGCCCTCGAAGTCGTACTCGAAGATGCGGATGCCCAGGCGCTCGTAGATGGCGCGGAAGAAGGCCTTGCCGCGCTCGTCGGACTCGGAGATGATCACCGCGCTCTCGCCGTGCAGGTCGCGGATGTTGCCGAAGGTCGGGCCGAACATCGGGTGCGTCGAGACGAAGGGACGGCCGGCCTTCTTGTAGAAGGCCGCGAAGTCGCCCTTGACCGAGGCGATGTCGGCGAGGATGCAGTCGGGGCGCAGGTAGGGAAGGGCGCGCTCGAAGGCCTCGATGGTCGAGCCCAGGGTCACGCAGTTCAGGAAGATATCTGGGTCGAAATCTCGAAGCTCGGCGAGGTCGAGGATGCGGCGCACTTTGATGAAGTATTTCATCCGCGCCGGATCCGAGTCGTGGACGCAGACCTCGTGCTCGAAGCAGAGCTCCTCGGTCAGCCAGGCGCCCATGCGCCCGGTGCCCATGATGAAGACGCGCACTAGATTCTCCTCTCTTCGTAGCAGCCGAGCATGCGGAAGTTACGCGTCGCCTCGCGGGCGCGGTCGACGGCCCTGGCTACGCGCTCGTCCTTGTCGGATCCCTCGAAGTCGATGAAGATCGCGTAGTCCCCGGGCTTGTCGGGCACGGACTCGATCCTGGTCAGGTTGATCCTCTCCTCCGCGAATATCTCGAGGGTGTGGAAGAGGGCCCCGGCCTTGTTCTCGGTGAAGAAGACCGCCGAGCACTTGTTGCCGCCGCCCCCCGCGGCCTCGCGGGATACGACGAAGAAGCGCGTGCGGTTGTTCTCGGCGTCCTGGATATCGTCCTTGAGTATCTCGAGGTCGTAGATCTCCGCGGCGAAGCGGTTCGCGACGGCGGCCGCGTCGCGCGGGCGCTCCTGGGCTATCATGCGCGCGGCTCCCGCGGTGTCGTAGTAGGGCTTGGCCTCGAGCTTGTTGCGGGCGAGGAAGCTGCGGCACTGGGCCAGGGCCTGGGAGTGGGACCAGGCCGAGCGGATCTCGCGATGGTCGGTCCCCGGCACGGCGAGGAGGCAGTGCGAGACGGGGATGTCTACCGCGGCGACGATGCGGAGGTCGGTATAGACGAGTATCGAGTTGACCGGGCCGATGAGGCCGCCGAGTGTGTTCTCGACGGGCACGATGCCGTAGTCGAAGAGGCCGTCTCGCACCGCGTCGAAGACGTCGGCGAATTCGCGGCAGGGCATGGTGGCGATGCTCTTATCCCAAGCGCGGGCGGCGACCTCGCTGTTGGCGCCGTGCTCGCCCTGGAAGCCTATGGTGCGCGGCGAGCGCGACTGCAGATCGCGCGACTCGGCGATGATGCGCTTCCAGAGCTCCCCGGTGAAGTCGGGCCCGGCGAGGCATCGCGACGAGCGCGTTATGCGATCGATTATAGCCGCCTCGCGGGCGGGGTCGGCTATCTCGGGCTTGAGGGCCTTGGCCAGGAGGGACTTCTCCATCCTCTCGTCGAGGAGGGCGAGGAGTCGGGAGTCGATGCGGTCGATGTCTTCGCGAAGGTCCTTGAGCTTCATGCTTCCTCCTTGGATGCTGCGGGCGCGAGCGCGCGGGACGAGAGGGCGAGGTCGGCGAGGGCGACGGCGCAGGCCGACTCGAGGACGACGGCCGCGCGCAGGGCGATGAAGGCGTCGTGGCGGCCCCCGGGAGAGAGCTCGGCCATCGCGCCCGATTCGAAGTCCATGGTGCGCTGGGCCGCCGAGATGGTCGAGGCGGGCTTCACGGCCACGCGCAGGACGAGCTCGTTGCCGTTCGATATGCCGCCGTTGGCGCCGCCCGATCCGTTGCGAGAGGTCATCCCCGAGCGGTCGACGATGGGATCGTTGTGCTCGCTGCCGCGCATGCGGGCGGCGGCGAATCCGTCGCCGAACTCGATGCCGCGGACGGCGGGCACGGAGAAGACGGCGTGCGCGATCCGGGATTCGACCGAGTCGAAGAAGGGATCGCCGAGGCCGGCGGGCAGGCCTCGGACGCGGATCTCGACGAGGCCGCCTATCGAGTCGCCCGCGGCCTTGGCCGCCGAGGCGGCGGCCTCGATGTCGGCCGCGCTCGCGACGGGAGCGCCTCCGGCCTCGAGGATGCGGGTCTCGAAGGCGGGAGCGGCCGCCGAGGCGGCGGCTAGGACGAGCTTCGCGATCGCGCCGGCGGCCACGAGTCCCGCGGTCACGCGTCCCGAGAAGTGACCCGAGCCGCGCGGATCCGAGAAGCCGCCGTACTTGATCCGCGACGTGAAGTCGGCGTGGCCCGGCCTGGGGACGTTCCTGAACGCGTCGTAGTCCGAGCTGCGCGTGTCGGCGTTGCGGAAGAGGACGAGGATGGGCGCTCCCGTCGTCCTGCCTTCGTATACTCCCGAGAATATCTCGGGGACGTCGGCCTCGCGGCGCTCGGTGGTGCCGACCGCTCCGGATCGGCGGCGCGCGAGGTCGGGCTCGAGGTCGGCGGCCGAAAGCGGGATGCCGGGAGGGCAGCCGTCGACGACCGCGCCGACGCCGGCGCCGTGCGACTCGCCGAAGATCTCGACGCGGAAGATCCTTCCGAAAGAGTTCATGGGGCCTCCATGACGAAGTCCGCGAGCTCGCGGACGGGAATGCTCTCGACGCGGACGTCGCCGATCGCGTAGGGGAGGGCGACCTTTATGTCCGAGCCGAGGCGCTTCTTGTCGGCCCTCAGCGCGGCGGCGATGCGCTCTCGCAGCCCGGGGCCGTCGGCGGCTTCGCGGCCGTCGGCGGGCGCCCCGGGAGCGGAAGTGCCCGCGCCCCCGGCGGTGGCGGCCGCCAGGGCCGCGGCCGCGCCGATGGAAGAGGGGAGGCCGCAGGCGGAGGCGAGGGCGATCGCGCGCTCGGCCTCGGACTCCTTCATTCGTCCCAGCTTGACCGCGAGGCGGCAGATCGTCCCCAGTCCCGCCGCGACCGAGTGGCCGTGCGGAAGGCCCGTCGCCGCCTCGACCCCGTGGCCGACCGTGTGCCCGAGGTTCAGGAGGCGGCGCTCGCCCGACTCGCGCTCGTCGCGCTCGACGATGGCGGCCTTGTAGCGGACCGAGCCCTCGACGATGCGCTCTAGGACCTCGGCGCTCGCGGCGGCCGCCGATAGGGGCCGCTCGGACTCGACCAGCTCGAAGTAATCCCCTCCGGCTAGGATCGCGTGCTTGACGACCTCGGCCATGCCCGAGCGGAACTCGGTGTCGGATAAGGTGCTGAGGACGCTTACGTCCATGAGGACGAAGCGGGGTTGGCGGAAGGATCCGATCTGGTTCTTCAGGCCGCGGAAGTCCACGCCGTTCTTGCCCCCGACCGAGGCGTCGACCATGGCGAGCAGGGTCGTCGGCGCGAAGCCGAAGTCCACTCCGCGCAGCCAGGTCGAGGCGGCGAAGCCCGCGAGGTCGGAGACGGTCCCGCCGCCGACCGCGACGATTGTGGCGTCGCGCGCCAGGCCGAGCTCGAGGAAGCGGCCGTACAGCGCCTCGAGCTCCGATAGGCTCTTGGCCGCCTCGCCGCGCGGCACTTCCGCGATCGGCCAACCGGGCAGCGAGGCGCGATGCAGGCGGAGGATCTCGGCGTCGGTCACGATGACCGACTTCGCCGCGTCGGCGAGGCCGGGAAGGGAGGAGAGGCCGCCTGACAAGATGCGCGACTCGGCCCCGAAGGCCCCTCGTATGGCGATGTCCATGGCCCTAGTCCGTCGCGTCGGCGAACGTATCGCGCGGGGCCGCCGCGCCCTTCGCGCCGCCCGGGGCCGCGCCGGCCGCCGGAGGGGCGCCCGAGGCCGAGGCCTCGCTCATGAAGGCGCGCAGCTCCTCGATCCTCTTCATGAGGCGGGCGAATTCCTCGGGCTTGAGCTGCTGGTCCTTGTCGCTGAGCGCGCTCTTCGGATCGACGTGCACCTCGATCTCGAGGCCGTCCGCCCCCGCGGCGACCGCGGCGAGGCTCATGGGCTCGATCATGTACAGGAGGCCCGTGCCGTGCGAGGGATCGACGTAGATGGGCAGGTGGCTCTCGGCGTGGACCGCGGGGATCATGCTCAGGTCGAGGGTGTTGCGAGTGAAGGTCTCGAAGGTGCGGATGCCCCGCTCGCAGAGGATGACCTTGTCGTTGCCCTCGGCCAGGATGTACTCGGCGCAGTTGAGCCATTCTTCCAGGGTCGAGTACATGCCGCGCTTGAGGAGGATGGGCCTGCCCGACTTCCCGGCCTCGCGCAGGAGGGAGAAGTTCTGCATGTTGCGGGCGCCGATCTGCAGGACGTCCGCGTACTCGCCGACCCAGGACACGTCGCGCGTGTCGACGACCTCGG
>CAYPHO010000272.1:0-4575 GCA_964410245.1 uncultured Treponemataceae bacterium | reverse complement strand
CCGCCAGGGACAGGCGCTCGAGCGAGAGGTCCACGTCGCCCGAGCTGCGGATGGCGAAGCGGTCCTCGCGGCGCTCGAAGCCGACGTCCTTGACGCGGCCGTCGTGCCCGCGGTCGAGCGCGTCGGCGACGCGCAGCACGGCCGCGAGCTTCATCACGACGATCCGGTCCTCCCTGGGGAGCGAGATGAAATTGACGTGGTTAGGCGCCGGCGGCGCCTTGCGGTGGTAGCGGACCACGTTGGCGATGATCGTCAGCTCGCTGCGGTTAAGGCCGAAGATCTCGGAGTTGAGCACGATGTACTCGCCGTGCTTGTGGTGGCCCGAGGTCCGGATGAAGGCGCCGACGTCGTGCACCAGGCCCGCGACCTCGAGGAGGAGCCGCTCGCGCCGGCCCAGGCCGTGCTCCCGGGACAGCGCGTCGTAGATCGCGAGCGCGAGGTCGGCGACGTGGCGGGCGTGGGCCTCGTCCGTGTGGTACTTGCGGCCCAGGGCGGACGCGCCGGCCACGATCTGGCCGCGCATCTCCGCCTCGATGCCGGCGTCGGGGCCCAGGGACTCGGAGATTAGCACGCCCTCGCGTATGGAGGCCTTGGGCACGAGGACCGAGGCGGCGGCGGTCCGCTCGAGGAAGAGCCGCTCGATCGTCAGGGACATGCCCATGCCCTCGGCGTCCGACCAGGGCACCCGGAGCCTGGCGACGCGCTCCTCGGTCGAGAGGGCCGCGGTCTCCTCCGAGAAGGAGATGAAGCTCTCCCGGCCGACGATCGAGCAGTCCGAGGCCTCGTCGCAGGCCTCGCTCCCGGCGGCCAGGCGCGCCGCCGCCAGCCGGGCGTCCGAGCCGATGACGATGAAGGTCCCGACCGACTGCAGCGGCAGCTCGGAGTCCAGGTGGTCGCAGGAGGTCCGGACGTTGTCCTCGATGAACTGGCGGAGCTGCGAGCGCGGCATGCCCGCGCCCCGGACCTGCTCGTCGATGCGGACGGTCCCGATGCGCAGGGAGTGCGCGCCCGCCATGCGGCCGTCCTTGAGCAGCATGATCTCGGTGGAGCCGCCGCCGACCTCGAGGATGAGCGCGTTCGATCCCAAGAGGACGCTCCCCTGGTCCCTGAGGGCGTGCTTGACGGCGAGGTACATGAGGTGGTTCTCCTCGATGTCCTCGATCAGTGCGACCTTGAAGCCGGTGTGCAGGGCGACCCGGTCCACGAAGGTGTCGCGGTTCTGCGCCTCGCGAAGGGCGCTGGTGGCGAAGGCTCGGGCGTCCCTCGGCTCGAGGCCGAAGGAGCGCAGGAGCTCGCGGAAGCCCGAGAGGACGGCGATGCACTCGCGCAGGGCCTCGCGGCTGACCAGGCCCGAGGTGAAGACGTCGCGCCCGATCCTCGAGGGCTTGCCCGCCCGGTCCAGGATCTTGAAGCCGCCCTTCCCGTCGAGCTCCGCGACGACGAGGCGGATCCCCGTCGAGCCGATCTCGATAACGGCGATCGCCCGCGCCGGCGCGCCTGGCGGGGCGGCCCCGCCCGCGGTCCTTGATACGTCGCTCAACGCGTCCCCTCGATCGCCGCGCAGGCGGCGCCCGTCGGCACGGCCAGGTCCCCCAGCTCTGAGAGGAGGACGCGGACGGTCCCCGACATGCCGGGAAGGAGGTGCTCCCGCATGGAGGCCTCGGCGGCCTGGACGTACTTCTTGCCGAAGCGGGACGCGACGCCGCCGCCTATCACGATCGCCTCGGGATTGAGCACGTGAACCAGGTTCGCGAGCCCCACGCCGAGCCACCAGGCCGCCCGCTCGACGCTCCGGCGCACGCCCTTGTCGCCGGCGGCGACCGACTTGAAGAGGACCGAGCTGCGGTACTTGCGGATGTCCGTGCCCGCCGCCTCGAGGAGGGCGGGCGCCTTGCCCGAGGCCGCCTGGGCCGCGGCGTCCTTGGCCATCGCGGTGCGGGACGAGAGGGCCTCGAGGCAGCCGTAGTTGCCGCAGCCGCAGGAGGAGCCCCCCTCCTGCACGATCATGTGCCCGACCTCGCCGGCCGAGCCGGTGGAGCCGCGGTAGATCTCCCCGTTAATCACGATGCCGCCGCCGACGCCCGTGCCGATGAAGACGCCGATCGCGTTCCTGGCGCCGCGCAGCGCGCCGGCGCGCAGCTCGCCCAGCACGCCCGCCTGCACGTCGTTCTCGAGGAAGGCGGGCGCGCCGAAGAGGCCGGTCAGCTCCTTGCCCAGGGGGAAGTCGCGGAAGCCCATGTTGGGCGTGTAGCGGACGATGCCCTTGGCGCGGTCCAAGGGGCCCGGGACCGCGACCCCGACGCCCGCCAGGCGGGCCCCGCCGCCGGCCTGGCCCAGGACGCCGCGCACCGCCTCGGCGATCGCGTCGACGACTACCTGGGCCTTCGCCTCGCGGGGAGTCTTGGACTTGCCGGTGGCGATCGGCCTCAGCTTCTCGTCGAGGACGGCGGCCAGGATCTTGGTCGCGCCGACGTCGACGCCGACATATACCTTCTCGTCGCTTGGCATCATCGCGCTCCTGGGGCCAGTATACCCCGAAGGGGCAGTCCCGCCCAAGGCGGGAGGGCCTTCGTATTGCGGAAGCCCCGCGGCCGGGCGTATACTCGCCGCCATGACGCTCCGAAGATGCCGATCGCTCGCCGCGCCCGCCGCAGCGCTCCTCGCGGCGCTCCTCGCCGCCGCGAGCCTCGCCTCCTGCTCGTCGAGGCTCGGCTGGGGCGTCGTCCTCTGGACCTCCGAGGACGGCCGCCTCCGCGCCGGCGACGTGGCGCCCGTATACATAAAGTCCAACATCCAGAGCCTCTACGTCCTCGGCGTCCCCGGCACTAAGGACAAGATCGAGCTTCCCCTGTGGCAGGTCCAGCTCTTCAGGACCAAGCGGGCGGCCGAGGCGCGCGTGGCGGCCTTCGGCGAGTACAAGAGCGTCTATATGGCCGCGACCCTCGACGGCGTCCCCGTCAGGGACCAGCCGAGCAACGCCCACGGCTCGCAGGTCTACCGCCTCCGCGGCGGGCAGAGCGTGAAGGTCCTGGAGAAGGTCGAGGGCGAGGAGGTCACGACCGGCGGCAAGAGGCTCCCGGGCGACTGGTACAACGTCCTCGCCGAGGACGGCACCCTCGGCTACGCGTACAGCTTCGCCTTCAAGTCCTACGACGAGACCAAGGAGGGCCCCCCGGTCATCGCCGCCTCGAAGAAGGCGCTCTCCGGCAGGGTCGACCTCCTCTTCACGCAATCCTGGAGGCCCGAGTACTTCCAGGAGATGCTCGACCGGGGCCGAGTGGACCTCGACCTCTTCTCCCTGCGCTACGGGCTCTTCGTGGACGCGATACATAAGCAGCTGCGCCTGGAGCTTCCCGGCGCGTCGAAGCTCTTCACCTATTCCAGCATCAGCGAGTCCGACGGCGTCTATTCCTTCGGGGGGACGCCCCTCAGGGCCAAGATAGAGAGCGAGCGCAAGCTCCTCCTCTCCTGGGTCGACGAGGCCCCCGGCCAGTCGAGCGACGCGGCGGACCAGTCGGCGGACTCCGGGGAGGAGGGCGTCGAGGCGCCCGTCCCCGACGAGGAGCGCCGCTACAAGACCGCGGGCTCCGACGGGCGAGCGACGCTGATATCCCTGGACTCGGACCTCCGCGAGGCCATCAGGCTCGAGGAGCTCAGGCGGCAGAAGCTCCTGGAGGCCTTCGTCGACGAGGGAGCCGCCTGGTCCTCGGCCGACTCGGGGACGCTCTCGCTCGCGAAGAACCGCCGCTTCTCGTGGACCGGCCGCGGCTCCCTCCCCGACGGCTTCCTGCCCGAGCCCTCGGGCGAGTACGGGGACGCGGCCTTCAGGCTCTCCCTCGATCCCGCGCTGTCGGGCGAATGGGACGGGGCCTTCTCGCTCCGCTTCGACGCCCCGGAGCAGGCCGATCCCGGGACTCCCCGGCCCGCCTGGCTCGATTTCGCCTATCGCGTCACCCCCGAGGGCCTCGTCCTCGCGCCCGTCGCCCAGGGCTTCGAGAACCTCGTGGCGGCCGAGCTCGTCCCCGGCGTCGAGCCCGTAACGCTGAGCCCGGCTTCCAGGTAGGGCATGGCCTTCGTCCAGTTCACCGAGGTCGGCTTGGCCTTCGGCGCCCGCGATATCCTGAAAGGGGCCAGCCTCTTCCTGGCCGAGGGCTCGAGGGCCGCGCTCGCCGGCCCCAACGGGGCGGGCAAGACCACCCTCATGAAGATCGCGGCCGGCATCATCTCGCCCGACTCCGGCGAGCGGGCGATCACCAAGGGCGCGCGCGTCTCCTACCTGCCCCAGACCGACGTCGTCCTCGGCGACAGGACCGTGCTCGAGGAGGCCGAGCGGGCCTTCGACTTCGCCGCTTCCCTCCTCATCCGGCAGGAGGAGATAGGCCGCCTCCTCGAGTCCGCCACCTCCGACGGAGGCGGCACCGCCCGGCTCGTCGAGGAGCACGCCGCCATCCACGACGCGATCGAGCTCTCGGGCTATTGGACCCGCGCAGACCGCGCGCGGGAGATCCTCATGGGCCTGGGCTTCCGCCAGTCCGACCTCGCCCGCCGGGCCCGCGAGCTCTCGGGCGGCTGGCA
>CAYPHO010000271.1:0-4608 GCA_964410245.1 uncultured Treponemataceae bacterium | reverse complement strand
GCGACGACATTCCCGTCCTGGCGATGGCCTTCCTCCGCGAGTTCGCCGACGAGAACGGGAAGAGGATCGAGGGCCTCGAGCCCAAGGCCCGCCGCGCGCTCTACGACTATCCATGGCCGGGCAACGTGCGCGAGCTGCGAAACTGCGTGGAGAGCGCGGTGGTCATGTCCTCGGGGCCCCTGATCGGGCTCGAGGACCTGCCCCCGGGCATCCGCTCCTCGGGAGAGGAGCGCGACGTTCGCGTGCCCGTCGGCTCCTCCCTCGAGGACGCCGAGAAGATCCTCATCCGCGAGACCTTGGCCGCCCAGGGCGGCAACAAGTCGAGGACGGCAGAGATCCTGGGCATCGGCCGCAAGACCCTGTACCAGAAGCTCGAGGAGTACGGATTGGACCTCCCGGCTCCCGGCGCGGCGGCGGGCCGCGGCCGACGCGAGCTCGAGGCCGAGGGCGACGAATAGGGCGCCCGGGCGGCGCGCCCCGCTAGGGCCTCAGGCCTCTCGGGCCCGCGAGGCCTCGCGCTCGAGGCGCCGGGCCATGAGCGCCAGGCCCGGATCGGGATCGCGCTTGGCGGCCGCCAGCGTCTGCCCGAACAGCTTCTCTCCCGTGCCCTCGGCCGACTCGAGGATCTTCCTGCGCATGACCGGCGAGGATCGGCTATAGAGGGCGGCGACCTCGCCCTCGGCCTGGCGGGCGCCTAGGAGCGCCGCGGCGCGCACCGCGGCGATGGCGACGCCCTCGGACTCGTCGTAGAGCGCGGGCCGGAGGAAGACGAAGGCCGCGGTCCTTCCCGAGAGCCCGAGCTCGCGGGCCGCTTGCGCCCGGTGCCGGGGATCGGGATCGGAAGCCAGTATCCGTCCCAGGGCGAACAAGTCCCCCTGCGCCTCGACGACGGGCCGGCATGCCGGGGCGGGCGCGGGGCCCGGCTCCTCTTCGCGCGCCGTCAGGAGCTTGTAGGCGCGGACGACGCGGCCGAACTGCCTCGCGGTCCCCGGATCGCCCGAGGCGTCCGGGTGATGCCGCATGGCCAGCCGCCGATAGGCGAGCCTGATATCGTCCTCGCCCGCCCCGGGACCCAGCCCGAGCACGGCCAGGCAATCGTCGCGGCGCTCGGCGGCCTCGATCACGATCGCCTCGTCCCCAGCGCCCTGGGCGCTTCCCTGGCCTCGGCCCTGCGAGCGAGCAGCTCCCCTATGAGGCCCTCCAGCTCGGCCTTGACAAGGCTGAGCTCGGCCGGGTCGGGCTCGTCCGCGAGGGAGCGCGCGCGGCCCGCGATCTCGTCGATCTCCGCCGCGAGGCCCCGCTCCAGCTCGAGCCCGCGCCTGAGCTCCTCCAGCCTGTCCGCGAGGAGGCGCGCCTTCCTCGACTGCTCCCCGGGGCGCTCGGCCGCGGCCTCGCGCGAGCGAGCGGGGAGGCTGATCGCCTGGGCCTTGCCCGTATCCTGGTCGGAGGCCGATACCCTTAGCATGTCGGACTCGTCGATCTCGAAATCGACGCGGATGCGGGGCTCTCCCGCCCTCGCGGGCCGGATCCCCGCGAGGAGGAACCTTCCGAGCGACGCGTTATCCGACGCCGATCCGCCTTCGCCCTGGAGGACGTGTATCTCGACCGAGTCCTGGGCGTCCGACACCGTCGTGAACACCCGCGAGCGCCGCGCCGGCACGGGGCAGTTCTTCCTGATGAGGGGCACGAAGACGCCGCCGTCCGCCTCGACCCCGTAGGTCCGCGCGACGACGTCCTTGACGCTGAGCCGCGGGCCCCCGCCCGATCCCCCGCCGCCCAGCGTCCCGGCCCAGGCGGCGGCGCCGAGGGCGACGATCTCCTCCGCGTTGACGCCGCCCTGGGGCTCCAGGCCGAGCCTCTCGCGCAGCATCCTGGCGACCAGGGGAATGCGGCTCGAGCCGCCCGACAGCACGAGCTCGTCGATGTCCTTCGGCCGGAGCCCCGCGTCCTCTATGGCCTTGCGCGCCAGGTCCACGCTCCTCGCCACGTATGGCTCGGCGATCCCCTCGAATTCCTCCCGGCTGAGATCCAGGGAGGGATGGAGGACCCGTCCCCCGGAGGCCGCGAAGACCATCGCGATGCTCGCCTCGCCGCGCTCCGAGAGCTCGATCTTCGCCCGCTCCGCGGCTTCCGCCAGCTGCTGGGCGAGGTGGCGGTCGGATTCGACGTCGAGCCCCTCCTCGGCGAAGCGGGAGGCAGCCATCCTCCGCAGCTCCCGGTCGAGGTCGGCGCCGCCGAGGCGGCCGTCTCCCCTCGACGCGAGGACCGAGCACTCGGCCCCCTCCTGCGAGAGGACCGTGACGTCGAAGGTCCCGCCCCCGAAGTCGTACACGAGTATCACGGCCTTGCGGCCGGCCATGTCCCGGGACCTTCCGTCCCAGGCCCTGGCGACGGCGGCCGCCGTGGGCTCGTTCACGATCCGGAGGACCTCGAGGCCGGCTATCCTTCCCGCCTCGGCCAGGGCCTTTCGCTCGGTATCCGAGAAGTGCGCGGGGGCGCTTATGACCGCCTGGCGGACCTCGCCTCCCAGGTGCCGCTCCGCGTCGAGGCGGAGGCTTCCCAGGATGAAGGCGGCGAGCTCCTCGGGCCTGTAGCGCGCGTCGCCGAGGGCGAGGAGGCCCGACCCGCCCAGGAGGCGCTTCACGCCGGCTATGGTCCTCTCGGGATTGACGAGGGCCTGGTTCTTCGCGGACTCGCCGACGAGGATGTCGCCCTTCGCCGACCTGGCGACGACGCTCGGCGTGAACCTGGCGCCGCGGCCGTTGGGGATGATGGCTGGCCGATCGCCGTCGAGCCAGGCGCAGAGGGAGTTCGTCGTTCCGAAGTCGATGCCGATTACGTGACGCATGCCGTAGAGCTCCTCAGCGCGAAGCGGGGCGCCTTTCCTCCATCTCTATCATCAGCTCTACCTCGGCCACCGTCGCGCCGATCCTCGCCGCGATTATCTGGGCCGAGAAGCCCGACCTATGCAGCTCCAGCGCCCGCTCCCGCGGGCTCTTCTCGGGCCGGACGCGCTCCTTCGATATCGTCACCTCGGGGAAGCTCTCGGGCGGCGGCCCCTCGGGAGCCTCCGCTGCCGAGTCCGCGTCCGCCCGGGCCGCGGCCGCCGATTCCCCGTCGGCCGTCCCTTCCGCGGCGTCGGCCGATGGCGCGGCGCGGCTCGGCGCCGCGGGAATATCGGGCTCGGCCCCGCCGGGCACGATGGGCCGCCTCTTGTTCAGGCGCGCGTAGACCTCGCGCTCGGCCGCGCGGCCGGCGAGCTCCCGCTTGGCGAGGCCGATGCGCCGATCCGCCTCGTCGAGGAGGGCGCGGAGGCTCGCCATCCTGTCCTCGACGAGGCTCACGTTGCGGTCCGCCGTCTCGTTCAGCTCGGTGACCAGGGCGCGCGCCTCTTCGCGGACGCCGGAGAGCAGGCTCTCCAGCTCGAGGAAGCGCCTGACTCGGGCCCGGAGGATGAACCAGATCGCGAACAGCCCCGCCACGTCGATCGCGGCGAGCGCGAGGAATTGGGCCACGGAGCTCATCCGCTTAAGTCGATCTTGTTGCCGAGCGAGGGATCGCGCACGACTTCCTCGTCCGGGCGGTCCTCGTCGCGGCCCGCCTCCCCGCCCTCGCCACCCTCGGCCGCGGCCCGGCCGCCGGATCCGCCCTGCTCCTTTACGGCCGGGGCGCCGTCGGCGGGCCCTTCCGGCTTGCCGACCGCTTCCTTCGCCTCGAGGTCCCGCTTCTGGGCCAGCGCGGCCTGCTGGGACGCGAGCACGGCCGGGCCGTCCTTCTCGATGGCCTGGTCGCGCCCGACCTGGGACATCTGCATGAGGAGGGTCTGCAGGTCAATCGGCCTTATAGGCATCGGGCCGCCCCTTTTTCAGGATCTCGTCCTCGGGCTCCTCGTAGCGCGTCGTCCGTATCATCTGGTTCTCGAGATAGAATGTAATGCCTTTCTGCTCGGTCTTCACGGGCTCGGAGACGTCCTTGATGACGAGCTTGACGCCCGGATACACCCGGCTGGAGGCGCTTATCCGCCCCTTCGTCTTCAGGCCGTTCAGGTAGGCCTGCAGGCCCTCTATCTCCTTGACGATGCCCCTGACCTCCTCGACCAGCTCCTCTCGCCGCGAGACGTTGTCCTGGAGTATGGCTTCCTTGTCCTCGGGTAGGACCTTCTTCTGCTTCTTGATCGCCCCGAGCGTCGCTATGTTCTTGTCCAGCTCGTCTATCTGCTTGCGCAGGGCCAAGGCCCCCGCCTGCAGCTTGTCCATCTTCTCCTTGCTCTTGGGGTCGTAGCCGACCTCGAGGTAGGTTTCCGCCCCGCCCGCGGGCGAGCCCAGGGTCTTCGCGTTGATTTCCTCGCATGCCATATACCTGCCGCCGACGATAGCGGCGCGCTTGCCCTGGCAGATGATCTTCTTGTTGGCGACGATATTTGTGTTTATGAGTCCGTCGGAGACGATGACGTTCTCTCCCGCCTCGACCTTCGCGTTCTCTATGAATTTGCTCCAGACGTTCTTGCCGGCCTGGATGCTTCCCCCGCCCTTGCCGGCGACTCCCTGGTGGATGATGACGTCGCCCTCGGCGACGATCTCGCTCTTGCCGACCGAGCCCCGCACCTCG
>CAYPHO010000270.1:0-4611 GCA_964410245.1 uncultured Treponemataceae bacterium | reverse complement strand
CAGAAGGTCATTCCCGAGAGCCAGAAGAACAGCTTGTTCGTCAAGAAATCGGATCTCATCGATGCGCTGCGGCGCGTGTCCATCTTCGTGGAGCAGAAGTCCCGAAGGACCTTCCTCGGGCTCAGCCAGGGGCAGATCGTCATCTCTTCGGAAGAAAGCGAGATCGGTACCGCCCGGGAAGAGCTGTCCTGCGAGTACGATGGGCCGGAGGCGACGATCGCGCTCAACTATAAGTACGTAGAGGAGCCGCTGCGGGCGATGGACGGCGACGAGGTCTGCATCGAGTTCTCGGAGCCCAATAGGGCGATAACCTTGTCGCCCCGGCAACGCGGCGATTACTTCCACGTCGTCATGCCGATGCAGCTCGAATAAGCGATAGGCCGGCCTCATCGGCCGGCGAGGGCGAGCCGCATGTCCTTTACGTCGATCCGCCTGCGCTCCTTCCGCAATCTCGCGGACGCCGAGGTCGCCGTCGACGCCGATCGCATCCTCCTCGTCGGCGAGAACGGCCAGGGCAAGACCAACTTCCTCGAGGCGCTGTACTACCTTTCCTACGGGACGAGCTTCCGCGGCTCCTCCGACTCCGAGGCCGCGCGATCGGGCAGCGCGGGATTCGGCCTCGCCGGCGCCTTCCGGCCCGACGGCGCTAGCGCGGACGGCCTAGGGGGAACGATCTCCGTCTCGTGGGAATCGGGAGCGAAGAGCATCAAGGCCGACGGGAAGCAGGTACGCGATCGCAAGGAGCTCATCGAGCGGAATCCCGCGATCGTCTTCTGCCACGAGGATTTCGAATTCTCCTCCGGGGAGCCCGAGCGGAGGCGCTTCCTCTTCGATCAGACGGCCGGGCTCGTCTCGCTCGGCTATATCGACTCGCTGCGCGAATACAAGAGAACGCTCAAGCAGAGGAACGCGGCGCTCAAGGACGGTCGCGGCGACCTGCTCGAGCTCCTTGACGCCCAGCTCGCCGAGAGGGGGCTCGAGCTCATGGCGTCGCGCTCTCGGCTCCAAGCGGACCTTAGCGGGATGTTCGGCCTGAGGTACGAGGCGGTATCACTGCTCGGATTCGAGCTAGGCATCGCCTACCGGCCGAGCTGGCCCCTGGGCATCGATCTCGAGAGCCTGCTTCGTAAGCTCGAATCGAGGCGCCACGAGGAGCTCGCCGTCGGAACGAGCCTCTCGGGGCCGCATCGCGATAGATGGAACTTCGTGTCGGGATCCTCGGATTTCGCGGCCAAGGCTTCGACCGGGCAGCTCAGGCTCGTCTCGCTTATCATGCGCATGGTCCAGGCCGAGTACTATACCGAGCGCGCGGGACGCCGGCCGATACTCTTGCTCGACGACGTCCTGCTCGAGCTCGATCGGGTACGGCGCGGCCGCTTCCTGGGGCTGTTGCCGGAGGCGTCCCAGGCCTTCTTTACGTTCCTGCCCGGCGAGAGCTGGGAAGAGAATCGGACGGGCTCTTCTCTGGTATATGAGGTCAAGGATGGACGAATCTCGGATTAAGGACGTCGGCACGCTCCTGGCCGCGTTCTTCGAAGAAGAGAAGCTCAGGCGGGGAGGCCGATACGCCCAGTTCTTCGAAAGCTGGCGCGCCGTCGTAGGCGATAGGCTCGCGGCCCACTCGCGGGTCGTCGATCTCGACAAGGGCATCCTGATGGTCGAGGCCGAGCACCCGGGCTGGATTCAGATGCTTCAGCTTAGGCAGACGAAAACGCTCGAAGCGCTGGCCGGGCGCTTTCCGGACCTCGGGCTTAGGGGGATCGCCTTCAGGCTAGCCGGCAGCGGCGCCGCTACGGCGAAGGCTTCGACTGCCGATGCGCGTGACGCGGCGATGAAGGACGGGGAGATAGAGGAGGACGATGATACGGTCCTGGAGGACATCCACGCGCCCGAATCCGGCCCCAAGGACCCGGAATTCACCGCGGCCATAGAAAGTCTCAAGAGGGCAATTCGAGAAGGTAAAAAGAGATAGCGGTATTCACCTCGCCTTCTCCCATCATTGACGAGGAGCTATCGATTTTACTATACTCGGCTCCTTAGTTGCCGTCGGATAACGAATCGATCGGCTGGCTTACCCCGTCTTCCGCGGGACGCGCCGGCCGTCGCTCATAAAGCCAAGGAGCTTCGAACATGAAACGCACTTATCAGCCCAGCAAGGTACGCCGGACGAGGAAATTCGGTTTCCGCGCCCGCATGAAGACCAAGGGCGGCCGGCTCGTCCTGAAGCGCCGTCGGGCGAAGGGTCGGCTCAAGCTGACCGCCTCCGACGAGAAGAAGCCGTACTGAGAAGCCCCCGAGGGCAGGAGGCCGCGATATCTCCGGGAACGGTTTCGCCAGGGGCGAACGGGTCCGGAAGCGGGCCGAAATCGAGCGCGTTTTCCGGAAGGGCGTCCGCTACTCATGCCCCGGCATGAGGATTCACGTGATGAAGAACACGCTCGATACGAGCAGGGTCCTCTTCGCGCCGGTTCGCTCGTATCCCAACGCCGTCGCCCGCAACAGGGCGAAGCGCCTCGCGCGGGAGTGCTGGCGCCTAGGGAGGAATTCGATCCTCCCCGGCTACGACGTCGCGGTCGTCCTGTTTCCCGGATCGGACGAATTCGGCCGGAGGCGCTCCCAGCTCGAGCGCCTCGTCAGGCAGGCCGGGTTGAGGGCATGACCTCGTGAGCGTTAGGCGGCTTCTCTCCCTGCCCCTTCTTTTCCTGATAGCCGCCTATAGGAAGTTCATCTCGCCCCTGAAGCCGCCCTCGTGCCGCTTCTATCCGACCTGCTCGGAATACGCGCTAGAGGCGATCAAGAGGCACGGGCCCCTGAAGGGGACGGCCTTGGCCGCGTGGCGCATCATTCGTTGCAATCCTTGGAATCCGGGAGGCTTTGATCCAGTACCATGAGCGCATTCGATAACGAAAGCCCGCAGGGCGATAAGAAGACTATTTTAGCGGTCGTGATATCGGTGGTCGTCATCACGGCGAGCTTCATGATCCAGGGCCTGATATGGCCGGCGCCGAAGGCTCAGGCCGTACCCGCGGCGACGAGCCAGCCGGCCCCTAATCCCGCGGCCGCAGTCGAGGCGCCGACGACTGCGGCTCCGACGGCTATCGCGCCGATCGCGCCCGGAATAGCCGCGGGCGATGCGACAGCCGCGCTCGACGGCGCGGCCTCGGCGATCCCGGTGCCCGATGCCGAGCGGAGATACACGATCGCGACCGACCTCGTAGAGGCCGTCCTTACGAATAAGGGCGGTGACCTCGTGTCGCTGAAGCTGCTTAAGCATAACGACAAGGACGGGGCGGTCGACTTGGTCGTTCCCGATTCGACGGGCAAGGGCGGCCTATCGATGGCCTTCGGGTCTTCCCCGGTAGCGGACCTCATGCACGCCGTCCAGATAGGCGACTCGATCACCTTCTCCCGGACCTATTACGTCCAGGTTCCCGGAAAGGCCGAGCGGCAGGCCCTTACCCTCAAGAAGTCCTACTCCTTCAAGGACGGGGACTACATGTTCGGCATGGCGATCAGCCTCGAGAACTCGGCCAACGAGTACCTGCCCCTCGACTACGACGGCTACGCGTACACCGTTTCCTTCGGGCCGCAGATCGGTCCCAAGCTGACGGTGAAGCCGGGCAGCGGCTATAGCGATACCAGGACCTTCATCAAGCAGGTCGCCGGGAAGAAGAAGACGGACCGGCCGAAGCCCGGCGTGCCCCTCGTCCTCAAGGACCAGCCGAAATGGCTGTCGCTGACCGGCAAGTATTTCGCCTTCATCGCGTACCCGGAAATAAGCAGCTTCCGCGCGACGCTGACGACGGCCCAGGATCCGGTCCTCTTCGAGAAGGACGGCTTCTCGATTTCCCGTCCCGCCATCCAGTCGAGCAAGCAGACCGACGTCTATTACTTCTACTTCGGCCCCAAGACCGGCGCTGAGCTGAAGAAGTACACCTACGAGACCGACAACGCCTTCAAGCTCAAGGGACTCGATTTCGAGCAGGTCATGGACGGCGCCGGGATATTCCGTTGGCTATGGCTCGAGAACGGCCTGAAATTCCTCCTCAATCTCTTCTATTCCCTGATACCGAACTTCGGCGTCGCCATCATCCTGGTCACCATACTCGTCAAGGGATTGCTGTTTCCCCTGACGAAGAAGGGCTCCCTGTCCTCGGCGAGGATGCAGGAGCTCCAGCCCAAGATGAAGGAGCTCCAGGAGAAGTACAAGGGCAATCCCCAGAAGCTCAATATGGAGATGGCGGCCTTCTACAAGAAGGAGGGCTTCAATCCGATGTCCGGATGCCTGCCCCTCCTGATCCAGATGCCGATCTTCCTGGCGATGTATAACCTGTTCAATACGCACTTCGACCTGCGCGGCGCGTCCTTCATCCCGGGCTGGATATCCGACCTATCCGTCCCCGAGGCCGTCGTCACCTTCAATACCGTGAATCTCGTCATCTGGCAGGTCGGCGCCCTGCGCATCCTTCCCATCGTCTACGTCGTCAGCCAGCTCCTGTACGGCAAGTACACGCAGATGTCGACTCCGACGCAGAGCGCGACGCAGATGAAGATCATGATGTACGGCATGCCGATCTTCTTCTTCTTCATCCTGTACAACGCGCCGTCGGG
>CAYPHO010000269.1:0-4616 GCA_964410245.1 uncultured Treponemataceae bacterium | reverse complement strand
GGTTCGATGATCCGACCAGAGCGAAGGCGCCGAGCACCTCGGCTCGAGCGTGGGTTATGTAAGCCTTGGCATGGAAACGGCCCTTACGGTAGACGCGACAGATGATCTTGCCTCGACGTAAGCCTTCGACTATGGCAGGTACGCCACGCAGGAACTCGTTTACTTCCTTCTCCGCTTCGAGACTCGCATCCAGCCGATCGCGCATGGCCTTGAACGCGGCCGCGAAGGCCTGCTTAGTTCTAAGCGTACTTTGGTCGCCCATGAGGATACGGAGTTCATCGACTTTCTGCCAGGCTTCCTCGAGTACGAGAAGACCTCCTATCTCAAAATTACCGGTCGCGATATCGAAACGCTTGGATATCTCACACCATTGCCGCAGGTAGTCGGCGACTCTCAGCTTCTCCTCGCTATTGTCGACAATGAGGAGGTCGCTCCCGCTACGTTCTTTCCCCATGATACTCACTCCGCTTTTGCGTCGACCTTGGACGCCGAGATAAGGTCCTTGACCGCCACGCTGTTCGTTGCCTCGCGCGTAAAGATGTTGCAATGATCCATGGCTCTGGTTATGGAGACATAGAGCAGGTTACGGACCTGTCGATCTATGCTCTCGGGATCCCAGGTTGAATCCCCTATAAGAAGCTTCGGCAAGTATACGAAGACTACTGGGAAATCAAGCCCTTTTGCTGAATGGATGGTGCACAACCGTACAGCTCCCCGCTCCGCAAAAGAAAAGCCCTCGTCCTTGATGCTTGAGTTGGCATAGCCTTTGGCCGAGAGTGCCGCCGAGACAACTGCGAGGTCGTCGTTGGTCGGGCCGATAACGCAAATGTTCTCAGGGTCGTAGCCGAGCCTTCGAATGAATAAGTCGACACGCTTGACGACCAAGTCGAGGATCGCAGCCTGGTCCGTTGCCAAGAAAACCTCGGGCGCTGGGCCATCGCGGAAGGCCTCAGGTTGATTGTCAGTATCCAGGCCGGGGCAGCGCGAGCGGAAACGCTCGGCGAACTCGTGGATCGGTACCGTGTTGCGGAAATTCGTCTTGAGCACCCGCGTGCGACCCGCGATATCGATGCCCGCGCGCTTGAAGGAGAGGAAGGGTTGGAAGATCGACTGGTCCGCGTCGCCCGCCAGAACCGCGCATCGCCGCGCGCAACCTCGCAGCGCTGCGAGCACGGATGGAGGGAGATCCTGCGCTTCATCAATGAAAACATAGTCGACTTTTATGACGCGAGGATCTCCGGCTGTCGCCGCCTTCGCGACCTCCCTTGCCGCGAGGTTCCGCGACCAGCGGCCTGAGTCCCTCATGATCCTCTCGAGCGATTCGACGGCTTTCCATACCTCCCCTCGCTGTGCACGCGCAAGAGGCCGCTTCATACCCTTCCGGTCGATGCATTTGTCGATATACTCCTCGCGCGTTATCAAGTTACCCCACACGAAGATCT
This sequence comes from uncultured Treponemataceae bacterium, assembly GCA_964410245.1. Lineage (GTDB taxonomy): Bacteria > Spirochaetota > Spirochaetia > Treponematales > Rectinemataceae > CAZXXZ01. The sequence continues at coordinate 3,174 of CAYPHO010000269.1, read as the reverse complement.
CCGCCTCAGATGCGAGTTCCTTGGGATCGATCGGCGGAAAGGGAACCTTGGCCGCGAGCTCGAGTACCGCATCCTTCCAAACGATGGTTGCCTTTGGCTCGATCTCACGCAAGCGATCTTGCAGGAAGGAATCTGCGGTAGAGATACGGTCTCCCTCATCGAGCGATAACAAGGACGCCAGGTACAGATCGTACTTCACCAGGGTCCTCGTATAGGTAAGCAATGCGATGCTACCCGACAGCTCATCGAGACCTAGTCCCTTATCAAGCCCTCCGCCCTTCGCTTTCTCGATTGCTTTCAAGAGCACGAGTGTTTTCCCCGTCCCGGCGGCTCCTTTCACAAGAAAGTCGGCATCGAGCCTTATCTGTTCGAGCACTCTCTTCTGCTCAGCAGTCAGCCTAATAATGCTCCGTTCATAGTCGGCCCTCGTACGGGTGAGCACGGTCATACGCGAGAGTGTGTCAATGTAGGCTTGTGCATCATCGAACGCCGTGGCCTTAGCTTTTGTTTGCTTGAGTTCTTGTACTAAGGCTGCGCGCTCCGCCCGAAGCTCGTCGACCCGCACATCCTTTCTCTCTTTCGCAACCTCAAGCTCAACAAGTGTCTGATCCTTTGCACGGATTTGTTCTTTTAAGCGGGTCATTTCTACCTGAGCCGTCTCGAGTTCCGATACTCGCTCCGCCATTTCCTTGGCGCTCTTCTTTTCGATCTGATAACGGTAACCTAGATCATTCACGTCCTTAACAAGCTCGGCGTAGCTGCGCCGATCGTCCCAAGCTTTCAGGTAATCAATAAGTGTCGCCAGTCCTTCGCCTTCAGGTATTCTCGCGAGCTGGCAAAAACGCCGGAGGTGCTGCGTCGCCGCTCGCGCATCCTCGACCGTAGCCGAGGCAAAACGATGTCGCACATCGTTCGTCAGGAGGTGCTGCTGCTTGATCAAGTTGAGGACATCGAGACCTTGGATAAAGCCTTGAGCCGAACCGATCAGCCGCTGCCTGAACTCCTGGAGGAAACTGGTGAATTTTTCGTCCGTCGGGTCATCGAGCGACAGGCTCGACTTTAATACGCCCTCGATGAAGGAGTGAACGGCCAAAACGAAAAAAGCAGGGTCGCCGCCCTGCATACTGGCCAGACGCTTGAAGGAACCGTCATAAAGTTGCGATTTTGCTGCGTCCATGTATTCAAATCCCCTCATCCCACTGTTCATCCGCAAACGCCGCGAACCTCTCCCGCAGCGCTTTCCTAAGCGTATGCCCCGTCATTCCAAGAAGCTTGGCAGCGGCCTCGCAGTTGCGTTCTGTCTGTCTGAGCGCTGCCGATACGTAGCCCCACTCGATCTGAACAAGCTTCGCCTTTAGATTGAAGCCCTCGGCGGGGAGCTCGGCTTCACCGGATGGTATCGCATCGACGCCGCGCGCCGACGACGAGGCGCTGCGGATGTCGTCCGACAGCGACTCGGGTCCGACGACCTCGCTCTTGGCGATGTTGAAGGCAGCGCGAATGGCGTTCTGCAGCTCACGCACGTTGCCGGGCCAGGAGTAGGACTCGAGGACCTTAATGGCGTCGTCGGTAAGTCGCCGCGATTCTTGGTACTGGGAGTTCCACGAGGCGATAAAGCGCTCGGCGAGGGGCCTAATGTCCTCGCGTCGCTCGCGCAGGGGATGCAGATCGATTACGACGACCTTGAGTCGTTCGTACAGGTCTCGCCGGAAAAGGCGAGCATCGACCAATGCCTTGAGGTCGCGGTTCGTCGCGGCGATGAGGCGGGCGTCGGCCTCGAGTTCTTCGTCCGAGCCGACCGGGCAGACGGTCTTGTCCTCGATCGCCTTGAGGAGCTTGGCCTGGATATCCAGGCTCAGGTCGCCCAATTCATCGAGGAAGAGGGTGCCGCCGTGCGCGGCGCGGATTTTCCCGGCGCGTCCAGCATCCGCTCCGGTATAGGCGCCTTTCTTGTGGCCGAAGAGCTCGCTCTCGGCCAGGTTGGCCACGATGGCCGAGCAGTTGACCTCGACAAAGGGTCCTTTCGAGCGGGAACTATCCTCATGAATACGGCGGGCGATCATGGTCTTGCCGGTGCCGGTCTCCCCGAGGATGAGGACGGGTTCGTCGTAGCGTGCGGCGTTCCGGGCCTGCCTAAGCACTTCAGTGAAGGCTGGCGAGGTAGCAACCGGCTCGGCGGAAGGGCTGGCCATGGCTGCGGTAGTCGCGGCGGCCGGGCGCTGCTTCTCGGCCTTGGGGACGTTCAATGCCACGGCAGCAGCCACGGAGGCCAAGCGGATCTCGGGCATGCCTTCGAGCCGCACCTCGCGGCACTTGTAGCTTCCACCTGCGAAGCGCGGCGGAATGCCCTGGATCAGAGTCGCGGGGAAGAGCCCAGACCGTGACGCGAGGAAGAGGGTCGTCTTCATCTGCGGGGTGCCCGAGTCGAGGAGGAACTGCCATTCCCGGGGCAGGGATCCTGCCCTTTCCCTAATAAAGGACAGCGAGCGCTGGAGCTCAGCCCAGATCGCCGCGTAGTCGATGACGTCAGCGGCGGAAAATGACACGGATATGAACTTTGTCTTCAGTCCCTCGTCCCTCGCCTCGGCTTCGAGGTCGCGCGAACGTTCAAGGAAGTCACTGCCGGTGCACAGGAGCCATGCCTCGTCGATCGGCCGCTCAGTCTCGGCCTGCGACAAGAGGTAAGCCAGGATGGGACCAGGCTCTTCTTCCTGCTCGGGGTAAGGATCCCTCATGCCCACGAACGCGATGAGCGATCGTGTCGTATTCATGTCGAACATCCTACGCTTTCTCCTAATTCCTGGCAAGCAAAAATAACCTTGCATAAACCATGCCTATCAAAAAAGTCGCGATTAGGCATGATTCTTGATAGACAATGCCTGTGGAATCGACACAGGCATGGAAAACCGGCACGCGATACGCGATTACCTGGTTCCGGTATATGGAGCCCTGGGCGTCACGCCCCATGCAGAACACGGGGAAGTTCTGCTCGAGCACCTGCCGCGTATCCCGCATATACCCGTCTATCACCGCGCCGACGCCGCCGTGCGCGCGGATCGTGGCCGTCATGATCTCGCCAAAGTAGCTGCAGCGGCGGTCGCCGCCGGTTACAATGTAGATTTCATCCTCGCGGATGTGGTCCACGGCTTCGGGCAGCTTGCCCAATGGGGTCTC
>CAYPHO010000268.1:0-4623 GCA_964410245.1 uncultured Treponemataceae bacterium | reverse complement strand
GTTTGCCGCGCTCTCCGGGCCGCTCGCTCGGGTTCGAGACCCGTTCCTGCATATCGACGAAAAGAGCGCCCCGAAATGGAGCGCTCTTTTCGTCTGCCGGGAACGGGTCTCGAACCCGTACGCGCCTTGCGGCGCAAGGGATTTTAAGTCCCTGGTGTCTACCGATTCCACCATCCCGGCGCAATGGACGCGAGCCGGGATGAGATCCCGGCTCGCGGCCGGCGAAATGGTACTCGCGGCCGGCGCGCCGGGTCAAGCCGCGGCGCCGATCCGTCGCGACGAGCGCAAGGCCGAGGCGGCGCGCCGCCGATCAGGCCCGCCGTTCGCCGCCTATCGGCCGCGGCCCTTCCGCGACGATCCACTCCTGCGGGACTCGCGAGACCGGTACAGTATGCCGGCGTAGCTCCTATGGCCGGCGCGCCGTCCCTCCGGGATGTGAAAGCGGCCGCCCGGCTTGCGCGGTTTCGCGTCTCGCGCCGACGCGGCGGCGCGCTTCCGCTCGCTTATCTTCGCTAGCTCGTCCCGCAAAGCTCTATGCCGGCGCCTGGGTCCCCTGGCTTCCTTGTCTCGCGACCCGGCCTCTTCGGTAGCGGCGCCCGCCTCGACCGCGACGGGGATATTCGAGGCCGCCGTTCTCAATGATCGCGGATCTGCGGTATTCATCACGGCATTGCCTCCTGCATGAAGGAGTCGATCTCGATCAGCAAGGCTTATTAAGCAAGGAGTATGCCAGCACCGATAGATGATCCTCTATGCCTGACGGCTGAGTCTCTATTTACTTATATGAGTATATCGCGAGAAAGATAGATGAATATCTATGCTCGTCGCGTCTGTCCGCTTGCCTGTCGCGTTATTTGACGGGAAAGATCGGCCGTGTTGAGGAATTTTACACTGCCTCGATCGCCTTGATTTTCTTGTACAGCGTTTGGCGGCTTATTCCCAGCATCGCCGCCGCCTGGCTCATGTTTCCTTCCGCCTTATCCAGGGCCAGCCGCACGAGCTCGCGCTCGACCTCGGCCAAGGTCGGGATGCGGCCCGAGGCGAGGATGCGGGCCAAGCCCCCCGGGCAGGGGACGCTCGCGCCGGCCGCCGCGCCTTCGGGCGGGGGAGGATCCCCGATCCTGGCGCGTATCGACTCGATGTCCGGGTCCAAGCCCTTCGATCCGGCGACGACGTCGTGGACTAGGGACTCGAGCTCGCGGACGTTCCCGGGGAAGCGGTAGACGGCGACTGTCTCGGCGATGGTCCGGGCCGCTCGTTCGTCGGACTGCGCCGCTGGGATGCCGAGCTCGAGCGAGGTATCCTCCATGAAACGGCGTACCAGCGGCAGGATATCCCAGGGCCTGGCTCTGAGCGGCGGCAGCCGGATCGGGTGCGTCTGCAGCCTGTAATAAAGGTCTCTTCGGAATATGCCCGATTCGGCCAGGTCCGATAGGTCCCTGGTCGTGGCCGCGACGATTCTCGCGTCCGATTTGATGGGGGTATCCGAGCCGAGGGCGTAGTAGTCGCCCTCTTGGAGGAGCCTCAGGAGCTTGACCTGGGAATGGGGCTCGAGGTCGCCGACCTCGTCGAGGAGGAGGGTGCCGCCCTCGGCCTCTTTCACCAAGCCGTTCCGGACCGCGTCAGCCCCCGTAAAGGCCCCCTTCCTATGCCCGAAGAGGCTGTCCGAGAACATGGCGTCGTCCAGGCCGCCGACGTTGACCGCGACGAAGCGCCCGGGGCGGCCCGAGGCTTCGTGGACCGCCCTCGCGACGAGCTCCTTGCCCGTGCCGGTCTCGCCGGTAATGAGGACGGGCTGTCGGGACCGGGCTATCGACTCGATATACTTGAAAATCGCGATCATGGCCGGATCGACGGTCGTAATGCGCTCGAAGAGCTCGGGATGCTCGAGCTTCCCGTCCAGGATGCGCTGGCGGAAGCCCTCGGCCTCCCGCCTGAGCTCGACCGTCGCCAAGGCGTTCCATGCGGAGACGAGGAGCCTCGTGTCGTCGATGGGCTTGACCAGGTAATCGACCGCGCCCGCGCGCATGCACCTGACGATCGTACCTGCGTCGTCCGTCCCGGTAATGATGATCACGGGCAGGTTCGGCGCGGCGCGGGAGAATTCCTTGAGCAGGGACTCTCCGGCGGCCTCGGACAGGAAGAGGTCGAGGAAGACCAGGCTGACGCTATTGTCCAGTATCAAGGCCGAGGCCTCGGCGGGATCGCCGGTCGTCCGGACGTTGTCGATGCCGGCCTTGGCCAATGTCAAGGCGATCGTGACGCGGAGCGCCTCGTCATCGTCCAGTATCAGGATGGGCAGTTCGGGGTAGGGCTCGGGCATCAGGCCTCCCCGGTGAAGCTTAGTCGAGCGGGAGGCCGATCGCCAGGCTTATTGGCCGAGGTAGTACAGGCCGAGCAGGGCGGTCATGTAGCGGGATTGGCCGTCGAGCGCGTCCGGGCCTTCCGGCGGGGCCGAGAGCCGGGATGCTTCGCCGGCCAGCCAGGCCCAGGCTCCCAGCCGCATGTCGGCGCGGCCGGCGGCCTCGTGGAAGTCCGGCGCGGCCGCGATATCGCCGAAGAGCCGCTCCATGGCCATGCGGTGCAGCCGGAGCAGCGCGTCGAGGCTTCCCGCCCCGTCCTCCGCGTCCACGGCTCGTCCCAGGTCGTCCAGGGCTGCGGCGGCCTCGGCCGCCCGTGCCGCCAGGAGGGGCTCGATCCTGATCCTGAAGGCCGCGAAGAGGGCCCGGCACCTGGCCTGTCGCGCGGCGCTCTCGCCCGTGATGAAGGAGTAGAACTCGCCGTGATTGCCCAGGATGTTGCCGATCGCGATGGCGTACTGCCGCTTGAGGGCCGCGTTGCGGCTCTTAGCGAGGCGCGGGAAGAGCTCCCGCACCGCGTCGAGCACCTCGATGGGAGTATCCGCCTCCTCGGCGGCGGTCCGGCTGGTTACCGCCTGGGCCAGGGACGCGGCTACCGACTGGTCCGCCTCGCCCGGCAGCGCGGCCGATAGCGCGGCGCGGGCCGCCTCGCCGCCGATGCGGCCCAGGGCCTCGGCGCAGGCGGCCCTGAGCTCGGGCGAGCCGACGGCCAGGCAGCGCGCGAGCTCCGGGACGGCGTCCTCGTCCCCGATCTGGCCCAGGGCCCGCGCGGCCTCGATCCTGATCGTGCTCGTCGGGTCGGCAAGGCGGCCGACGAGCTCCGAGCTCGCCTCCCTCGAGCGGATCCTGCCCAGGGCGCGCGCCGCCTCGCCGCGAACATCGGAAGAGGGGTCGTCCAGGCGCTCGATCACCTCGCGGATGACCAGCCCGCCGTCCTCGCCCTCGAGCCTGCGCAGGGCGCGGGCCACGCGCGGGTCGCCGGAATCGCGCGAGAGGGCCCCCAGCGAGGAGAAGCTGCGGAAGACGCCGGCCGTCGCGAATTGCGTGACCAGCATCGCCACGGGCCGCTCGCGCCCTTCCTTGACGCCGCGCAGGATCAGGGCCGCCGCTCCCAGGAGGGTTAGCCCGCCCAGCTGCACGACGTGGAAGCCCCGCAGCTCTATGAAGCCCAGGCCGAGGCGGAAGCCCGAGAGCAGGTCCGAGGCTATGCCGCCCGCGATCGGGCCCGCCGCCGACACGAGGCCGATCAGAGTGTTGTACCAGCTGATGTAGACGACGCGCTTCTCAGGGGGCGCGAGCGTGAGCATAAGCTGTCCCGAGCCCTCCCAGAAGGCCGGCCCGAAGAAGCCCGCCGCCAGGGAGAGCAGGGGCAGGACGTAGGCGCGGTTGCCGGGCGTCAGGAAGACGTAGCCCAGGGTGGCCAGCCCTATCAGGAAGCCCATCATGACCGCGGGCTTGCGGCCGTAGCGGTCCATGACGAAGCCCCACAGCGGGGCGATGGCCACCCAGGTCACCTGGGAGATGACCGTCATGATGCCCAGCCAGACGTTAGGCGCTCCTATCGCGTCGGGCGAGGTGACGTAGGGAGATTGGAAGGGGCCCGCGAAGTTCAGGGCCAGGACCGCCAGCCCGATCGACAGGGAGTAGCGCATGAAGTTGCGGTCGGCCAGGGGGGCGGCGAAGTCGGCGAGCCGGAAGCTCGGGCGGGCGGCCCGCTCGGGCTCGGGAATCTTGGCGTGGAGGAGGATGTCCGCGACGCCGCCGATCGCGCCGACGCCGAAGATCATGGCGTAGGCCCAGGACCGCGCCCCTCCGGAGAAGAGGTCGAGGAGGACCGAGGCGAGGAAGAACCAGGCGACCGTGACGCCCTGGAAGACCGCGGAGCGCCTGAGGAAGAAGCTGCCCCGGCTCGCTTCGGGAATGAGATCGGCCATCCAGGACATCCATCCGGAGGAGGTGAGGTTCATCAGGGCCCAGGAGGCGACCATGGCGACCGAGACGAGGAGGGCGGCCGGCTCTCGTCCCCCGCCCAGGGCGAAGATCGCGGCCGAGGCGGCGATCGCGAATCCCGCCAGGCGGTGGACGATGTGGCCGATCATCCACAGCCCCTTGCGCCTGGGAAGGAGGGAGTAGGCGACGATGGACAGGAGCTGGAGCACGCCCGACAGCTGCATGAGGCCGATGAGGAGGCCCAGGACCCTGGGCGACACGCCCAGGTGGTTGAGCATGAAGACGTTGAAGATGGGCTGGTTGTTGCAGACGG
>CAYPHO010000267.1:0-4631 GCA_964410245.1 uncultured Treponemataceae bacterium | reverse complement strand
AAACAGATTGTTATCCTTAGGATTCATGTATATAGGTTCAGAAAAAGTAACACGGTCAGGAAACAAGGCTATTAAAGCCAAAATACCTTTCCATTCGTCTCGTAAGACATTATAGAAATCAATTAATCCTGATGTAGTTATATTCGCATCTTGTCGTTGCAGATAGTCAAAAGCAAACCAAAATAATTTAGCTCTTGCCCATGGTGTGGGAACACCGGAAATAAGCGTACTGGATACCTGATTAATATCTAGGTCGCCTGCTATAATACCCTGAATAAATGGTTTTATTTGATCGTGTATGTACCATTTTCCCTCGGGATTTGATTTAGTTCCCTCAGTACTTTTTATTAATTTTGCTTTTCCCATAATTCTTAATTTTTAAATTCATACAACTGACAGAGTGTATCATAAACCCTTTTTATTAACTTTTCGTTTTTGTTAGTGATATTTTCAGGTTCTTTAGATGCAATAAAAGATTTAACAAATTTGTCGAAGATATTATTACTATTTCCATCAGAAATCAATGCTGCTTTGAATTTGTGTGTTTCAAAATCAGAATCTTTGTGGAAAAGTTTCGTGTTAAAATTGAATCTTGTAAATTCACTAATAGAATTACAACTAAAAATTCCACTATTTAGTAGAAAATTATCCCCACCCCCAGTCGAACGATGCACTTGACGCAACCAACCGTCTTTAATATCACCGCCATTTACATCAAAATGAAATAGTGCCATATATTTTTTAAGATTGCGTACTTCTTCAAGGTCAATATCTTCGTAACCATCTATTTTTACTCTTTTTAATTCACCACTTTGTGCTTGTACAAAAAAATCGTAATCATCAAGCAATGTCAAGTAACTCATTGCAGTAAATAATCCAATTTTCCTAGCAAAATCTTCTTTTTTTGCACTACCAACAAAATCAGTAAAGTCAATTTTTCCATTTTCATTGAAAGTACGATACAAATATTCTATTCTTTTTTCACTTTTTAAGTCATTCAATCCTGCTAATCCTGCTTCATCAGTTCCTTGTTCATTAGAGTTGAAAAAATGATATGCAGCAAAAGCAGCCAAAAGTTCAATATAATGCGAATCGTTTTCTTGACTTTCACCACCAGTAATAGTTTTATCTTTTACCTTGCTTGGTTTCCAATCAAGGGTCTCTGTCCCCATCATATAAAACTTTTGATAAGTCGTTTTAACGGTTTCGTCTGCTTCGTAAAACATCATTGCCGCTTGAGAGTTAAGAGAGAATTTGTCAGATGTTGCTATAACTTTCTGTTTTGCTTTTTCACTATCGTTCGGCAATGGAAAAGAAAAATAACTTGTAAGCAATGTCGCTCCAAAATATGAATTACGCTCAATATCAGTCGCATCTGAAATCAATGCAGCTGCTTCCTTTATTGCTTTTGGAATAATAGGAATAGAAGAAGCACCAGTGCCACCAAAAACCGATCCAAGAATAAAAACACGTGGTTTTTCAGAAGTGCAGGCAGAAATTAGTTCCTGAATAAATCTGCGCAAATCCCCTCTATCATTTGTTTTAACATCATCAATAATAGAATGATACATGAGCATACTACCTAAATGCGTTTGTGCGCGATATCCATGTTTTAAATCAAAATCTTTTGCATTATCGGTAAAAAGCAAATCAGCAATAGCTGCTTTTTCAGGGTTACTAAACTTAGTATCGCCATAATTATATAATGCTGAAAATGTTGATTTATTAGAATAATCTGGACTAAATTGATAATAATGAAGGTTGGCTGAAAAAAATGTTTCTTCCAAAGCAAACTGTTTTTTATTAACCCCTTTTGTTTTTATGTATGCCTCTTTTAAATTTTTAAGGCGGGTAAAGTTTCCATTGTCTTTGTCGGTGTCTAAAGCCAACAAATGAACATCCGTTTTGTCGAACATTCCAATAGCACATAAATGCGTAAACGCTTCAATACAACGCATCCCTGTGCCACCGATTCCTATTACAAATACTTTTTTATCCATAATATTAATTTTTAGATTTACCAAGAATACTTCCCCATTTAGTATTTCTCATAAAAAGCATAGTGATAATTCCAACACCAACATAAACACCTAAAACTATTAAAGTTGCTATGAGATTGCCTGTGGAAAACTTTGCTTGTAACGGAGGTCTAGATATAAAACTACTTACATAAAAAGCATTGAAAAGAAAAAATGCAATTGGGAAAACTATCCCTACAATAATAAACCAAATTCTCCTTTTAACATGGTCACGAGGATTTTTCCCTCCCTGCCATTTTATTAGCATTGCTATAATAAAAGCAAAAACTAATGCTACAATCCCTATTATAACTGCATACATATAGGTTTCACCTATCAATGCTTGAACCTGTTGTAATGTTTCAATTCTTCTCATTTTTTTTATAATTTATATGATTAGTTAATTTTAATAAGCTGCCATTTTTAGAAAAATGGTATGAATAACACGCCTATTTGGAGAAGTAGGCACAACTTCTTCATCTTGAAGTGCATTTTCAATGCTTTTAGAAACACAAATTGAGTTATTATTTTTACTCCAAATTGACTGCCATTCAAAATCAGCTGATTCGTAATCTTGCTGCCATTCAAATTCAGTTATAACGAAATCCAAGCGAATAAGATTATTACCATATTTTTTGTCGAATAGATAACCATTCGTGAATATTTTATCGGTAAGCATCACTTTTATTATATTGTTTTTTAAGGCATTTTTATCCAAAATAAAACCATCTGATATGTTTATTTCATTTTGATTTATCGAACTAATGTCTAATTTTAGTTCTTGTAGAGCATTATTATCAACAGTAAGATATTTACCAGTAATATTAGTTGCTTGAACTTGAATATCAGTTACTTTGAAATTTTTACCGTTGTGGAGTATTAAGTTGCTGATCAATGGCTCAGGCGTTTCCTCTAGTAATGGTTGTCCATATTCGTCTAATTTCATAATATATTCTCGAATATCTTCCCATGAATCGTCAATTGAAATTAATTCAAAGCCATTTAGATAATCTACGTTAAATGATAGCTTGGAATTAACCATATTACTTTTACTGCTTTCTACTGCAATATCAGAATTAGTCATCTTAAACCATTTGCAAGTACCGTTTTTTACAAAATCTTTAATTTTAGCTTCTACGACATTACTAATTGGAGCATTTAGTTTATCATCTGTAAATATGATATAAAATCGTTTTTTATCATATAGTTTCCCTTTATATTTTTCTTGGTATGGTTCAGTAATAATGTAAATAGAATGTCCTTTACTTAACCAAGTTTTAAATGGCTCACTCATATAAAGTTCTAAATCAAGGAAACGCTTACTTTTACTATCGTATGATTCACAATCACTTATAAGAATTGCTTGCTGATTGCCATTGCATATATTAAAAACTGCACTTCTAATGTCTGCATTGGGAATGTCAGTATTAATTGTTTCTAAAGCTGCTGATACTTTGTTTTCCTTTCTATCTAGTGGAATAGAATCAACACTATCGCCTTTAATAAATATTAAAGTGTTGCAATATTGTCCTAAATATGGGCGAACTGCCTTAAAAACTTCAGAATTTTTAACTGCATCAATCACGCAGGTTGAATGGTCAAGGTATAAAACAGTTCTATCCGGCAAACTCTCGGACTTAATTTCAGTTGGTGCATAAATTTTTGTTTGAAGTATTTGTTTATCAACACCAAACCCTTTTTCCCCACAACTATTTAAGAGAAAAGCAAGAAAAGTACTTGCAAAAAAAAGATACATTTTCTTCATAATTCATTGAATTTATTGGTTATTATTATTGTTATTATCGTCATTAAGACCTTCTAAAAAGCCTTCTATATATTTTTCTGTATCATTCAATACATCTTTAAGTTGTTTTTCATAACCTTTAGCTCGAACAACAGAATATCTTCCTACTAACTTACCTATCATTTTTTTATCTTCATCAGTCAAATTACTACGATATTCATCAAACTTGGTTTCTGTATATTCCTTAAATTCTGCATCTTTAAGCTCCCAATCTGCTGAAGTGTAATTTGTGTATTCTTTCTCAACTTCGGTAATGAATGCATTAAAATCATTTAAATAATTGTCTTTTGGATTAAAAGTACAACTTTGGCTTAATAGTATAGTAATTATAAATGTAAATTTAAAATATTGGATTAGTTTTAAAATATTCATATTTTATTCTTTCTATTTCTTATTCTTTCAAAATGACAACTTGTCAGGCATTAGTTCAGCTTTCTCAATTCTTTAGGACAACTTTTCTTCTCTTTAAGCTAATTTTCTTTTATTGATTATACAGCAACCAATGTTTTCCCCAAAAAACTTATACTTTTTTATAATTTATTTTTACTCGTTTAAAATTTAACCTTGCAAAAATAACCTTTTTTTATTTCTATTACAATGTTTTTTATTTTTTTTGTACTAGTTTGCTAAAAAGGTAGCATTTTTATAAAAAATTGAGGTTGTCTCAAAATAGAAAATATTTAAAATTCTTATAATCAACAAAATAAAGTTGATTACTTATAATAATTTTCTATCAATCATATGGTAAAAATTTTTATTTTTAATCATGAAAATAAATAAAATTAAATTTAAAGAATATCAGCAAAATC
>CAYPHO010000266.1:4195-4647 GCA_964410245.1 uncultured Treponemataceae bacterium | reverse complement strand
CGGGGCGAGGCGGTCGCGAAGCGCCCCCCGGGAGGGACGTCAAGGACCGGCAGGCCGCTGCGGAGATGCATCATCGAACGGCTCTCCCTTCGGGATAAGCCTAATGCGCGAGGAGCCGAAGCGCAAATTCATCAGGCCCGCGGCCGCCGGCCGGCCTACCACATGGTCATGCGTCCCCGATCGGGCTCGAAGCCGGCCGCGCGCAGGGACTCGGCATAGGCCGAGCGGGAGGCCGCCTCGCCGTTGACCGTCTCGAGCACGATGCGGCTCTCGGGCCTGACGGCCCGCGATCGGGCGGCGGGAAAGAGGGAGAGGACAGCGTCGAGCTCGGGGGAGCCGGGATCGACGGCGACCGCCAAGTCGCGGTACGAGCGGGTCGAGGCGGCGACGACTCGGCCTCCCGAAACGCAGATCCGCGCGGCTTGGGTCCGCGAGGGAAGGAGAGGATCGCG
>CAYPHO010000266.1:0-4185 GCA_964410245.1 uncultured Treponemataceae bacterium | reverse complement strand
TAGAGGGCCGAGGCCGCGGGATCGATGGCGTTCATCCATAGGGGCGCCCGCGGGAGGCCGTCGAGCGACATGAAGAGCTTGTACGCGCCCGAGTCGAGGAACTGCGGCCCGTCGATGCCGTCGAAGAAGCGCCCGGCCAGGAGCTCTCCGGAGAGCTCGAGCCGGCGCAGGGCGGGGAAGATCCGCCCCCAGCGTAGGGCGGGAAGCTCGCGCTCCAGGAGATCCCGGCAAATCAGGCCGTAGCGGGACGCCAGGACGCGTACCCGCGCGGCGTCCAGCGCGTAGAGCTCGAGCGCGTCGGCTTCCCCGGCCTCGGGCTCGTCGTAGAGATCGAGGCGGAACCAGCGGCCGCCCACGGGCGGGCCTCCCCTCCAGCGCTCGCGCAGGGCCCGGGGCACGCGGCGTCGAGAGCCGAAGGGAATGCCCTCGTCGGAGTCGCCGGCTCCCGGCGGCAGGCGCGCGCCGAAGCCGTTGGCCAGGCCCTCGCGCACCGCGCCGAAGTCCTCGGAGGCGACGAGGCCCCTCCAGGCCTCGTCCCACAGCCCGCGCGCGAAGGCCGAGGCGTCCTCCTCGACGGGGCCCGCGGCCCGCGCGGCCTCCCGCAAGGCCCAGAAATCCATGGGGGACCGCCCGGAAGGCACGATGCGCGAAACAGCCTTCGATCGCTCTATGAAGAGCTCCATATCCTCGGGGCGGCAGAAGGCGAGAGCGGCCTTGCCCGCGCCGATCCACTGCCAGCCCGATCCCGGGCGGGAGAGGGAGGGGCCGACGAGGGAGTCGAGATGGGAGGGCGCGTAGCCGGCGACCCGCGCGGGCAAGAGCTCGGCCTCCCAGAGGCCGGCGGGGGCGGGATAGCCCGATAGCCGGCCGAGGGCCCGGCCTAAGGCCCGGTCGCGCGCCTCGCCCCCGAGCTCGGCGAAGAGGGCCTGGGCCCTCCCGGAAAGCTCGCCGGGCGCGTCGAAAGAATCCGCCTCCTCCTCGTCGGGGGCGTCGGCAAGCCCGACCGCGGCGGCGCTGATCCCGCCCAGGCCGTGGAGCGCGGCGATCATTCGCGACAGGTCAGCTCCGGGCCTCGCCTCGATCGCTTTACGGGCGGCGGCGCGCGACCGGCGCAGGAGTATCTCGAGGTTCTGCGCGTCGACGGCGGCGATCTCGTCCGAGCCGGCGACGAAGGCGTCGACGACTACCCTTCCCTCCTCGACCAGCTCGTCGAGGAGGCCCTCGACCTCGGCCGGAGGGAGCCCGAGCAGGGAGGCGATGCGCGAGGGCGGCACCAGGGCCTCGCGGCGCAGCCACTCCGCGACGTGGCCGCCCGGATCGGCGGCGAGGGCCGATTCTCGCTCGGCATGGACGACGATATCCTCCCCGGCGCCCTCGAGGCGCCGGCGCAGAACGCGGCCTCCGCAGCTTGGATCGGCCCCGACGGCCTCGGCCAGCTGGCCGCCCGCCTGGGCGGCCAGGGCCTCGAACTCGGACACGGGCATGAAGACGCGCTCCTTGACCCACTCGGCCAGCGACAGGGAATCGGAAGGGGCCCAGCCCGGAATCATGCGCTTGAGGCGGGCCTCGACGTCGGATACGAGGCTCGGGGAAAGGAAGGGCCGAAGGCGCGCCGAGCGCAGGGCCTCGGACACGACGCGGTCCGACACCGACGACGAGGACTTCCCCGCGACCGAGTCCTCGGCGTACATGAAGGCGCCCGTCTCCCTCCAGAGCGCCTCGCGCGCGAAGGGCGAGGGAGCGCGGCTGGGGAAGGTCGACAACGTTATGCGATCCTCGGCGACGGCCGCGGCCAGGGCGCGCGCGCCCTCGATGTCGAGGAGGTCCGAGAGGCAGGACCTCCAGGTCTCTACCGTGACCGGGAAGTCGGGCAGCGAGCGCACGGCCTCGAAGAGCTTCTTCGCGCGCAGGCGGGTCATCCACAGGGGCACGCGCTTCCCCGGCAGGCCGCGCGGCAGGAGGAGGGCCCGCCCGGCGTTCTGCCGGAACTGGGATCCGAAGAAGCCCGAGGCCTCGAGGCGGGCTCGGGCGCGCAGCTCCAGCTCGCCCTCGGCGGCGAGGGCCGAAAGGGCGCGGCCGAAGGCGGCGACGGCGTCCGTCCCCTCGTCGCGGGGTAGGGCCACGAGGACGCGATCGTCGTCGGCGACCTCCCAGGCGGGCAGGCCCGTCTCCTCCTCGACCGCGGCGGCGATGGCCATCGCCAGCGGGGCGTTGACCGCGAGGCCGCGCAGCGTGTGCAGCACCAGCCTCTGTGTGCGCGCCTTGGCCGACTGGTCCTCGTTCACCTCGAGGACGAGCCTATCGGAGCGAGGCAGCGAGGGCCGGCCGGCGCCGGCCGCCTTCTGCGAGGATACGAAGCGGCTGCAGGCCTCGGCGGCGGCGCTCTCGAAGCCGTACTCGGACTCGAGGAGCGAGGCGCCGCCCTCCTCGTCCAGCTCGTCGAGCTCGTCGAGCAGGGCGAGGGCGCGGATGCTGATCTCCGGCGAGCGGAAGAGGGCCTCGCCCTTCCAGAAGGGGACGATGTCGAGCTCGGCCGAGGCGGGGGCGACGGTTACCGCCTCGCTCCCTATGTCCAGGATCTTCCAGGCCTGGGCGCCGAGGGAGAAGACCTCGCCGACCTTGCGCTCGTAGACGAACTCCTCGTCGAGCTCTCCGATCCGGGTCCCCGGCTTCCCGGCGGCGCCGGCCGCGCCTCCCGATCCTGCCAGCCGCATGCTGTACAGGCCCCGGTCGGGTATGGTCCCGCCCGAGGAGGCGAGCAGGCCCCTCGCCCCCGGGGCAGCGACGATCCCGCCCGTCGCGGCGTCGATGAAGACGCGCCGATCGAGCTCGCGGACGCGGGTGCCGGAATACTTCCCCGCCAGCATGCCCAATGTCGAGTCGAAGAGGCCGCGCGTCAGGCGCTCGAAGGGCGGGAAGGAGCGGACGATGTCGTACATCGCGTCGGCGGTCAGGGGCGCCTCCGCTGCGACGCCGCCGCCGGCGGCGCCCTCGAGCGGCGACGCGCCCTCGAGCGACAGCTCGCCCTCGAGCGACAGCTCGAGCAGGACCTGCGCGAGCACGTCGAGGGGGCAGGAGAGCGGCCTGGTCTCCTCGACCGCGCGCTCGGCGACGCCCTTCGCTATCGCGGCGGCAAGGACGAGGTCCATGCCGTGGAAGGGATAGAGCGTGCCCCGCGAGACCTCGCCGACGCCGTGGCCCGATCGGCCGACGCGCTGGAGGGCCGAGGCGACCGTGCCCGGCGATCCCGCGAGGACGACCTCCTCGACGCTGCCCACGTCGATTCCCAGCTCCAGGGAGGCCGTGGCGACGACGCAGCCCAGCTCGCCCTCCTTGAAGCGCTCCTCGACGACGCGCCGGGCTTCCTTCGAAAGGGACCCGTGATGCGCCCAGGCCGAGCCCTCCCCCGCCTCCTCGTTCAGGAGGAAGGCCATGCGCTCCGCCCTCCTGCGGGAGTCCGTGAACACGATGAGCCCCCTCGCCTCCCGGGCCTTCCGCGCGAGGATCGGGATCAAGGCCGCGTAACGCGGCGCGTTCGCTCCCGAGCCCGTCTCGAGGCTGGTCCCGCCCTCGGGCGGGGCCTCGCCGGCCGGGGATTCCGGCCACTCGACCCGCAGTTCGATCGCCTTCGCGGCCGGGGGCGAGACGACGGCGACCTCGCGCCGCTCGTAGCGGGCCTGGCCCCCGCTTCCGCGGACGAGCTCGCGGCCGCCGACGAAGGCGGCTATGGCCTCGACGGGCCTCGCCGTGGCCGAGAGCGCTACGCGCTGGAACTCCCCCGCGAGGAGGGCGAGCCTGCCGACCGAGCAGGCGAGCAGGGCGCCGCGCTTGTCCCCGGCGAGGACGTGGATCTCGTCGAGGACGAGGAGGCGGATCCCGGAGAGCATCGCGCGGGAAGAAGGCGAGTCGAGCATGAGCGCGAGGCTCTCGGGCGTGGTGACGAGTATCGAGGGCGGCTTCTTCAGCATGCGCCGGCGCTCGGCCTGGCTCGTGTCGCCCGAGCGGGTCGCCGCCCTGATCCCCGGCCAGCCCTCGCCCCGTGCCGCGAAGAGGGAGGCCAGCTCGCCTAAGGGCCGCTCGAGATTTCGCCTAACGTCCTCTCCCAGGGCCTTGAGCGGCGAAACGTAGAGGACCGAGACCCGGTCCGCCGGCAGGCCGCCGGAGGCGATGCGTGATATCGCCTCG
>CAYPHO010000265.1:0-4648 GCA_964410245.1 uncultured Treponemataceae bacterium | reverse complement strand
CGATCCGGCCTTCGCGGCCATCCGTGATCGGATGTCGTAAGGGCGGGCCCAATCCGCGAGTAGAGAACTCAGGAGGACAGTGATTTGAGCGTCAAGATCAGGCTTAAGCGTTTCGGCACCAAGATGCGGCCCTTCTACCGCATCGTCGTCATGGATTCCCGCGTCCCGCGCGACGGCGTCTGCCTCGAGGAGATCGGCCTTTACCACCCGATCGAGCAGGCCGAGAAGCAGATCGTCATCGACGAGGAGAAGGCGAAGGCTTGGATCGCCAAGGGCGCCCGGCCTTCCGACACCGTTCGCGGGCTCCTCAATAAGAAGGGCATCCAGATTAAGTGAATGCCCGCGCGGCGCCCTTCGCCGACTAGGCCGGCGGCGGGCGCGGCGCGCTTCTTCCAAGGAGAGTAGGTCGTGGAACGCGATCTCATCGAATACATCGCCAAGTCCCTGGTTGACGATCCCTCCGCCGTGTCCGTCGCGGTCGTCGAGGGAGATAAGTCCACGATCCTCGAGCTTCGCGTGGCGGCCGACGATATCGGCAAGGTGATAGGAAAGCACGGGCGCATCGCCAAGGCCATGCGCACCATCCTTTCCGCCTCAGCCTCCGCGGCCGATAAGCGCGTCAGCCTCGAGATCCTCGACTGAGCGGGGCCTAGGCTCCGATAGCGGCATGCCCGAGCGCGGCGCCGACGAGCTTCTCGCCATTGGCCGCCTGGGCGCGCCTAAGGGCGTAAAGGGCGACTTGAAGCTGCAATCCTATTCAGGGGAGACGGCCCATTTCCTCGGCCTGAAGGCCGCCCGCCTCCGCCATCCAGCGGCGGCCGGCGCGACTGCCGTATCGGGCGATACCCCCTCGAGTTCCCGAATCCTCGAGCTCAAGGTCCTCCGTATCGAGGAATCGGGCTCGGGCTTGACGGTCGCCTTCGCCGGCTACGAAAGCCCGGAAAAGGCCCGGGTCCTGACCGGCATGGAGCTCCTCGCCCCGCGCTCGGAATGCGCGCCGCTTAAGCAAAACGAGTGGTACATCACCGATCTAGTCGGCCTGTCCCTCGTCGCCGAGGGTAAGGTCCTCGCGACAGTCCGCTCGGTGCTGGAGGGCGGCCCGGACCCCTGGCTCGAAGCCGTGGTTCCTTCCGGATCGGGGCAGGGCGGCTCAGGCGGCGCGGGACGTACGGCCCTGGTTCCATTCAGGAAGGAATTCGTGGGCGAGATCGACCTAAATGCGGGCACGATCGAGCTCCTGGCTCCCTATCTCCTCGACGAATGAACATAACCGTACTCAGCTTGTTCCCCGAGATACTCCGGGGCTTTTTCGAGAGTTCGATCATGGCCAAGGCGGCCCAACGGGGCCAAATTGCCTATAAGCTCGTCGACATAAGGGATTACGCGACTGATAAGCACCACAAGTGCGATGACGAGGTCTTCGGGGGCGGCGCCGGAATGCTGATGCTGCCCGGCCCCCTCGGACGCGCGCTATCGGATGCGGGCGCTCCGCATAAACGTACGGTGTATATGACTCCCTCTGGACGGCTCCTCAACCAGGCCATGGCCCAGGAACTGTCCAGGGAGGAAGATCTGGTCATTGTCTGCGGCCGCTACGAGGGTATTGATCAGCGGATCATCGACCGTTATGTGACGGACGAGGTGTCGATCGGGGACTATGTGCTTTCCTCGGGGGAAATTGCGGCCCTCGTCCTCGTTGACTCGGTCTATCGGCTCATTCCAGGGGTCATTTCGGGAGAGTCGCTCGCGGAAGAGTCCTTCGGGACCGCTCAGGGGGGCTCGGAAGGCGCGCTCCTGGAATATCCCCAGTATACACGGCCTGCCGACTATGATAGTATGCGGGTCCCCGAGGTTCTGACCTCGGGACACCATGCTAAAATCGAGCGATGGCGCCTCCGGGAACGTATCCGGAAGACTTTGGCCTATCGCCCGGAACTCCTCGCTGGGAATGCGCTGACCGATGAAGTGCGAAAGCTCCTAAGCGAGATATCGACCGAAGGGAGAGAGCATGAACCTCATGCAGAAAATCCAGGCACAGCAGATTAAGCCCGCCCAGGGAGACTTTAAGGTCGGCGATACGGTCAAGGTCCACTTCAAGATCGTCGAGGGCAAGACCGAGCGCATCCAGATCTACGAGGGCCTGGTCATCGCCATGAAGAACTCGGGCATCGGCAAGACCTTCATGGTCCGCAAGATCTCCTACGGCGTCGGCGTCGAGCGCGTCTTCCCCCTCAATTCCCCCAGGGTCGAGAAGGTCGAGGTCGTGCGCTCCGGCAAGGTCCGCCGCGCCAAGCTCTACTACATCCGATCCAAGGTCGGCAAGAAGTCCAAGGTCAAGCTCCTCCTTCCCACGGCGAAGAAGGAAGAGGCCGCGGCCCCGGCGGCCGACAAGGAATAAGCGGCCCGCCGCCCCCGCGGGAACGACGGCGGCAATGAGAACCGCGGTACCTACCGACGCATCCCTCCTCGTGCGGGACGCTCGGAACGGCGCCGGCCCGGGCGGAAGCCTCAGGGCCGGCGCTTTCGTTTCCGTCGAGGTCCGCGAGCGGCTCGGCCCCTCCCTGTATCGCATAACGGTAGGTTCCCGAAGCCTCGTCGCCTCGTCCGAGGCCCTCCTGCAGCCGGGCGTCCTCGTTAGGGCCAAGGTAGAGCGCTCGGGCGACGCCCTCATCCTCAGGCTGGTCGACGCGGGAAAAGGCTCGAGGGAAGCCCTCGACGCCGCCCTCCTAAAAGCCGGGCTGCCCCGGGACGACGCCGGCCGGGCGGCCTTGACCGCCCTCCTCGCCGCGGGAGTCTCGCCCGACGCCGCCGCCCTGGGGCGGGTAAGGCGGGCCGCGCTGCGATCGGCGGCGGGCCGGGACGAGGCGGGCCTGGTCGAGCTCGCGGCGCGGATGGAGGCCAAGCTCATGCCCGCCGATGACGAGGCCCTGAGCGCCCTGGCCCGCGCGGGGGACGGCCGCGAGGGCGGCGGCTCGGGGCCCGGCGCCGACGGAGGAGGCTCGCGGCCGGATCCCGGCGCCGACGGCGGAAGCCGCGGCGAGGACGGCCGAGGCGATGCCGATTCCCGCCTCGAGGGCGGCCTCGACCTGGACCGCGACCTCGCTTTATCCATCCCGGCGGCAGAGCTTCCGAAGACGCTCGGGCTATTCCTGAAGGCCCTCGCGACGAGGGTCGCGCCGAGCCCGGCTGGCCGGGCCGCGGCCGACCGGCTGAGCGACGCGGATCGCCTGGGAGTCTTTAATCACGCGAAGGGCGGCGACGGAGGTTGGATTATCATGCCCTTCAGCTTCGCCCTCGATTCGGTTGCGTTCAAAGGCGGCTTGCGGGTACAATTACCCCGCATACCGGGGGGGCGGGGCCGCATCGAGCTTCGCTTCGACGCCGAGTCCGGCTCCGATGCGCGGGCCTGGTGCGCGGCTCTCGCCTACGGCGGGGGCGCAGGGGCGACGCTGAGGATGTCCGCGCCGGACGGAGCGGGCGGCCGACGCTATCGCTCGCGCTTCGAGTCCTTCGCGAGGGAGCTGGCCGCGGTGGGATGCGCGGCATTCGCGGGAGGCCCGGACGATGAAGCGCCTTCCCGCCGCGGGGGCGTGGACGTCGATGCCTAGGAAGGCGATCGCCCTGCGGTACTGGGCCGGCCTTCCGGCGCCCTTCATCGCGGCGAAGGGCGCGGGAGAGGCGGCGCGGAGGCTGGTGGCCATCGCCCGCGACGCGGGGGTGCCGGTCCTCGAGGAAGCGGGCCTCGCGGAGGCTGTCTTCCCGATCGACCTCGGGGACTATGTCCCCGAGGAATGCTTTGAGATTGTCGCGAGGGTCTTCGCCTTCGTGAAGTCTATAGAGGAAGCATGAAGAAACGTATCGCCTTGGAACAGATCAAGCCGGGAACCCGCTTCTCCGAGGACGTGTACATCGACGACGACACTCTCTTCGTACCCGCCAAGGTGCCCGTGAAGGAACGGGATATCGAGGCGCTGAAGCGCTGGGGCGTCGCCTTCGCCCTGACCGAGGGCGGCATCCTGGACGGCGACGAGGCGGCCGCCGTCGAGCCGAAGCCCGAGGAGAAGCCCATGCCCCTCGGCTTCTCGGGATCCCGCGAGCTCTACCTCCGCTATACCGACCTGGTCGATCGGCTGACGATCGTCTTCGACGCGGTCCGAAAGGGCGAGGCCGTCGACACCAAGGCGGTGGACGCCGTCTCGCAGGGCGTGCTCGCCCTGGCAAAGGACGAGCGGGACGCCTCGATCGCGGCCATCCTCGGCTCCGAGACGAGCTCCTACGACCTCGCGCGGGCGGGAGTCAACGCTTCGATCCTCTCCGTCGTCATCGGCACCACGCTCAAGCTTCCTCCCTACCGCCTGGCCTACCTGGCGACCGGGGCCCTCCTGCACGACGTGGGCATGCTCCGCATTCCCGAGTCCATCGTCAACAAGAAGGGCGTCCTCTCCGAGGACGAGGCCCAGAAGATCCGCGCGCATCCCCTCCTCTCGTACCGGATCATCACGAAGGAGCTCATGTACCCGGACGACGTCGGGCTCGTCGGGCTCCAGCACCACGAGAGGTGGGATTCCGAGGGCTATCCCAGGAAGACCCCGGGCAAGGACGTGGACGTGCTGGCGAGGATCATGTCCGTCGCCGACGCCTTCGAGGC
>CAYPHO010000264.1:2519-4659 GCA_964410245.1 uncultured Treponemataceae bacterium | reverse complement strand
GCGGCCTTCCTCGTAGAGCGCGGGGTGGGCGTCGTGCTCGCGCCGGAAGTCGGGCCCAAGGCGGCCTCCGCCCTAGCGGCGTCAGGCCTGCGAATCGAAGAAGCGCTTCAAGGCATCGCGCTCGAAGACGCGGCGAAAAAGGCCGCGGGAAAATAAAGGAGAAACGACAATGAGAATCGCCATTCCCTTGACGGGCGGGAATCTATCCGCCCATTTCGGACACTGCGAGACCTTCGCGATCATCGATGCCGATCCCCAGGCCAAGGCAGTCATCGCCAAGGAAGACGTCGTGCCCCCTCCCCACGAGCCCGGGCTCCTTCCCGCCTGGCTCGCCGAGCGCAAGGCGACGCACATCATCGCGGGCGGCATGGGACAGCGTGCCCAGGGTTTCTTCGCCCAGAACGGCATCGCCGTCGTCATAGGCGCGCCGCCCGAGGCGCCGGAGAAGATCGTCGGCCTCTTCCTCGAGGGAAAGCTCGTGACCGGCGAGAACAGCTGCGACCACTAAGCAGGGGATAGGGGAATGGGAACGGCCCGGGAGATGAAGCGCCTCTCGCCGCCCGGGGCGGCCCCGCCTTAAGCGGCAGCCGCCGTACCCAGCCCCGCCAGGCTCCCGATCTGGAAGACCGCGAAGCCCAGGATCCAGCCGACCGCGAGCATGAAGGCGAAGGCGAAGCCCAGCCACCTCCAGCCGAGCTCGGCCTTGATCGTCGCGAGCGCGGCGAAGCAGGGCGGAATAACTAAAGTGAAGAGCATCAGCACGAAGGCCACCAGGGGATTAAATACCGGATCGGCGCGGAGTGCCTCCCGTAATCCCTCGACCTCGTCCCCCGACGCATCCGAATCGACGCTATGCAGGACGCCGAGGGTCGAGACGACGACTTCTTTCGCGGCGAAGCCCGTAACCGTGGCGACGCCGATCTTCCAGTCGAAGCCGAGGGGCTTGAAGGCGGGCTCGAGGAACTTGCCTATCGATCCCGCGACGCTCCGCTCCATTCCCCCCTCCTCCACCGCGTTCCGAGGAAGGCTGGTGATCGCCCAGATGAGTATCGAGGCGGCGAGGATGACCGTGCCGGCCTTCTTCAGGTAGTGCCAGGTCTTCTCCCAGACGTGCCACAGCAGTCCGCGCAGGGTCGGCGCTCGGTAGGGCGGAAGCTCCATGACGAAGGGAGTCGGATCGCCCCCGAGTACCGTCTTCCTGAGGACGAGCGAGGCCAGGAGCCCCAGGCCGACGCCGATCGCGTAGATAAGGATGACCATGTTCGCCGCATGGCCCGGGAAGAAAGCCCCGGCCAAGAGCACGTAGACGGGCAGCTTGGCCCCGCAGCTCATGAAGGGAATGACGAGGATGGTCACTATCCGGTCGCGCCTGGACTTGAGCGTGCGGGCCGCCATAATCGCGGGCACGGAGCAGCCGAAGCCCAGCATCATCGGGAACACGGACTGGCCGTGCAGGCCGAAGGCGTGCAGGAGCTTGTCGGTGGCGAAAGCCGCGCGGGACATGTATCCCAAGTCTTCCAGGATCGAGAGGAGGAAGAAGAGGATTATGATCAGGGGCACGAAGGAGAAGACGCCCCCGACGCCGCCGATGATCCCGTCGACGACCAGGGAGCGCGCGAGGCCCTCGGGGATCGCCGACTCGGCCAGGAGCGAGCACCGGCCGAAGAAGGACTCGAGCCAGGCCATCGGGTACTCGCCGAGGAGGAAGGTCAGCTGGAAGACCGCCCAGAGGACGCCGACGAAGATCGGCAGGGCCAGGAAGCGGTTCATGATGACCTTATCGATGGCCTCGGTGACCGAGAAGTCGCGTTTTTTCTTTATGCGGACCGTCTCCTTGACGGCGCCGCGGATGTAGCCGTAGCGCTGCTCGGAGACGACGATCTCGGAGTCCTTGCCGTAATGCAGGCCGATCCAGGCCGCGGCATCCCTGGCCATGGCCGCGATCGCCTCCGCGTCCCTGTGGGAAGCGAGCCTGGCGAAGGCGTTCGCGTCCTTCTCGATAAGCTTCACCGCCATCCAGCGCGCCGGGAAACGGCCCGAGAAGGCGGCGTCGGAAGCGATCGCCTTCTCGATCGGCTCAAGGCGCGATTCGATCTCCTCGCCGTACAGGACGTACTTCGGCGCGGGGGCCGCGCCGCCG
>CAYPHO010000264.1:0-2419 GCA_964410245.1 uncultured Treponemataceae bacterium | reverse complement strand
GGCCGCGCCGCCGGCTACGCGCGGCCGGGCGAGCTCCGCGTCGATAGCGTCGAGCAGGGAGTCTATGCCCGAGCCCCTGGTCCCGACGGTCTTGACCATCGGTATGCCGAGCAGCTCGGAAAGCGACGTCGCGTCTATCGAGATGCCCCGCTCCTCGGCCTCGTCGGTCATATTGAGCGCGGCCACGATCGGGATCCCCAGCTCCTGGAACTGCAGGCAAAGGAAGAGATTCCGCTCGAGGTTGGTCGAGTCGACGACGTCGACGATGAGGTCGGGCCTCTCGTCGAGGAGGAAGTCGCGGGCGACGACCTCGTCCATGGAATAGGCGGTCAGGCTGTAGATTCCCGGAAGGTCGGTGAAGCGATACTCGCGGCCGCCGCGGACCCTCGAGCCCTCGAGCTTCTCGACCGTGACGCCGGGATAGTTGCCGACCTTGTGATGCGCCCCGGTCAGCGCGTTGAAGAGGCTCGTCTTGCCCGCGTTCGGGTTGCCCGCGAGGGCCACCTTGATCGTCTTCACGCCTCCCCCTATGTCGCTTCTCATTCGCCCGCCCTATTCCTCACGGCCGCGCCCGCGGCCGCCGTGCATCCCGCGGCCCCGGCCCATCCCACGGCCCCGGCCCATCCCGCGCCCACGGCCCATCCCGAGGCCCCTGGAATCCCTGGCCGCGCTCCAATCGCCTATGGGCTCGACCTCGATGCCGGCCGCCTCGCTATGCCGGATAAGGAGATCGTAGCCCCGTATGCGTACTTGAATCGGGCCGTAGAAGAAGCCCGAGCGCACGACCGCGCCCTCGGTTCCCTCGGTGAAGCCCATATCGGCCAGGCGCCGCCCCACTTCCTTGTCCAGGACCACGCGCTTTACCTTGAAGGATGCGCCCGCCGGCGCGTCGGATACGAACATACGGCCTCCATGCCCAGCGACGCCCGAGGCGCCGGCCCCTGCGATATGTTTTTGACATTGATTATCATTATCACTTATAAGCTACCGCATGCCGCGAAAACGATCAAGGCCTCGGCAACTGCCTTACTTTGCTTTATTTGCGGCCGCGGGCCCGCCGCCCTCGGCCTTGCGGGAGCGCCTCGAGCTTCCGGTCCTCGCCTTCTTCAGGCAGGAGGGACAGACACCCCTCAGCTCGAGCCTGTGGTCCCGGGCCTCGAATCCGTATTTCCTGTAGATGGCTCCCTGCGCCCTCTCTATCGCCTCGTCGGAGAACTCGACGATCTTCCCGCACTCCGAGCAGATAAGGTGATCGTGATGCTCGTGCTTATACGCATGCTCGAAGCGCCGCGCCCCGTCGTCGCTGCAGGCCGCCCTAGCCAAGCCCGCTTCCTCGAAGAGCTTGACCGTCCGGAATATCGTCGCCTGGCCTATGCTGGGATCGACCTTCCGGACGGCGTCCAGTAAGCCTTCGGCGGTAACGTGCCCTTCGATGCCGAGGAATACGCCCAAGACGGTCCTACGCGGAGCGGTCATCTTCTGACCCTTGCCGCGCAGGTATTCCTCCAGCAGGGACTCGGCCTCGGCGGAGGAAGAGCTGTTCTTCATGATAATTATTATCATTTCAGAAAGAGCTCGCCCTGTCAATGCCGCGGCCGCCTCGCGGAAGCGGCCCTCATTATCGCCGTCGATCAATGGATGATTTCCCCGCTTCCCGCGATATCCTTATCCGCGGACGCATTCCCCGACGCGAAAATAAGAGAAATACTTTGATTACCAAATCGTAATTCAAATACCAAGTTTGTCAGGAGATACGATGATGAAAAGACTATGCCTATACGGATCAGCCCTTCTGCTTACTTTTTGCGCCTTCAGTTGCATCGGCCCGACCTTCCCCACGCCCGAAAACCCGCCCGCCGCGCCGACGGATTTCGCTTTGATCGACGCTTCCGACAGGGCGGTCTTCATCCGCTGGACCGACAATGCCGACAATGAGGACCATTACCTGGTCCGACGCTCGACTACCGTCGATTTCGCGGCCTACGAGGAGTTCAGCCTCGAAACGGACAGCCTGTACTTCCGCGACAAGAACGACCTGGCCGAGGGTACTTCATACTATTACCGCGTGCTCGCGGCGAACAGCCGAGGATCTTCGGCCGCCTCGAATACCCTTGCCGCGGCGACTGAAGCCCGCACGCCTATCCCGCAGGGGAAGCTGACCGCCGACCATACCATCGTTCGCATGATACGAAACGGCGAGATACCGATCAGCGAGATCGTGAACGCGAAAGGAAGTCTAAAGATCGCCTACGGCCACACCTCCCACGGAAGCCAGATAATCGCGGGCATGGACGGGATCAACGCCTTCGCGAACGCAGGCCATCTTGACGGATCGAACGCCTACTCCGCCACGCAGAACCTTTTCCGGCGAACGTCAGATGGAAACAACGGATCGCTTCAGCTTAGGGATGGAGTCATG
>CAYPHO010000263.1:0-4667 GCA_964410245.1 uncultured Treponemataceae bacterium | reverse complement strand
ATCACGGGCGTCCCTAACGGGAGGCTCCTCTATTTCGCCGTGGCCGCCTACGACGGGGCGCCGGCGGTCATCGCCGCCGGCGTGGCCGCCTCGTCCCCCCGTCGCGCGATCCAGCGCGCGGGCGAGTTCTCGCCCGAGGCGTCGGCCCGGCCCTCCAGGACGGCCGATCGATGAACGCCCGACCCAAGTCCCAGTCGTCCTCGCTCGACCGAGCGAGGGCGGCGCTCAGGCTCCGCGACTTCGAGACCGCGGAGAAGCACGCCAGGCAGCATCTCGGGGAGCATCCGGAATCCGAGGAGGCGCGGCTGGCCCTGGGCATGACCTTCCTGCGCACCGACCGGCCCTCCGAGGCCCTGGCGGAATTCTCGAAGGTCCTCGCGCGGAAGCCGAGGCACGTCGAGGCCCTCCTGGACGCCGGCGCCGCTTACCTGAGGCTGGGCAAGCCCAAGGACGCCATCGCCGCCCTCGAGCGCGCCCTGGAGGCCGAGCCGGCCAACGCCGAGGCGCTCTTCACCCTCGGTAACGCGCACCGGCAGAACGGGGACCTGCGGATGGCGGAGGCCGCCTATATCAAGGCCCTCGAGCTCGACCCGCAGCACGTCCTGGCCTACAACAACCTCGGCGGCGTGTACATCGCGATGGGCGACGCCGAGAAGGCGGTGCGCGTCTTCTGGAAGGGCCTCCAGGTCGACCCCAATTACCCTTCCTTCCACTACAACCTGGGCAACGCCTTCGACTCGCTGGGCAAGCGCGAGGAGGCGCTCAAGGAATTCGAGCAGGCGGTCAAGGCGCGGCCCGGCTGGGTCGAGGCCATGGCCAAGTACGGGCTCTCGCTCTTCAAGAACGGCAACCACAAGCGCGCCCTGGGCGTCTTCCAGCAGATCCTCGCGGTCGACCCCCTCAACGCGGAGGCGCGGAACGACATCGGCCTGGTGTACGCCGACCAGGGCAAGGTGGACGACGCCATACGCTGGTTCCGCCAGGCCCTCGAGGCCGATCCCTCCCTCTTCCGCGCGGCCCTGAACATCGAGCAGACGCTGGAGAAGGCGGGCAGGTGGGACGCGGCCCTCCAGGAGATCATCAGGCTCGTCGACATGATGCCGGAGAACGACGACCTGCGCATCAGGTTGGCCGGGCTCTACTCGAGCATGGGCCGCCTCGGCGACGCGAGGTCCGCCCTCGAGCACGTGCTCAGGCGGAAGCCCGACTCGATTCCCGCGCTCAAGGGCTACGCCGAGGCGCTGGAGCGGCTCGGCCTGCCCGACAAGGCCAAGCCGGTCTACGAGAAGATCCTCAGACTGGACCGCGAGGAGGTCGGGTTCCGGGTCGACCTCGCCCGGCTCGCCGCGGACCGCGGCGACTACGACAGGGCCGAGGCCGAGCTCCTCGAGTACCTGCGCGCGAGGCCCGGCGATAAGCGGGCCCGGCTGGAATTGGCGAAGGCCAGGGCCGGCAAGGGCGATTGGGAAGGCGCGAAGGCGACGCTGGTCGAGCTGTCGCGCGACGCGCCGGACGATCCCGAGGTACAGCTCGAGCTGTCCGCCGCCTATCGCGTGCTCGGCGAGAAGGAAAAGTCGGTCCAGGCCGCCGAGCGGCTGGTCACCCTGCGGGGCTCGTCCGGGGCCGAGGATCCGGACGCCCTCCTCGCGGGGCTCGACGTCCTGGAGGGCGCGGTAAAGAACTATTCCGCCGACGTGCGCGACGCATGGGACAAGAACCTCCGCGTCCTGCGCGAGGCCCTGGCCGGCGACCGCGAGGCCGCGATGGCCGCGGCCGACGCGGAGCCCGAGCCGGCGGACCTCGTCCAGAGCTTCGTTCCCGTGATCGCTCCCGAGCCCATACCCGTCGACGAGCAGGAAGAGCTCCTCTTCCTGGACGAGCGCGACGAGACCTTCATGGACGAGCCCCTGGACGAGACGGACGAGCCTTCCTTCGCCGCGGAGGAGGAGGACCTCGGCCCCTCCCGCAAGGAATTCGCCGACCTGGTCGATCCCAAGGACCGCCGCGGCGACGATGCCTACCGGCCCCAGGTGCCGCCCGAGCCTCCGCGTTATGCGCAACCGCAGGTCCAGGTCATCCCGATGCAGGCGCCGCCGATCCAGATGCCGCCGATCCAAATGCCTCCCATTCAGATGCCGCCGATCCAGATGCCGCCGGCCCAGATGCCGCCCATGGACTACGGGCAGCCGCAGTACGCGCCGAGCCCGCGCCGGCCCGCGGTCGAGCCCGAGCGCGCGCCCGAGCCCGAGCCGGAACCCGAGCCCATGAGCCTCGAGGATCAAATCGAGGAGCTCGAGGAGCTGCCCTCGGAATGGTCCCCGCCCGAGCCCGGCGATCTCGTAATGGATGAGCTTTCGGTCGAAGGCGGCGAGCCGGAAGACGAAGCCTTGCCCGAGCCCGAGCCCGAGCCCGAACTTGAGCCCGAACTTGAGCCCGAACCCGAACCCGAACTTGAGCTCGAGCCCGAACCGGCAATGGCTCTTGATGAAAGCTCCGAAGATATCTGGCAAGACGAGAGCGACGCGAACGAGGAGCTCCTGGTCGACGAGGCGCCGCCTCCCTCGTTGGAAGAGACCTCCGAGGCGATTCCCCTCGAGCCCTTCCCCGACGCCTGCGCCGAGGATTTCGAGCCCGAGTACCCGCCCGAGCCGATCGAGCTCGAACCTGTAATCGAGCCTGAGCCCGCGGCCGAGCCCGAAGAGGCGGCGGCCGAGCCAGAAGCGGAGGCCGAGCCCGCGCCCGAACTCGAAACGGGATCGGAATCGGAGCCCGGCTCGAGCGATCGGATCCGCGCCCTGCTGGGAGAGCCGACCGCCCGCCTGCTCGAGTACTTGAAGTCCCTGTCGGAGGATCTCCCGCCCTCGAAGAAGGAAGAGTTCGATACCTCGGGACTGCGCGGCAAGATCGACGCCCTCATCGGGAAGCTCTCGTCCGAGTCGGAGGCCGAGGAGCGCGTCGTCGATCCACGGCGCTCGGAGGTAGGGCGGCGCTCCGGCGACGACCGGCGCGAGCCCAATGAGCGGCGATCCGGCGACCGCAGGTCGGGCCTGGACCGAAGGGTCGAGGACGCCCGCCGGGACGGCGACCGAAGGGGCGGCGAGCGCAGGATCCCCCCGCCGGAGATCGACCTCGCCGAGCCCATCTCTCCCGAGGCGGCGTCGGTGAAGAAGGCGCCCGACGGCACTCCGACCGAGATCGCCGGCGTGAGGATCTCGCCGCGCCTCGCCAAGCTCATAGGCATCATCAAGCGGAGCAA
This sequence comes from uncultured Treponemataceae bacterium, assembly GCA_964410245.1. GTDB lineage: Bacteria > Spirochaetota > Spirochaetia > Treponematales > Rectinemataceae > CAZXXZ01. The sequence continues at coordinate 1,411 of CAYPHO010000263.1, read as the reverse complement.
GCGACATGAATGACGGAGAAGCGGCGAGGCGGGTCCTCGCCTACGTCGGCGGCATGCCCAGCCTTCCCACTACGGTGTCGAAGGTGCTGGAGGTGTGCAACAACCCGAAGACCAGCCCGATCGACCTCGATCATGTCATCCAGCTCGACCCGGTCCTGATGGGCCGCGTGCTCAAGCTGATCAACTCCGCCTATTACGGCCTGGGGACCCAGGTCACCAGCCTGGTGCGCGCGATCATCATGCTCGGCGTCAACACGGTGAAGAACCTCGCCCTCTCCAGCGCCGTCCTCGACCGGGTCTCCAGCAAGAAGGACTTCCGCGCCTTGGGCATGGAGGGCTTCTGGCGCCACTCCCTATGCGTCGGCGTCACCGCGAAGCTCATCGCCAAGAGGCGCGGCGTCGACCCCAAGAACCTCGAGGAATACTTCGCCGCGGGGCTACTGCACGACATCGGCAAGATTCCCCTCAACAACGCCCTCGAGGACGGCTACGTCGCGGCGATGGCGATGGCGGACCGCGAGAAGATCAGCCTGAGGGCCGCCGAGCTCCGCGTCCTCGGCATGGACCACTGCGAGGCCGGCGGGATCGTGTCGGACAACTGGCGACTTTCCGGCGCGATAGCCGACACCGTCCGCTGGCACCACGGCCTGGAGGGCTATTCCGGCGACTTCCCCGACGTCGTCCGCTCGGTGGCCGTCGCCGACTACTTCGCCAACCGCGAGGACATCGGCTTCTCTGGCAACCGCTATCCCGAGAAGATCGCCCCGGAGGCCTACTCCCTCCTGGGCATAGATAAATCGCTGCTCGAGGAGCTCGACGAGCCCGTCAACGCCGAGATCGAGAAGGCCAAGGTCTTCCTGAGGCTCAGCTGATGTCGTTCAACGTCAGGATTTGGGGCGACCGCGGCTCGATGCCGACGCCCGGGCCGGACACCGTGCTCTTCGGCGGGAATACGGCCTGCCTGGAGCTGCGCTGCGGCGATCGCCTTATCATCGTCGACGCCGGATCCGGGATCCGGAAGCTGGGCGACAAGCTCATGGCCGAGGACATCAAGCGGGGGCCGATCTCGGCCGACATCTTCATAACGCATACTCACTGGGACCACATCATGGGCTTCCCCATGTTCACGCCGATCTACGTGCCCGGCACGAAGCTGCGGATCCGCGGCCCCATCAGCTACGAGGACGACAGCCTGGAGAAGGTCATCGGCTCCCAGCTGTCCTACCGGTACTGGCCGGTCAGGCAGGAGGAGCTCTCGGCCAAGATCGAGTACGAGCAGATCAAGGAAGCGACGATCGACCTGGGCGACGGCATCCACGTCACGACGAAGTACCTGAATCATCCCATCCTCTGCCTGGGCTACCGCTTCGAGTACGAGGGCAGGGCGGTGGTGACCGCCTACGACAACGAG
>CAYPHO010000262.1:0-4679 GCA_964410245.1 uncultured Treponemataceae bacterium | reverse complement strand
GCGCCTCGTCGAGTATCACGACGCAGTTCGCCAGGCTGCGCCCCCTCATATAGGCCAGCGGGGCTATCTCGATGGCCCTCGACTCCTCGAGCCGGCGCACGGTCTCGAAGGGAACGAGGATCTCCATGGCGTCGTACAGCGGGCGCAGGTAGGGGCTGATCTTCTGCGCGAGGTCGCCGGGGAGGAATCCGAGGCTCTCGCCCGCCTCGACGACGGGGCGCGTCAAGATCAGCTTCCGCTTGGACTTCGAGAGCAGCTCGCGCAGGGCCCAGGCCACGGCGAGGTAGGTCTTGCCCGTTCCCGCGGGGCCCACCGCGAAGGTCAGGTCGTGGGTCGCGAGGCCTCGCAGGAGGAGGGCCTGCGCCCGGCTGCGCGGGAAGACCTTGCCAAGGCCGCCGGGTATCTCGACGCGGCAATCGTAGAGCTCGGCCCCGCCGGAGTCCGCGCCCGCGGCCGGCCGGTCGCCCTCGGGAGTGAGGTCGGTATGCATCGCGATGATGAGATCGGGCGTCGGCGGCATGCCGTCCTCGATGGACTCGACCAGGCGCCTGACGAGGACGCGGAACAGGGACCGCTTCTCCTCGTCCTCGGAATCGAGGAAGAGCTCGTTCCCTCGGCAGAAAATCCTCGCGCCGATGAGCCGCTCCATGATCCCGAGATTGTAGTCGTTCGCGCCGCAGAGCTCCGCGAGCGCGCTCGTCTTCTCAAGGACTATGCCGACGGTGCCGTCCACGCGATTACTCTACCTGCGGGAATGGAAAATTGCAACCGCCGCGCCCGGCCGTCAATACCTGAGGCCGCCTTCCTCGTCGGCCTCGATGCCCGCCTTGATGTCGGAGAAGTCCTTCCAGGCGAGGAGGAGGGAGAAGGAGGTGTCGATGAAGTAGGAGCGCCCGTCGTCCTCGAGCTTGGGCTGGGCCTCTACGGAGACCTTCAGCGTCCAATCGTGCAGGTCCTGCTCGGCCTCGAGCTTGAGGCTCTTCATCTTGATCAGGCCGCGCCTGAGCGCCGCCTCGTCCCAGACGCTGATCGAGCTCCATGCGTCCTCGAGGGGATTGACGTAGTAGTCCTCGGGGACGCAGCCGGCCGCGGCCAGCTCCTCGCGGAAGAGGCCCGGATAATAGCGCCAGGCCGAGGAGTTGCGCGACTGCGAGGTAATCGAGAGCGAGAAGCCCGAGCCGATCCTCAGCGAGGCCTTGAGATCGATCGAGAGCGACGAATTGGAGAACTGAAGGAGGCTCTGCGAGAAGCTCAGGGAGGGCTCCAGCGTCCACGAGGCGTCGCCCTTCCCCTCCGGGCCCGCGAGCCTGGGCTTGAGCGAGGCCGAGAGCTCGGCGGGCCGGAAGGCCTCGTCGCCGTTGCCTAGCCATCCCGAGCCGGCGACGGGAGTGTAGGACTCGGCCCGCTTCGCGGAGAACGAGGCGGAGAGGGGCCCCCACGAGGCGGTAAAGGAGTCGGAGACCGGCTCGCCCGGGTCGGGATCGTAGACGAAGGCGTTCACGAGCCGGGGGCCGGAGGCCCGGCCGAGCCTGAACGTGGCCTTCAGCGGATCGAATTCGAAGAGCCCGCCGGAATCGCGGAACATCCCGCACTCCGCCCCCAGCCCGGCGGGGCCCGCGTCGAGGGAGAGGACGGCCTTGTAGGACTCGTCGGTCGGCGGCAGGCCCGCGGTCAGCGTCAGGCTCTGCGACAGCCCGCCCGGCCGCGCCGCCAGCGTCATGGACACGTTATGCGACGTAATGCTGGAGTCGTCCCAGCCGAGATAGGACTCCTCGTAGACGGGCTCGTCGCCGTCCATCTCCTTGAAGGCGCGGCTATAGATGCCGGCCTTCATGCTCCAGCTGAGGCTGGAGGCGGCCCAGAGCCAGGAGCCGGCGAAGGGCTTAGCGGAGAGGCTCGCGGTGCCGGTCAGCCGGTCGCTGGCCGCGCGGTAGTCGGCCAGCCTGTACGACGCGGCCTCGGCGTCCTCGAGCAGATAGGGGCGCTCCTGCCCGCGCTTCGAGAAGGAGAGGCCCATCGCTCCGCCGACGGTCCCGTTCCCGTAGGACAGCGAGCCGTCGAGCGCCGCGGCCAAGCCGTACTCGATCAAGCTGTACTGCCGGGAGAAGTCGATGTCCTCGGGCCCATCGAGCGACTCGGAGCGGTAGCGGTCTTCCCAGCGGGCCGAGGGCGCGAGGCTCCAATCGGCCGTTCCCGACCAGGCCGCCGCCTTCCTGGGCGTCGCGCCGAAGGTCGCGGGCATGCGCATCCCGGGCAGGACTCCCTCGCCCTTCCCCTCGCCCGCCGCCTCGCCGCCGGCATCGCGCCCGGCCTCCGCCTCGCCCTCGTCCCAGGGACTCCTGAGGCGCGCCTCGCCGTCGCCGCCCCCCTCGGTCGCGGAGCCGCCCGCGGCCGATCCGGGGATCAAGCTTCCCTTCAGGGAGGCCGCCGCGTCGAAGGGAACGAGCGAGGAAGGATAATAGAACTTCCTGTCGGGATCGACGGCGAGCAGCGCCGCCTCGATCGGATCGGCGGGAATCGGCTTGTCCTTCGTGGAGAAGGTCATGCTGGACGACAGCTTCGTGAGGCTGAAGGATTTGAGCCAGGGATTCAGGCCCTTGGGACTCGCCGAGAAGGAGGCGTCGATCTTGGGCTGGAGCTGCGACCTGAGCGAGGCGGAGGGGAGCTCGGTCTCCGCGGCGCTGAACAGCTTGAACCAGTCCATGTCCTCGGAGCGCTCGCGGAAATCGACATCCAAGTAGGGATCGGAGTAGACCGGAACTGACAGGCTCAGGCTAAGCCCGCCGAGCGCGAGCGAGGTCGAGAACTCGAGGCCGTAGCGGAAAGGCAACTCGAGGCCGAAGAGCCGCGAGCCGTTCCAGACGCTCTCCCAATCGCCCTCGACGACGTATGGCGAATAGCCCTGGCCGGCCGCGAAGAGCGAGCGGCTTACGCCCACGCCGGCGAAGAGCTCGGTCTTGCCCAGGCGGCCCAGCTTCGGGAAGCTTCCCTGGAGGCCGGCGAAGAGCCCGAGCGCCGAGTAGGCGTCGGCCATCAGCTTCAGGCTGCCCTCGTCCTTCGGCGACGGCCCCGAGACGCGCCGCAGGAATACGCCGTTGAGCTGCGTCGGCTTTTCCGGGCCGTTATCGACCATCGTCAGCAGGGTCGTCGTATCCTTCTTCTTCGGCTTGCGCCCGACGAGATAGGTCGTCGTCTGCACGAATCGGCCCTCGCGGGACCGGTAGCCGATGACGGGATGGAAGACCAGCTCGTCGCCGGGATAATAGAAGAAGGGAAGCCAGAGCACGGGGACGTTGCCCAGGGAGAAGACGGCGCTCGAGACCGCCCACTCCTTGTCTCCCAGGAGCCAGATGCGATCCGCCTTGATCGAGTAGTGCGGATCGTCGGCGTCGCAGCCCGAGACCACCCCGTCCTCGAGCACCATGACCTCGGCCGACTTCTTGCGGACCGCCGAGGCGGAGACGACCACCCCGCGCTCGCCCTTGGAAGCCTCGGCCGTTCCGGCCGCGGCCGATCCCGCGGCGCCGCCCGATGCGGCCTGCGACGTCCCGCTCCTTCGGATCCTCCCGTCGAGGAAGATGCCGGACCAGTCCTCGAGATCGGCGCTCAGCGCCTCGCCCGTGAAGAGCTCGGTCGTTCCCCCGGACTTCCTCTCGTAGCGGACCGAGCCGCGCGCGGTCACCGAGGAGGTCGCGCGGTCGTAGGCGATCTTGTCGGCCTCGATGCGATGGCTATTGCCGCTCTCGTCGGTAAAGGCGAGGACGACGCCGCCCGAGGCGCGGATGACGCCCCCGTCCTCGACGACCTTGGCGTATGAAGCCTCGGAGGCGCGCTCGATCGTTATGGTCCGGCCCGCCTCCTCGGCCGGCGCGGGCATCTCGAGGCCGTAATGCTCATAGAGCCGCCCGCGGATATCCTCGGCGGATCCCGCGGTCGAAAGCCCGAGGGCCTTGGCCATGGCGACGAGCTCGTAGTAGCTCGAGGTCGCGATCTCGACCGGCAGGGCCTCGCGCACGAGCGGCGTATCGAAGGCGTCGGCGGGCGCCGCCGCGTCGGGCGCGGGCGTTGCGGCGGCCGGCGCGCCAGGAGCCGCGGCCCCGTCGGTCGCGGCCGCATCAGCCGCCGCGGGCGCCGCTTGCGCGCCCAGGCTTGCGGCCGTCGCGAGCAGCGAGAGGGCGAGCGCGAGGGCGGCGCGGCGGATCATCGGCGAAAATAGTACACGCCGGCGCCGCGGGTAGTAAAGTACGGGCGCGGGACGCGGCTCGCTCGCCAGCTCGCGGCGCGCGTTAGGCAGTCGAGGCCCGCTCGGCGGCGCGCGGCCGCCTACGCGCCCTTGGCCTGAGCCTTGAGGGCCGGCTTCAGGTACTTGCCCGTATACGAGCCCTTCACCCTGGCGATCTGCTCGGGCGTGCCGGAGGCGACGATCTCGCCGCCCTTCTCTCCGCCCTCGGGCCCCAGGTCGACGATCCAGTCCGCCTGCTTGATGACGTCGAGGTTATGCTCGATCATCACCACGCTGTTGCCCGTGTCCACGAGCCTCTGGATCACCTCCATGAGCTGCTTCACGTCCGCGAAGTGCAGGCCCGTGGTGGGCTCGTCCATGAAGTAGAGTGTCTTGCCCGTGCTGGGCCTGGCCAGCTCGAAGGCCAGCTTCACGCGCTGGGCCTCGCCCCCGGACA
>CAYPHO010000261.1:0-4734 GCA_964410245.1 uncultured Treponemataceae bacterium | reverse complement strand
GGTTGTGGTGGGAAAAAGTGGTAATTCGTAGGAAAAGGTGGCAATGAACCTACTTACCGGCGAGTTCAGGAACACCCTGGACGAAAAAGGACGACTTTCGCTTCCGGCGAAGCTCAGGGGAGAGCTTCCGGGGAGCGAATTCGTCCTGACGCAGGGAGTGGACAATTGCCTCTGGCTTTTCCCGCCCGAGCAGTGGGCCGCGCTCTCGAAGAAGCTCATCGAGTCGACGAGCCTCTTCGCGGCCCGCGCCCGCCTCGTTCAGAGGCGGATACTCGCTCCCGCCCAGGAGGTCGAAGTCGACAAGCTCGGCAGGATCGCGATTCCCCAGAGCCTTCGGGAATTCGCCGGCCTGTCGAAGGAGTGCGTGATCCTGGGGATCTCGAAGTACATCGAGATCTGGGACGGGGAGGCGTACAGGAAGTACCTCGAGGACAACCAGTCGGAGTTCCTCGCCGCGGCCGAAGAACTGGGAGGCCTGACGCTCTAGGGCGTCGGGATAGGCCATGGCGGGGATCGCCCATACGCCGGTCATGCTCGGGGAGGTCCTGTCCTTCCTCGTCCCGCCTAGGGACGAGGCTCTGATGCTGGATTGCACGCTGGGGGAGGGAGGCCATGCCGAGGCCTTCCTCGCGCGCTATCCGCGCCTGCGCTACGTCGGCCTCGACGCCGATCCCGCCATCCAGGCCAAGGCGAAGGCGAGGCTCGCGCCCTATGGGGATAGGGTCGAGTTCCGCCTGGGCTACTACGACGAGCTCGTCGCGGACTGGGACGCGGCGGCTTCGGGGCGTCCGGACCTGGTGCTGTTCGATTTGGGGATTTCGATGTTCCACTTCGCCGAGTCGGGAAGGGGCTTCGGCTACGCTCGCGACGAGGTCCTCGACATGAGGCTCTCGCCGGACGCGCCCCGCAGCGCGGCGGACATCCTCCTCAGGGAGCGCGAGGAGGAGATCGCCCGCATCATCTACGAGTACGGCGAGGAGCGCCTGTCGCGGCGCATCGCCGCGGCGATCGTCGAGGCCCGCCGCTCGGGCGGCGTCGCGACCTCGGGGCGCCTGGCCAAGATCGTCTGGGACGCGGTCCCGCCCTCGTACCGCCACGGCAAGGCCCATCCCGCCACCAGGACCTTCCAGGCCCTGCGCATCGCCGTGAACGACGAGCTGGGCCGGGCCGAGCGCGGCATCAGGGCCGCGGCCGCCCTCCTGGCGCCCGGCGGGACCATCGGCGTCATCTCCTTCCACTCGCTCGAGGACAGGATCGCGAAGAACGTCCTGCGCGAGCTGGCGGGCCGGGAGCCCGGCGCCTCGCGCGAGGAGCGGGAGGGCGCGGCCGTCCTCGAGCTGGTCACGAAGAAGCCGGTCGAGCCTTCGATCGAGGAAGTCAGCCGAAATCCCGCCTCGCGCAGCGCGAAGCTCCGGGTCGCGCGCAAGAGGGGCGGCGAGGGCTTGAGGGCGGCCTCGTGAAGCGGCGCCTCGTCGTCGCCGCCGCCATAGGCGTGCCCCTGTGCCTCCTCGCGGCGGCCTGGCAGGGCGGCCGCTTCGCCGCCCTCGCCGCCGAGGCGAGGAAGATCGAGGCGGCCGAGGAAGAGTGGCTGGAGGAGAACCGCAAGCTCGACGCGAGCATACGCGTCCTGTCGAGCCGCGAGCGAGCCGAGGAGCGGGCCGAGAAGCTCGGCCTCGAGAAGGCGAAGCCGGATCAGCGCCTCATCATCGAGGCTCCGAAGGAAGCGAAGCCGTGAGCGGCTCCTCGGGCGCGCCCTTTGCCGGCGAGCGGCTCTTCGAGGCCCGCGAGGCGGCGCGCGAGATCGGCGGCGCCTTGTCCGGCGACGGCCGGGCCGCGGTCGCCTCGGTGGTCGCGGACTCGCGGAAGGCCGCGCCCGGCTCGCTCTACGTAGCCTTTCCCGGCGAGCGGGCCGACGGCCACGACTTCATCAAGGCGGCCTTCGAGGCGGGCGCGTCCTGCGCGATCGCGCGCGCCGACCGGCGCGCCGCCGTCGAAGCCGCGATCGGAAGCCTGCCCGAGGGCTCCGGCCGGGCCGTCGTATTCGTCGACGACGCGCTCGCGGCCCTCCAGTCCCTCGCCGCATCCTACCGCAGGCGCTTCCCCTCGCTGCTGAGGATCGGCGTCACCGGCTCGAGCGGGAAGACCACGACGAAGGAATGCGCGGCCGCCGCCATCGGCGTCGGCCGATCGCTCGTCATGAACCAGGGCAACCTGAACTCGGATATCGGGCTCTCCCTTTCCATGTTCACCATCCGGAAGGAGCACGAGGTCGGCGTCTTCGAGATGGGCATGAACCGGGCGGGCGAGATGGACGAGCTGGCGAGGGTCTACGAGCCCGACCTGGCGCTGATAACCAACGTGGGCACGGCCCACGTCGGCGTCCTGGGCTCGCGCGAGGCCATCGCGGCCGAGAAGAAGAAGGTCTTCTCGCTCTTCGACGGGCGCCAGTCCGGCTTCGTCTGGGAGGACGACGACTACAACTCCTTCCTTAAGGAAGGAGTCCGCGGCGAGGTGCTCGATTTCGGGCCGCGCTCCACGGCGGGCTTCACTCTGGTCCGCGACCTGGGGCTCGAGGGCTACGAGATCGAGTGGCGAGGCGACAGATTCCGCTTTCCGCTCCCGGGATCGCACAACTTGCTTGACGCGATAGCCGCCATGGCCCTGGCCGAGCGCGCGGGCGCCTCGAGCGCGGACGTGGCCGCGGGCCTGTCCTCGGTCAAGCCCCTCTTCGGCCGCAGCGAGATACTTCGCGGCGAGGCGACCGTGATCCGCGACTGCTACAACGCGAATCCCGACAGCGTCGTCGCGGCCATCGAGCTCTGCGACGGCCTCGCCTGGGGCGGGCGGCGCGCCTACGTCCTGGGCTCGATGCTGGAGCTGGGAGGCGAGTCCGAGGCCGCCCACCGCAGGATCGGCCGCGCGGCGGGAAGGTCGGCGGCCCAGGCCCTCTTCTTCTTCGGCGAGGAGGCGAGGCCCGCCTTCGACGAGGCCCGACTCTCGGGCTTCCGCGGCCTCGCGGTGTTCGAGAGCGACTTCGACGCGCTGCGCAGGACGGTCACCGCCTTCGTGAGGCCCGGCGACCTCGTCCTCCTGAAGGCCTCCCGCGGCATGGCGCTGGAGCGCCTGTCCGAATACCTGGCGCCCGGAAGGGCCGAGCCCGAGGAGGTCGCGGATGCTTCCTGAGATATTCGTGCCCCTGGTCAAGTACTTCTCGGGCTTCAACGTCTTCAAGTACCTGACCTTCCGCTCGGCCTACGCCGCGGTCACGGCCCTCCTCATCGCCTTCCTCTTCGGCCCGGCGATCATCGAGCGCCTGCGCGTCCTGAAGTTCGGCCAGTCCATCCGGAGCGACGGCCCCGAGAGCCATAAAGCCAAGTCCGGCACGCCGACCATGGGCGGCATCCTGATCATCATCGCCGTCGCGGTCTCGGTCCTGCTCTGGGCGGACCTCGAGAACGCCTACGTCCTCGTGTCGCTGGGCGCCCTCCTGGGCTTCGGCCTCATCGGGCTCGTCGACGACTGGCTGAAGATCAAGAAGCGGAACTCGGACGGGGTGCCCGCGTGGCTGAAGTTCGCTGCCCAGGTCGCCGTCGCGAGCGCCGTCGTCCTGCTCATCAGGTCCTTCGGCCAGGCCGATACGACCAAGCTCTACCTGCCCTTCCTGAAGTTCCCCGTCATCGACCTCGGCGTCGTGTGGATTCCCTTCGCCATCGTCTACGTGGTGTACTGGTCCAACGCGGTGAACCTCTCGGACGGCCTCGACGGGCTGGCGACGGGACTCGTAATCATGGCCCTCATCGCCTTCTCGGTATTGACCTACATCACCGGGCGCCCCGATTGGTCGGCCTACTTGAATATCCCTTACGTCCGCGGCGCGGCCGAGCTGACCGTCTTCAACCTCGCGATGATCGGCGCCTGCGTTGGCTTCCTCTGGTTCAACGCCCACCCGGCCGAGGTCTTCATGGGCGACGTCGGCAGCCTCTCGCTCGGCGGCGTCCTGGGCGTGCTGTCCCTGATCGTCAAGAAGGAGATCCTCCTCCTCTTGATCGGCGGCGTGTTCATGATGGAGGTCCTCTCGGACGTCCTCCAAGTCGGATACTTCAAGGCGACGAAGGGAAAGCGCCTCTTCAGGATGGCCCCGCTCCATCACCACTTCGAGCTCAAGGGCTGGAAGGAGACCAAGGTCGTGACCCGCTTCTGGATACTCGGCGGAATCTTCGCGATCCTGGCCCTCTCGACCCTGAAGATACAGTGAGGGCGGCATGAGATCGGGATTCGATGTCGAGCGCATGAAGGAAGGCCGGCGCGGCGACCAGGCCATGCTGGCGGCCATCGTCCTCCTCGCGGGGACGGGCGTCGCCGCGCTCTGGTCGGCTTCCTCCGGCTACGCCGTCTCGATCGGCAAGGGCCCCGGCTACTTCGCGATCCGCCAGATCCTCTTCCTGGCGCCGGCCGCCCTCATCTTCTGGTCCTGCGCCGTCGTCGACCTCGAGCGCCTGCGCTCGAGGATCGGCCTCATCGTCCTGGCCTGCCTGGCGGCCCTCCTCCTTCCCTTCCTGCCCTTCCTGGGCGGGAGCCGCAACGGGGCCTTCAGGTGGATCGACCTGGGCATCACGACCTTCCAGCCCTCGGAGCTGTGGAAGCCGGTAATGGTCTTCTACCTGGCCCACGTCCTCGACCGCAAGCGCGAGCGCATCCGCGAGAGCCCGGGTGTCCTAATACCGCCCTTCGTCC
>CAYPHO010000260.1:1875-4736 GCA_964410245.1 uncultured Treponemataceae bacterium | reverse complement strand
TACATGTCGTCTCGGATGCCGATCGCCTCCGAGAGGAAGCTGATCATGGTCGCGGTCTCCCGGACGGTCTCGCCGTGCGCGATCTGGCTCTTGCCCTCGTCGAGGTCCTGGACGTAGAGGCCCAGGAGGTCGCAGGCCGAGGCGAAGGAGAAGCGCGTCCGGGTGGAATTGTCGCGGAAGTTCGAGACCGCGATTCCCGAGTCCCAGAGCCGGGGCGAGATGCCGATGCGGCGCATCTCGGCCAGCGCCTCGGCGACGATAAAGGTCGCCTCGAGCTCGTCCCTGGTCTTTTCCCAGGTGAGGAGGAAGTCCTTGCCCGCCATCGCTATCCTCTTCGAGCCGAGGCGCTGTATCAACGATTCGATCTTCTTGTCCCTCATGTCGATCGCTCCTTACGCGAGTCCGGCTTTCCTGAGCAGCCGCCTCGAAGCCTCGTCGGCCTTCTTCCGTATCTCTTCCTCGTCGACTCCCGATCGGGCGCCGGGCCCCGAGAGCCGGCCGCTATCGAGGATGATCTCGCCGTTCGCTATGACGTAGTCCGCTCCGTGGTCGTAGCCGCAGTAGAGGAGGGCGGCCACGGGATCGGCGAGGGCGCCCGCGTACTCGAGCTTCATGACGTCGAAGAGGGCTATGTCGGCCAACGCGCCCTCGGCGAGATAGCCCGTCTCCTCGTAGCCGAGGATGCGGGCGCCGCCTTCCGTCGCGGCGCGGAGGGCCTCGCGCGCGGACAGCCCGGCCGAGCCGTAGCGGATGCGCTGGAGGAGCATGGCCTGCCGCGCCTCGCCCAGCATGTCCGAGCTGTCGTTGGAGGCGGAGCCGTCGACGCCCAGGCCGACCTTGACGCCGAGGTCCAGCATCTCGCGGACCCGGGCGATTCCCGAGCCCAGTCGCATGTTGGAGGAGGGGCAATGGCAGACCCCCGCGCCGGTACGCGCGAGGATCCCGAGCTCCTCGTCGTCGAAGTAGATGCCGTGGGCGTACCAGACGTCCGGGCCGATGAGTCCGCAGTCCTCCATCAGCCGGAGGGGGCGCCGGCCGTAGACCTCGACGCAGTACTCGCTCTCGTCCTCGGTCTCGGCCAGGTGGGTGTGCAGCCTGACGCCCTTGGCCCGGGCGAGCTCGGCGGCGTCGGCCATCGCCTTCTCGGAGACCGAGAAGGGCGAGCAGGGGGCCAGGGCGAGCTTGCGCATGGCGTCGGGGGCCGGATCGTGGTAGCGGTCGATCGCCGCCGCGCTCTCCGCGAGGATGGTCTCCTCGTCCTGCACGACCGAGTCGGGCGGCAGGCCCCCGTCCTTCTTCGAGCGGGACATCGAGCCGCGGGTCGGCGCGAAGCGGATGCCGATGTCCGAGGCCGCCTCGAACTGGATGCTCGGTATATCGTCCTTGAAGAGCGAGGGGTAGAGGTAGTGGTGGTCTGAGGCCAGGGTGCAGCCGGTCTTGACGAGCTCGGCCAGCGCGAGGCGCGAGGACCAGTAGACGGCCTCCTCGTCCAGCCCCTTCCAGATCTCGTATAGGTAGACGAGCCAATCGAAGAGCTTCGCTTCCTGGACTGCGGGCAGGGCGCGGGTGAGCGTTTGGTAGAAGTGGTGGTGGCAGTTGACCAGTCCCGGCAGGACGACGTGCCTGGACGCGTCGATGACCCTCGCGCCGGGAGGGGCCTGGATCGAGCTCGCGATGCGGGTTATGCGATTTCCCTCGATCAGGATGTCGACGCCCGAGAGGTCCGCGCCGGCCGCCCCTCCGCGCCGCCCGATGCCGGTCGCGGCCCGGAAGCAGCCCTTAAGCAGTATCATCGCAGGACTTCCTTGTTGAAGTCCCCGATCATCGCGTCGATCGCGGGAACTTGGGAGCGCAGGTCGCCCCAGTAATGGCCGTAGTCCTCCCACTGGGCGCGCAGCTCCGACAGGTCCTTGCCCAGCTGCTCGATCCAGGTGAAGTACTTGAGGTTGTGAACTCGGCGCTTATCGACGTGAGAAAGCTCGAGGACGTAGTCGACGGAAATCGAGGACAGGAGCTCGAGGTCGCGATCGGCCTGCCGTCCGTCGTAGGCGCCGCGCTCGGCGGCGAGCTCGCGGACGCGGCTGCCGTAGAGCTCCATCGAGTCGGTGAACATGGTGAAGACGATATCGTTCGGGCCGAGCTCGTAGTACTTGGCGAACTTGATCGCCGCGACGAGGTTGCCGACTCCCGAGATGCCGAGCCAGTCGAGCTTAGCGGCGACTTCGGGAGGGACGCCCGCCTCGGCGAGGGCCGAGCGGCCGGCTTCCTCGTTGAAGAGCCGTATCAGGCGCATCGGGATCTCGTCGTCGACGCCGATCGCGGCGTCCGTCTCGCGGAGGTTGTGGATCCAGGGCACGTGCTTGTCGCCGATGCCCTCGATGCGATGGCCGCCGTAGCCGTTTTCCAGGATGGTCGGGCACTGCAGGGCCTCGGCGACCGCGACCTTCGCGCCGGGGAAGCGCTCGGCGAGGTAGGAGCCCGAGCCGAGGGTGCCCGCCGAGCCCGAGGAGAGCACCGCGCCGGCGACCCTGTCGCCGGGCCGCGCCAGGGCGCGGAAGACTTCCTCCATCGCGGGGCCGGTGACGGCGTAGTGCCAGAGGTGGTTCGGCAGCTGGTCGAACTGGTTGAAGATGATAACGTCGTCGCGCGTCCGCTCGAGCTCGATGCACTTCTCGAAGATCTCGCGGACGTTCGACTCGCAGCCGGGCGTCGCGATGACTTCCTCGGCCATTGTCCTAAGCCAGTCGAATCTCTCGCGGGACATTCCCTCGGGAAGGATGGCCACGGAGGGGCAGGCCAGGAGCCGGGAGATGTAGGCGCCGCCGCGGCAATAATTACCTGTGCTGGGCCATACGGCCTTC
>CAYPHO010000260.1:0-1865 GCA_964410245.1 uncultured Treponemataceae bacterium | reverse complement strand
GCGCCCGGTCACCAGCTCGGGCAGGAGGCAGGAGAGGGCCGCGCCGACCTTGTGGGCTCCCGTAGGGAACCACTTGCCGGCCAGGCCGACGATGCGCGCCCGAGTCCCCGTTATCGCCTGCGGGATCTCCAGGTAGTTGACGCCTCCGAAGAGGCCGCCGCGATCCTTGGGCTCGTTATGCCAGGTTACGCGGAAGAGGTTGCGGCTGTGGACGTCCCAGAGCCCGATGCCCTCGAGCTCCTTCTTGATCGAGTCGGGGACGGTCGAGGGATCGCGCATCTGGCCGAAGGTCGGCAGCAGTATCCCCTTCTCGCGGCAGCGTTCGATGTTCCTCTTCCTCTGAGCCTCGTTCACCTTCAGGTCGATCATAGACGTCTCCTCGATCCGGTTTATTCCCGGGCGCCGACTCCGCGAGCGGCGTTTCGTATGTCTTTGAGTCCCGATCCGGTCATCATGATAACGGCGCTCTCGCCCTTGCCCAGGCCGGGCCGCGCCTTAATGAAGGCCGCGAGGGCGCAGGCGCTCGAAGGCTCGGCGAAGAGGCCCGCGGCCGAGGAGGAGAGGCGCTGCGCCTCGAGTATCTCCTCGTCCGATACGGCGATTCCCCGGCCTTCGTATTTCCGCAGCTTCGCGAGTGCGAGGGGGCCGTTGCGAGGCGCGTCGACCGAGATGGAATCGGCTATCGTGCCCGAAGGGCGGGCCTCGATCCTGCCCGTTTCCAGGGCGCGGACGATGGCGCTGGAGCCTTCCGCCTGGGCCGCCCAAAACACCGGCACGCGCTCGGCCTCGCCTAGGGCGACGAGGTCCTCGAATCCCTTGATAAGGCCGCAGAGGATGACGCCGTCGCCCGTCGGGACGAAGACGTGGTCGGGCGCGCGCCCGAGCTCGCGGACTATCTCGAAGGCGGCCGTCTTCTTGCCCTCGATGGTCAGGGGATTGTAGGCGGTGTTCCGCGAGAGGACGCCGGTCTTTCGAGTGTATTCAAGGGACGCGTCGAAGGCTCGGTCGTAATTGCCATCGACCTCGCGGAGCTCGGCGCCGTATTGCAGCACCTGTATCCGCTTGGCGACCGGCGCCGATGCGGGCAGGAAGACGGTCACCTTGATGCCGGCGGCGGCCCCGACGCAAGCCATGCTGGAGGCCGCGTTGCCCGTCGAGGCGAGGGCGATCTCGGTTATGCGATGTTTACGAGCGAAGGCCGCGACAAGGAAGGATGCGCGGTCCTTGTAGGAGCCCGAGGGCTCGCAGGTGTCGTCCTTGAGGTAGAGCCCCGGGAAGCCCAGGCGCTCGCGGAGCCGGCCCGGCTCCCAGAGCGGCGTGCCGCCGACGGGCAGGGGAGGGAAGTGCACGGCCTCGACGGGAAGGGGGATCGCGCGCGCTGCCGAGCGGGAGCCGCGGGCTTCGGCCTTGGCTTCCTCGGGATCGAATACGCATTCGAGGACGCCCTCTAGGGGCGCGCCCGGCGCGTTACGCGACGAGCAGGGATCGCAGAGATAGCGTCCGGGCTCGATCGGGTACTCGGCGCCGCAGGAAGGGCAGCGGTAGCTCCACCTCACGGGCGGCCCTTCGGCGCCTCGCCGCGGTCGAGGGCGTAGGGCAGGGCGGCGTAGAAGGCCGAGGCCTTCTCGAGATCGTCGATGCGGTTGATCTCGTTGGGCGCGTGGGCCTGGGCCTCGTCGCCGGGGCCGAAGCCGATGCAGGGAATCCCGTGGCGGCCGCAGACCGCGACGCAGTTAGTGGAGAAGGTCCACTTGTCGACGACGGGCTTCTCGCCGTAGAGGCCGGAGTAGGCCTCGACGCCGGAGAGCGCGAGGGGGTGGTCGGCGGGGATCTTCCAAGTGGGGAAGTAGAGCTCCTGCTTGTAG
>CAYPHO010000259.1:0-4738 GCA_964410245.1 uncultured Treponemataceae bacterium | reverse complement strand
TCCTCCTTCGGGCCCGTGGCCCTGCCCTCGAAGACGGGCTTCGTCATCACCCTGCCGCCCGCCAAGGAAGTGAAGTTGCGCGAGCTCGTTTCGGCCCTGGATCGTATCGATCAGGCAGTGCCTATTACGCTCAACTTTATCAAGGCCGAGGAGCTCCTGGCCGCCCTGCCGCCCTCGGTAACCGACCAGAACGTGAAGAAGACGACCGATCCCCGCATGGTCTTCTTCAAGGGTACCGAGGCGATGCGCCGCGCCTTCCTGCGCGACCTTTCGGCCATCGATCATCCGAAGCCGCAGATCAAGTATCAGGTCCTGGTGCTGGCCTTGACCGACAGCGACGCCGACGATTGGCAGGCGGGACTGACCATCGGCAATACGACCGAGGCGCCGGGAGGATCGTTGACCAAGGGCGAGTTCAAGGACCTCCTGGGAATCGGCTTCGACGTCATCTCTTCCTTCGGCCTCGATTTCGGCCTTAGCCTTCAATGGAAGATCGTCAACAACAAGGCCCAGGTCCTGGCCGATACGACCCTGACTTCCCTGTCGGGCGAGAAGATCAGCTTCAAGAACACGCAGACGATCCGCGTCAAGGATACCGAGGTAACGAGCTCGACCAGCACGACAACTACGCAGATCATCCGCGAGATATCCTCGGGCCTCATCTTGAATCTGGAGGGCTGGATATCGGGCGGGCGCATGATTACGATGAAGATTGACACCACCTTGTCCGAGGCCCTCGAGAGCGATTCATCGGCCTCCCTGCCTAAGACCTCCGAGAAGGTGATGAATACCACCACCAGGACCGAGATCGGCAAGCCCGTCGTGGTCACCGGCCTTAAGCAGCGCCAGATGACCGACGACGTGAAGAAGGTGCCGATCCTGGGCGACATTCCACTCCTGGGGCTTCTCTTCCGATCGCGCAACCAGAGCGTCACGACCATCGACTACATGGTCTGCATCATTCCCCGCCTGGAGATGCCCGAGGTCAATCGCGACGAGCTGGAGCGCGAGATAATCGAGGGCTACTACCGCTACCTCTTCGGCCAGGACGCGCCGGGACGGGATTGATGGAACAGGCGAGGATGCAGGACTACGCGCCGCTGCCCCGCGGCGAGCGGCAGTTCAGCCTGGCCTTTATGGAAAGGCACGGCCTTTTAAAGCTGCGGGACGGCCAGGGCGAGTTCCTGGTCGGCGCGATCGAAGAGCCTAGTCCCGAGCTTAAGCGCACCCTTGCCTTCGCGGAAGGCCGCGAGCCCCGCTTCCTCGCAATAGCGAAAAGCGAGTTCTCGGAGTTCCTCTCGCGCTGCGCGGCGGAGGAAGGCGCGGGCGTCGAGGCCCAGGCAAGTTCTGAAGAGAATCTCCTGGACCGGCTCGCGAACGACGCGCCCGTGGTCAACTTGGTCAACAGCATCCTCCTGGAGGGGCTCAGGCTGGGATCTTCGGATATTCATCTTGAAGTTTCCGCCGACGGACTACGCGTTCGCTTCCGGGTCGACGGCATGCTGACCGTCGCGAGGACGCTGTCCAGGGATATCGGCCCCAGCCTCTCCTCTCGCGTGAAAATCATGTCGAACCTCAACATCATCGAGCGCCGCCTTCCCCAGGACGGGAAGATGAACGCCGTGGTGGACGGGAAGAGCGTCGAGTTCCGCGTGTCCATCATGCCCACGGTCGAGGGCGAGTCCATCGTCCTAAGGCTCTTCGACCGCGAGGAAGAAAGGCGCGACTTAGGCGGCCTGGGCTTCTCACCAGGCTTCACCTCGGCCCTGAGAGAGCTCATGCGCTTCCCGCACGGCCTCATCCTGGTCACTGGTCCCACGGGCTCGGGCAAGACGACGACCCTCAACGCCGTCATGCGCGAGCTGAACGATCCCGCGGTAAAGATCCTCACGGTCGAGGACCCGGTCGAGAACCGCCTCTCCGGGGTCTGCCAGGTGCAGACGAACGACGACATCGGCATGAGCTTCGACTCGATCCTGCGGCGTCTTTTAAGACAGGACCCGGACATCCTGATGATCGGCGAGGTGCGCGACAAGGCGACGGCCGACCTCGCCCTGCGCAGCGCCCTGACCGGCCATCAGGTTTGGGCCACCTTGCACACCAACGACGCCCTGTCCGCGGTGACCAGGCTGGTCAACATGGGACTCGAGCCCTACCTCCTCGCGGGAGTAGTGCGGGGCGTCATGGCTCAGCGCCTTGTCCGTAAGCTCTGTCCCGCCTGCGCGACTAAGATTTCGCCCGATCCAGCCGAGGCGAGCTTCCTTAAAGCGCACAACGCGAGCATCGCCAAGGTCCCGCACGCGCTAGGCTGCTCGGCTTGCAATCGAGGCTACAAGGGAAGGATCGCCATCGGCGAGATCTTCGTCATCGATGCCGAGGCGGAGCAGATTATCCTGCGCGGCGGCGCCCATCGCGAGCTTGAAGCCTTGTACAAGAAGAGGGGAGGGGACTTTCTTGCTGATGCGGGCATAGGCCTGGTGCGCGATGGAGTCACGACGATAGCCGAGCTCGAGAGGGTGATCTACGGACTATGAATAGAAGCTATCGCTGCAGGGTCCTGGACTCGTCCGGCGCGACCAAGGTCATCGCGCGATCGGCCTCCTCGGAGGAGGCCCTTGTCCGCGAGCTGGCCCGCGAGGGCTATTCTCCGGTCGAGTGCCTTCCGGTTGAGGGTCCCGCGCTCCGCAAGCTCTCGCCCAAGGATATCCTCCAGTTTACCGAGGAGCTCGACCTCTTGTTCGCGCAGAGCCTGAGCCTCAAGGACGCCGTGCGCGTCCTTGGCACGATCAAGTCATCTCCCTCGCTCGCTTCCTTCGTTGGCGCGCTCGAAGAGCGGCTGTCGAAGGGACAGTCCATGGCGCGTTCACTGGCCGAGCAGGGCCTGGGCTTCCCGCCTTTGTATATAGGCCTTATCCGCGTCGGCGAGCTGACGGGCACGCTCAAGTCGGTCCTGCCCCAGCTCTCGGCATACCTCGACGATCGCAAGAAGCTCCGCGATCGGCTTTTCGGGGCCCTGATGTATCCGGCGCTCATACTCTGCGTCCTTGTCGGGGGTATGGCCCTACTGACCGCCTTCGTCCTACCGACCTTCATCGGCGTGGCCGACTCCCTGGGCGCGGCCGGGGCCGCGGGACTGAAGGAAAGGCTCGTCGCTTTTCAGATAGGCTTCGCCGCGGCGGCCCTCTTAATTCCCCTGATCGTCTTGGTCGTGACCTTGCTAAGGTCCCGCGAGGCGGGGAGGGCGGCAATCGGACGCTTGCTACTAAAACTGCCCCTCGCGGGCGGCTTCGCCATGGGCGTCGAGATGCGCAAGGTATGCTTCGCCATGGAGACCCTGCTCGAGTCGGGCTACACGGCCGACGTAGCCTTGGCCGAGTGCGCCCAGGTCTGCGGCAACGCCGCCGTCGGTCGTGCCCTCTCCGACGCGGCGGAAGCGACCAAGAAAGGCCTGCGGCCATCGGCCGCGTTGCGCGAAACCGGCGTCTTGCCCGAGACTTTCTCTTCCTGGATCGCGGTCGGCGAGGAGGCCCACGACCTTCGCGGCGCCTTCAAGCGCCTACGCTCCTTCTACGACCGCGAGTTCGAGAAAGCCTCGCGCGCGATTATGGCCTTGATCGAGCCCGCGCTGATCATAGCGGTCGGCGTCCTACTCCTCCTCGTCGTCATTCAGTTCATCGGACCCATCTACGGCCTTTTGGGAGGCGCTATATGACATCGAAGCTTATCCTCGCGGCCCGCCGCCGGCTCGCCTCCTTCGAGGAGAAGAGCTCCGGCGGCTGGACCTTCATGGAGACCCTCATCGTCATCGGCATCGTCTTGGTGCTGACCTCGATCGTCGGCCTCATGGCATTCCGCTTTATCGACCAGGCCAAGCAGGCGACGGCGAGGAGCCAGATCGAGGTCTACGGCCTGGCCCTGACCGCCTACTACATGGATTGCCGCTCCTACCCGGACCAGGCGGACGGCCTCGCGGCCCTGTGGCGGAAGCCCGCCTCCGCCCCTGCCTCGTGGAACGGTCCCTACATCAACAAGCAGGTCGGCGCGGATCCCTGGGGCAATCCGTATATCTACAGCGTGCCCGGGCCCGACGACCTTCCCTTCCGCATCGTCTCGTTGGGTGCGGACGGCGTCGAGGGAGGCGAGGGCAAGGACATGGACATCTCGAGCGATGCGTGATCGAGGCTGGGTCTTCATCGACGTCCTGGTGGCGCTGGCCGTCCTCGCGGTCGCGCTGGGCTTCCTGGCGCCCGCGGTCGCGGGCTTGGGGCGACTTCAGCTCAATCAGGAATCGCGCGCATTTTCATCGATGGAGGCGGGTCTCGATGATCCATGGTCGAGCTTCCGCTAGCGGATTCACATTCATCGAGACCCTGGTCGGGATCATCGTCCTTGCCCTGGTAATGGCCGCGGCGGCTCCCCTCGCGCGATCGGCCGTGCAGTCGCTCGGGAAGCTCGCGCGGGAGGAGAGGCGCCTTTACGCGATCGCTACGGCCTATGACTTGTTTCGCTCATCATGTGCCCTAAGCTCGGCGCCGCCCTGGGTCGCTTCGGGCTCGGTCGTCTCGCTGGAATCCGGCCGCGCGAGCGTCGCCTACCTGGGCGGGAATCCGGAAGAAGCGTGGAGCGTCGCTGCGTTGGGCGACGCTATCGTCGTCGAGGCGCAGGGCGCCAGGATCGAGCTCGAGGCCGAGCGGGCGCGGATCGGCCGTATCCAGTCGGAGAATAGGGTCATCGGCCT
>CAYPHO010000258.1:0-4760 GCA_964410245.1 uncultured Treponemataceae bacterium | reverse complement strand
AAATAATAGCGCGCTATCGAAAAAGTAGCAAGCCTCCCTTGCTGGCTCGCCTTCAGGCTCGCTTGCCGGTCTCGGATTCGATAATCCTGTCGTACTTCTTGTTCTCCTCGATCAGCGCCTGGATGCGCAGTTCCTCCTTGCGCACCTCGAGCTCGCGCATCTCCTTCTGGAGCTCCAGCTTGCGGACGTCGTTCTTGCCTTTCCTGATCAGCAGGATGAATCCGAATACCAGGCAGGGGGCGATGAAGAGGGAGAAGACGATTCCGAGCACGGGAATCATTATAGGGTCCATGGATCCTCCTCGTTCAGCGGCGCTCGACCACGACGATGCCCTCGCGATCCTCGTCGCGGATTCCCTTTATCGAGCCCTTGGGCGGGCGGCGCGCTTTCTCGATAGCCGGCGCGCCCAGGGCGAATCGGTCGTTGGCCGCGGGCGAGGCGAGGAGCTCTCCCGGGCCGGCGACCGACTGGAGGCGGAAGGCGATGTTGATGCCGTAGCCGACGTAGTCCCGGTACTTGAGGCCCGAGCACTCGCCGAAGATCTCGTACTTGTAAAGCGTGTCGAGGGTGATGGCGCCCGCGAGGGCGCAGGGGCTCTTATAGGCCGCGGCTATCTCGTCCACGACGTCGCGCAGGAGGCGGAAGAGGTCGCGACAGGACTCGGCCGCGTTCTCGTCGGGATCGTCCCATATGACGATTGCCCCGTCGCCCAGGAGCTTGTAGTACGAGGCCGAGTAGGAATTGACCGCGGCGAGGAGCTCCTGGCTGTACTTCTCCAGGAAGCCGGTCATCGCGTCCCGTTCGGCGGTCAGGGCGTAGGAGCTGAAGCCGCGCAGGTCCATGCAGAGGGCCAGGGCCTCGACGTAGCCCTTGTCGTAACGGTCGTCCCGCAGCGAGACCGGCGTCCGCAGCATCTCCTTTATTACTTTCGGGCCGACGAGGACGGACTCGCCCCCCTCGTCGTCCTCGAACAGGTCGATGCCGCTCTCTCGCTTCTCGTCCATCGCGTAGCTCCTATGGTGAATGCAGCGGAGCTTTATGCTCGCATTCGGCGAGCCGCGATACAAGTCCCCTTCCGGGCAAAAAAAAACGCGCTCGTAGCGCGTTTTTTGCCCGGAGGGGGACTTGCCTTCCGCTCACTCGATCCTACGAGTTCGCTTCAGGCCGCCTTGGACGCTCTCGGCGCATCCATGCGCCTTGCGCTCGCTATGCGCTCGCGACGCGTCCTCGGTTCAAGTCCCCTCCGAGCTTATCGAATAGAAAGACCCGCTCCGATGAGCGGGTCTTTCTATTCTGCCCGGAGGGGGACTTGAACCCCCAAGCCGTTTCCAGCACTAGAACCTGAATCTAGCGTGTCTGCCAATTCCACCATCCGGGCGGGCTGGAAGACGATACACCGGGGGCGGGCGTCGAGTCAATGCGGGGCGAGGCGCCGGGCCGCCTCGTCGGCGCCTCGCCGCCCCTTCGGCCGCGCCGCATGGACGGCGGCCCGGGCCCGGTCTAGTATTCTAGAAGATGGTCATAGACCGGGAATGTATCCGGCGGATCGCCGGCGCCGCGATCGCCGAGGGTCGGGGCTCCCTAACCGAGCTCGAGGGCATGGACCTGCTCGACTGTCTGGGATTCGAGACGCCCAGGCGCGTCTTCGTCCGGGACGCGAGCGAGGCCGAGCGGGCGGCGCGCGCCTCGGCCATCGCGGGCGAGCGGATCGTCGTCAAGGCGGTGGGCTCCAGGATCGCCCACAAGACCGAGCTGGGCGGCGTCGCCTTCGTCCTGAATACCCCGATCGACGTCCGCGCCGCGGTCGAGCGGATGTCCGAGCGTATCGAGAGCTCGCTGATCGAGGGCTTCTCGCTGAGCGAGCTCGTCCCCTTCGAGCCGGGCCTGGGACGGGAGATCATCGCCTCCTACCGCTTCACCCCCGACTTCGGGCCCGTGGTCAGCCTGGGCTTCGGCGGCGTCTACGCCGAGTTCATCGCGAGGGCATTCCGGCCGGGGGCCGCCACGCTGATCGCCTCGCCCCTGACCGTCGACGGGGAGGTCGTTCGGTCGGAACTGTCGCATAACGCGTTGCAGGCGATCCTCTCCGGCGGCCTGCGCGGCGCCAAGCCCGTGCTCGGCCTGGACAGCCTCGCGGGCCTGGCCCTGGCCTTCTCCGAGGCGGCGCCCGCCCTCGCGGCCGCGGGCGTGCTCGAGCTCGAGGTTAATCCCTTCGCCGTCAGCGGCGCGGGCGCGGCCGCGCGCCTGGTCGCGCTGGACGCCCTGGCCAGGGTCGGCGGGCTCCCGGCGGGCATCGCGGAGTCGGGCGGCCGCCCGGCCTTCCCGCCGCAGGAGGCGAGGCCCGTCGCCAAGATCGCCCGGCTCCTTAGGCCGCGCAGCGCGGCGGTGATCGGCGCGTCGGGCGCGGGGATGAACGCCGGCCGGATAATCCTCCGGAACATCCTCGGGGCCGGCTTCGACCGCTCCCGCGCCTACGCGGTCAAGCCGGGGATGTCGGAGCTGGACGGCTGCGCCTGCGTTCCGGACGTCGCCTCGCTGCCCGAGAAAGTCGACCTCTTCGTCCTGGCCATCCCGGCGGCGAGGGCGCCCGGCGTCCTCGCCGAGCTGATCGAGCAGGATAAGGCCGAGTCGGTCATCGTCATCCCCGGCGGCTTCGAGGAGAAGGCCGGCACCGAGGAGATAACCTCGCGCATGGGCGACGCCCTGGCGCGCGCCCGCGGGGCGGGGGGCGGCCCGGTGATCGTCGGCGGCAACTGCCTGGGCGTCCTGTCGGCCCCGGGGAAGTACAGCACCCTCTTCATCCCCGAGTACAAGCTGCCCCGACGGCCCGGCCCCTGCGACCCGGTCGCGATCGTCTCCCAGTCGGGCGCCTTCGCCATCACGCGGCTGTCGAACCACCCGGGGCTGGCGCCCCTCTACGTCGTCACCTGCGGCAACCAGATGGACGCGACCGTCGGCGACTTCCTCGAGGCCATGGCGGACGATCCGGGGATCCGCATCTTCGCGCTCTACGTCGAGGGCTTCCGCCCCCTCGACGGCGAGAAGGCCCTGCTCGCCTGCGATCGCATAACCTCGTCCGGCAGGACGGTCATCGTCTACCGCGCGGGCCGCAGCGAGGCGGGGGCGGCCGCGAGCGCCAGCCACACCGCCAGCATCTCGGGCGACTTCAGCGTCTCCAGGGAGCTCTTCCGCCAGGCCGGGGCCGTGGTGGCCGACAGTCTCGAGCGCTTCGACGACGCCCTGTCGATCTTCTCGCTCCTGGAGGGGAAGCGGAGGACGGGCGGCAGGCTCGGCGCCCTGTCGAACGCGGGCTTCGAGTGCGTGGCGATGGCGGACAACCTGAACGGCCTTAAGCTGGCCGAGCTCGCGCCGGGGACGCGGGCCCGGCTGGGCGCGGCCTTTTCCCGCGCGGGCATCGTCGACATCGTCGACATCCGCAATCCTGTCGACCTGACGCCCATGGCCGACGACGAGGCCTACGAGGAATGCTTCCGCGCCCTCCTCGAGGATCCCGGGGTCGATTGCGCGGTCGCGGGCATCGTGCCCCTGACCGCCAATATCCAGAGCCTTCCCAAGGGGCCGGGGCACGACGAGGACTCTGGCAGCGAATCCGCCCTGGCCGCGCGCTACGGCCGGCTCAAGGCCTCCTCGCCCAAGCCCTGGGTCGCGGTCGTGGACGCGGGCCCCTTGTACGACTCCTTCGCCCGCGAGCTGGAGAGGCGGGGCGTCCCGACCTTCCGCAGCGCCGACCGCGCCTTGGCC
Source organism: uncultured Treponemataceae bacterium (assembly GCA_964410245.1). GTDB lineage: Bacteria > Spirochaetota > Spirochaetia > Treponematales > Rectinemataceae > CAZXXZ01. The sequence goes on along the minus strand of CAYPHO010000258.1, from coordinate 998 downwards.
GCGCTCGCGCTCTGGGCGGGCAGCGCCTGCGTGTCGGGCCTCTGCGAGTGATCCGGATTCTGGAGCGTTTTCCACTTCACGGATAAGCCCCGATCGTTTATCCTTTGCGGGCCGCGCGGGCGGCGACTCGACGGTCGGCCGGCCCGCGGGACCGGAGCGGCTCGGAGGAGTCCCCTTCTGGCCCATGCTCGGCAACGGAGGCGTACGAGATGATCTGGAATCCGCAATTCGAATGCCAGGACATAGAGGAGCGGAGGCTCCTCCAGCTGGCCAGGCTGAAGAATCAAGTCGAGACGCTCTATTCCCGAGTGGATTTTTATAGGAAGAAATTCGAGGCGGTCGGGGTCGCGCCTCGCGACCTCGGTTCCCTGGAGGACATCGCGAAGTTTCCCTTCACGGTCAAGGACGACCTTCGCGAGACCTATCCCTACGGCCTGCTGGCTTGTCCCCAGGCCGAGATCGAGGAGATCCACATGTCCTCGGGGACGACGGGCGTGCCCGTCGTCGACGCCTATACCCGTTACGACGTGGAGTGCTGGGAGGAGGGCATGGCCCGGACCCTGAGCGGGGCCGGCGCGACCAGGCACGACACCGTGCAGTGCGCCTACGGCTACGGCCTCTTTACCGGAGGCCTGGGAATGCATTACGGCGCCAAGCGCATCGGCGCCAACATCGTGCCCATGTCCTCGGGCAATACGCAGAAGCAGCTGATGGTAATGCGGGATTTCGGCTCGACCATAATCGGCTGCACGCCCTCCTACGCGCTCTTCATGGCCGAGGAGGCCAAGGAAATGGGCTTCGACGTCAAGGCGATGAAGCTGCGCGCCGGCTGCTTCGGGGCCGAGCCCTGGAGCGAGGCCATGCGAAAGGAGATCGAGGCGGCCTGGGGAATCAAGGCCTACGACATCTACGGCCTGACCGAGATCACCGGGCCCGGCGTCGCCTTCGAGTGCGAGTGCCAGGACGGCATGCACGTCAACGAGGATCACTTCATACCG
>CAYPHO010000257.1:0-4762 GCA_964410245.1 uncultured Treponemataceae bacterium | reverse complement strand
GAGAACTGATCTCTTCCGACGTCCTGGATTATTTCGCTGCGCCGCCAATTGCCGTCGAGCATTACGGTCGCGTGCCTGGTCCCGATAGATACCTTGAAGTGCCCTTGGGCGGCTTGACTAGGCGCCGGCAGCGAAACGAGCGCGATGGCGAGCGCGGCGACGAGCGGTATTCGATGTCTCATGCTCCGATAGTAGCATGCGCGCCTCCGGGCGGCGAAGCGCGCCGCCGCGGCTTACCAATCAAGCTCCTTTAGGCTATTCTCCTCGGCTGGAAGGAGCGCGTTATGGCGATAGCGAGCAAGATGAGGGGCTACCTCGACAAGGGTTCCATGATCCGGAAGATGTTCGAGGAAGGCGCGCGGCTCCGTAAGCTGTACGGGGACGACAAGGTCTTCGACTTCAGCATCGGCAATCCCAACGTGCCGCCGCCGCCCGAGCTCAAGCAATGCCTCGCCAGGCTGGTCGCCGCGGAGGATCCTAGTCTGCACGCGTACATGCCGAACGCGGGATTGCCCGAGGCCAGGAAAGCCATCGCCGACCGCCTCGAGCGCGAGCAGGGCGTCCGACTAGGGCCCGAGCACGTCGTCGTGACCTGCGGCGCCTCCGGAGCGCTCAACATCATTTTCAAGGCTCTGCTCGATCCCGGCGACGAGGTCTTGGTCTCCTCGCCATACTTCGTCGAGTACGGATTCATCGCGGACAATCACGGCGGCGTCCTGAAGGCCGTGCCGACCCTTCCCGACTTCTCCCTGGACCTCGGCGCCCTCGAGGCGGCCATGGGTCCGAAGACAAAAGTCGTTCTGATCAATACACCGAATAATCCGACGGGGAAGATCTACTCGGCCGCCTCCCTCGAGGCCCTCGCCGCCGCGATGGAGAGGGCGGGCAAGAAGTACGGCCGGACTATCTACATGGTTTCGGACGAGCCCTACCGCCGCATCGCATACGGCGGAGCCGCGGTGCCCAGCCCGCTCGCCATCTGCCCGAACTCGATCGTCGCGACCTCGCACTCGAAGGACCTCTCCCTGCCGGGCGAGCGGATCGGCTACGCCGCCGTCAATCCCGCGGCCGATGATGCCGACGCGCTCATGGGCGCCTTGACGCTGGCTAACCGCATTTTGGGTTTCGTCAACGCGCCGAGCCTGATGCAGAAGCTCCTGGCCGAGCTGGGCGAGCACTGGGTCGACTCAAGGATCTACGAGCGCAAGCGGGACCTCTTGGCCGAGGGACTGCGCGCGGCCGGCTACGACTTCGACCTTCCCGAGGGCGCCTTCTACCTCTTCCCCAAGAGCCCGATCGAGGCCGAGGCAGAGTTCGTCGATCTCTTGAAGGAAGAGAACATCCTGGTCGTGCCGGGCTCCGGCTTCGGGACGCCGGGCTACTTCCGCATCGCGTACTGCGTCGACGACAAGACGATCTCGGGGGCCATGCCCGGCTTCGCCCGGGCGATGGAGAAGGCTCAGGCTCGCGCCGGCGCGTAGCGGCCGATCCTCGCGGCATCGGAGGCATTGATGAGAAGATCGAAGCGCGCGGCGGCGGCCGTCGCGGTCCTGTGCTCCATGCTGTCTTCCGCGCCCCTCCTCGCGCAGGGATACGTCGCCGATCCGGGCTTCGACTCGATTTTTATGGGCATGGCGAAGCTCTATGCGGGCGTGAAGAAAGCCTCGGAGCCGAGGAACGCCGAGAACTTCGCGCTCTTCGCCGCCAAGCTTAAGGAGGGAGCGGTTACCGTCGCCGAGAGCCGCGTCGCCGGCTTCCCTGGCTTCTGCTACTTAGGCCTGGATCCCGAGCCCGTCCTCTACGCCTCGCGGCAGCTGGTCGAGTACCATGAGCAGGGCTTCGCCCTTCCCATGAGCCTGGTCGCGCGGCAGCTCCAGTGGGTCCGCGCCTATTTCGAGAACAAGGATCGCTTCGCCGGCATTACCGGCATCGCCGCGATGAGGGACGTCGTCGACATCGACGGCTATTACCTCTTGGGCAAGTTCGTCGCGGATTACGCCCGTCCCGCCGGCCTCAAGCTGACCAGGTTCGAGGAGTTCATCGCCGATACGGTCGCGGGCGAGAACTTCATCGCGATGGCGATGCCGATGCTCCTGTGCAACGCGAACATGACCAATGAATTCGCCGCGCTCCACGGATCGTCGATCGACGATCCGAGCCTGGACTCCCTCTTGAAGGATATTTACGAGAGATACTGCAAGGATTCCATCGCGATGATCAGGGCGTCCGGCGGCGGCGCTTTCGATCGCTTCATGAGCCTGGCGAACATACGGAGCTTCTACCGCTACTCGCTCGAGCTCCTTTCCTCCCGCGACGGCCGCGCCTATACTCCCGGAAACATCGGCGATTCAGCTCTCGCTTCCGCCGCCTTGATCGCCGCCTGCGCCTCGGCATTCGAGGGCAATGAAGCGGAGTTCAACGAGACGCTCAAGACGATACGGCAGAATATCGGCTTCGCGAACTAGGGGGCCGGAAGCCGCCTAGGATCGGCACTCTATCCAGGCCCCGCCCGCCGCCTTCGAGTCGAGCATCGCGCGGATGAAGCGGATGCCCGAGAGCCCGTCGGCCGAGGTCGGGAATGTCGTCGAGAGCGGATCGGGCGCCTTGCCCGAGCGGCGCGCGGCTATCGCCTCGGCAGCGTCCGAGTAGACATTGGCGAAGGCCTCGAGGAAGCCCTCGGGATGCCCCTTGGCCAGGCGGGTCGAGCGCGCGGAGAGGGGAAGGCAGCCGGGGGCTCCCGGGGCAAGGGCCTGCGCCGGCCCGTCCAGCGGCTTGAAGGACAGGATCTGCGGCCGCTCCTGGTTCCATTCCAGCGTTCCCAGGCCGCCGCTTACCCTGATGCCCAGGCTGTTCTCGACGCCCGCCGCCGCCTGCGTGACCCAGAACGACCCCCTGGCCCCGCGAGATAAACGCAGCATTGCTCCGGCGTAGTCGTGGATCTCCCTGCCGGGCACCACCGCGCCGAGCTCGGCCGCCAGGCTTTCGACTTCCAGGCCCGTCATGTAGCGCAGCAGATGATGCGCGTGGCTGCCGATGTCGCCGAGGACCGCCGAGGGGCCGCCGCGCTCGGGATCGTATCTCCATGCGCGCGGCGCCTTGGGGTCGGGCGGGGCCTCTCTCGCCTTGCCTCCCTGCACGTACTCGACCTGGACTAGCCTCAGCTCGCCCAGCATGCCCCTCTCGATCATCTCGCGCGCCTGGCGGACCATGGGATAGCCCGAGTAGTTGTGCGTCAGGCAGAACACCAGCCCGGTCTCGATGACGAGGCGATGGAGCTCCTCGGCGTCCTCGAGAGTATTGGTCATTGGCTTGTCGCAAATTACGTCGAGGCCCGCGCGAAGGGCCGCGCAGGCGTACTCGAAGTGGCTGTCGTTGGGCGTCATGATGGCGACGGCGTCGACGCCGTCCTCCCGCTCGCGCTCGGCATCGATAAGCTCGAGGGCCGAGCCGTAGGCGCGGTCCGCCTCGAGCCCGATCGAGGCGCCTTGGGCGCGAGACTTCGCCGGGTCCGAGGAGAGGGCGCCGGCGACGATCTCGTAGCGCTCGTCCATGAGCGCGGCCCGGCGATGCGTAGGCCCGATGAAGGAGCCTATGCCCCCGCCGATCACGCCGAGGCGGATCCTCCTCCCCATCATGCCGATCACCGGATTCTCGCCCATATCATGCTCCTTCAGAAGGGAAACTCGTCTTCGTCCCGCGGACTATCCGGCGGCGGCTCGGCGCCGAAGAGGTCTTCCCTCGGCTTCAACGCTATCCCTTGGACCGGCATTCCCGCGACTGAGATCGCGGCCTTGCCCGGCACGGGGCAGATGTGGTGGCAGGCGCCGCAGCCGACGCAGATCGAGGAATCGAATACGGGTTCGGGCACGCCGGTCGGCGCATCTACCATGCGTACCGCGCCGGTGGGGCAGTGCTCGGCGCAGGCCCCGCACTTGGTCCCGAAGGTGAAGACGACGCAATGCTCCCGCACGAGGGAGGCAGTGCCGATCTTGACGAGCTTCTTCTGGGCGATCGGCATCTCCCTAAGGGCGCCGCTGGGGCAGACCGACATGCAGGAGACGCATTCATACTGGCAGTACGAAACGGAGAAGTCGAGCGTGGGCGCGAGGAGGGCCTTCGGGCCGAGCTCGCCGAGCGAGGGCAGTAGGACGCTGGAGGGACAGGCCGCGACGCAGAGGCCGCAGGCGGTGCAGGCCTCGATGAAGCGCGCGACCGAGGCCGCGCCGGGCGGGACCGTGGCATCGGGCCGCGCGGTTATGCTCGAGGCGGCCTTCCTCCCGGGAAGGGCCGCGAGGGCGAGGGCGGCCGCGCCCCCGCCCAGGACGGAGAGGAAGGCGGCCCGGCTCATGCCGCCCGCCCCGTCGGCGACGGGAGGGGCGGGAGCCTCGGGCCCCGCCCCGTCGAGGGGCGCGGCCGCGCCGGGAACGGCCGCCCGCCCAGCGGCCGCGTTAGCCGAAACCGGATGGCGCCTCGCGGGCCCGTAGCGGATCGCCCCGGTCGGGCAGGCGGCGGCGCAGGCGGCGCAGGAGAGGCAGCGAGCGGCGTCGATGCGCTTCGCCTCGATGTCGATGCAGGCGGCGGGGCAGCGCGGCAGGCATGCGCCGCAGGAGACGCAGCTCGTCGGATCGACGCGGAAGCGCAGGGGGGCGATCGCATTCAGCGCGCCCAGGAGGCTGCCGACGGGGCAGAGGAAGGCGCAGAACCAGCGGCTCCTCGAGCGCGCCGAGAGGAAGAGGACGGCGGCGATCGCGGCCGCTATCGG
>CAYPHO010000256.1:0-4795 GCA_964410245.1 uncultured Treponemataceae bacterium | reverse complement strand
ATTGCTGGCACCGAGTTTCTGCATCACGGCGCTGACATGCGCCTTGATGGTGGCCTCGGACACGCCCAGTTCCCAGGCGATCTGCTTGTTGCTCAATCCTCGCGCTACCATGGCCATGATCTCGCTTTCCCTCGCCGTCAGGCCCTGCTCGGCGGCGAGCGCGGCAGTTAAGTCGTCCTCAGGCGGCCGAGGCGCCGCTTTCGAGGGACCGGAGGCCAGGTAGCGATAGGCGAAATACGAAACCGCCATCGATAGCGCCGCCAAGTAGAGGGGGAAGAAGGCGGGCTTGGTCGGAAGGGCAGACAGGAGCGATAGGTCGCGCGAAGCCAGGATGTCGTACGCGATGCCCGGGGAAAAGAGCGCCGACATGGCGAAGAACGCGAGCGTCAGGCGCCGGACGCGCGCCTCGGGAATGCGCGACCGGAAAAAAAGCAGCAAGCCCAGGGCATAGGCGACATTCGCGAGCGACGCGATCATCGCGAGGTCGGGCCCCGAAAGGAAGGCGACCGAGCGCGCCGCCGCGTCGTATCGCGTCATCGGCTGCAGGATCCTCGCCGTCAGGCTCCCGATCGAGACCGCGCAGGCGACGATGCTTCCCGGGACCCGCCAGGGCACATCGAGTATCGCTTGGGCTATCAGCGAGCCTGAGAGCGAGAGCGCGACCGTCAGGCACATGTTCAGCGTCATGAGGGAATACATGAGCGGGCTGATGCCCCCGAGCCCGGCGGGAGCCGGGGAGTCGAGCTCGAATAGGACGAGATTCGTGGCCACGAGCGCGATCAACGCGCCGAGGTAGGCGAGGAAATAGCGGAGCTCGCGCCGGCCCGATCGCGCGGCGCAGGCGGTCGCGAGCGCGAGCGCGCCCGCGCCCAGGCAAAGGCACGCGGCGAGATAGAGCGACATGGTCCCGTTCATGCGCGAAGTATACCGGCGCGGCCGCGCGATGAGTAGCGATACCCAGGGCCGGGAAACCCGTCTGGTAATAACTACCTACAGTCGCTCGCCGGGCTTGCGGTTATTTTCTCGGCATCAAGATACAAGGAGTCTCGATGAAAATAGCGTGCATAGCATTCGTATCGGCCGCAGCCATCGCGCTCGCGCTCGGTTCCTGCGCGATCATTCCCCATACGGAACGGCTTTCACCGCCGGATTCCGTATCCTCGCTGGAGTACATCGAGCTCGGGGGAGTCAGGCAGCTAGTCTTGATACGGGGAAAGGATAGGGCGAAGCCTATCCTCCTCTTCGTCCACGGAGGGCCCGGGATGCCCGGCGTTCCCCTAGAGCATACGATGCGCTACCTCGAGGAGGATTTCATCGTCGCCTTCTGGGATCAAAGGGGAACGGGCAAGTCATATCCCAGGACGGAGGAAGCCTTCCCGATCGGGCGATACGTCGAGGACACGGAGGAAATCATCCGGATCCTCCTCGCGAGGTTCAATAAAGAGAAGCTGTATTTGATCGGCCATTCCTGGGGCAGCATACTCGGCCTGACGATCGCCCGGGATCGCCCCGAGCTCCTGTACGCATATATCGGCATCGGGCAATACGTGAACGGCATGGATCAGGAAAGGATATCCTACGAATACGCTCTTCGATGGGCCGAGGAAAGCGGCGACGCGAGGGCGCTGGCGGAACTCCGGGCGATACGGCCGCCCTACGCCGACGCTTCGGGAAAGCTCGTCATGGAAGACCTGGCTACCGAGAGGAAGTGGCTCGAGAAGGCGGGCGGCGTCTGGTTCGACTATCGATCGATGGGCAACGAGTACATGAAGCGGCAATTCATGAGCTCGACGGAATATACTCTCCTCGATCTTCTTTCCATGGAGCGGCGGGCCAAGGCGGCTACGGTGAGCACCTGGAGCGAGGAGATGGCCGTCGATTTCCCCTCGCAAGCCCCCAGGCTCGAGGTCCCGACCTACTTCTTCATCGGGAAGAGCGACCTCAATACGCCCTTCGAGCTTTCCTATTCTTACTTTCAGGAGCTCGACGCGCCGATGGGCAAGCGTTTCGTGTGGTTCGAGCGATCGGGGCACGTCCCCTTCCTGGAAGAGCCGGAGAAATTCAGGAAGGAATTGCTCACGGTCGCCTCGGAGCGCGGCGGGCGGCGGTAAGGCCGCGGGGCGACGCGTCCGCCCATCTCAATCGGCCCGGCGCTCGCCGCGCGTACTCTTGCCGAGGGGAACATGCTCCAAGACACGCTTTACGACTCGGCGAGCGGCCGCCGGGACGAACGGCCTCGAATACGCGAGCGGCTCGCGCTCGACGGCCCGACGGCGCTCTCCGACCTCGAGCTCCTCGCCGCCCTCCTGGGTACGGGATCCCGCGGCAAGGGCGTCCACCGACTCGCGGAGGAAGTCCTCGCCTTGCTGGATAACTCGCAGAAGGCTCCCGAATCCTCGTCCTTCGCCCGCATAGCCGGCATGGGCGATGCGAAGGCGAGCGCGGTCTGCGCGGCCTTGGAGCTCGGCCGCAGGCTTTACGGCGTACGGGACAAGAAGGTCGGGTCTCCCGGCGACGTCTGGCCGATAGTCTCGCACTGGGCCGACCGCAAGCAGGAGCGCTTCATCTGCTGTTCCCTGAACGGGGCCCATGAGCTCATCGCCGCCAGGGTCGTATCGGTCGGCCTGGTCAACCGGACCGTCGTCCACCCGCGCGAGGTCTTCGCCGATCCGATCACGGACCGCGCCTGCGCGGTCGTGGTGGCGCACAACCATCCCTCGGGCCGCCTCGACCCCAGCGCCGAGGATCGGGAGATCACCGGCAGGCTCAAGGACGCGGCGGACACCCTCGGCATAGCGCTGCTCGACCATATCGTCTTCTCGAGGGACGGATACTACAGCTTCGTGGAGCACGGGTTATTGGACCCCTCGCCGGGACGCGAGGACTGATCGTCGCCAAGGAGGCCGCGACGTGCCGCGCCGCCTCCTACTTCCAGTCCTTCGCCCAGCCGAAGATGATGTCCATGACGCCGCGCCGCCTCGACGGGGCGGACAGGCCGCTCAGCTCGAGCACCGCGTCCTCGGTCCCGGCCACGAGGAGGGAATCATCCTCGCCGAAGCGATAGGCGGGATCGGGCCACGCAAGGTCCTCGGCATCCTTCTTTCGGATGGCTACGACGTTCACGTTGCGGGTCCGCCGAAGGTCGGCTTCTACCAGCGTCTTGCCGGCGATCCCCTTCGGCGTCCTCACCTCGCCCAGGGCGATCCCCGGTCCGATCGGCATATACGCGAACAGGTCGGGGGACAGGAGGAGGGGCGCGACCTGGTCGGCGGTCTCCCTGTCGGGATAGACGATCCTCGTCGCGCCGACGAGCTTGAGGATCTCGCCGCGCTCCTCGGTATCCGATCGGACGATGATGCTCTTTATGCCGAGCTTCTTTAGCTGGCTCGTGACCAGGATCGAAGTCTCGAGCGAATCGCCCAAGTCCACGATCGCCGCGTCCGCCTGGGGCGGTACGAGGTGGGAGAGCGCCTTCTCGTTCAGCGCGTCGGCCGCGAGGGCCTGCCTTGCCAGGTCCTTGGCCTTGTCGACCATGATCTTGTCCCGATCGATGACGACGATATCGTCGGTGATCTCCGAGAGGCGCTCGAGCATCCTCCAGCCGAACCCGCCAAGGCCGATTATCACGAACTGCCGCATCCTAGCCCTCCCGTATCGGGTCACCCGATCATGATCGACGCGTCGGGCAGTTCCGCCCAACGTTCCACCGCCTTCTCGCTCCTCGGCATCGCCATGGCGAAGAGGCCGATCCTCCCGGCGAACATCGTCGCGACGAGTATGAGCTTCGACGGTACGCCGATCGCCGCGGTCGCGCCCAGGCTGAGCCCGACGGTCCCGAATGCCGAGACCGCCTCGAAGAAGAGCTCCGACATGCTTAGGCGGCCCGAGGCGATCGCCGCGGCCTCGGCGGCCGACAGGGCGATCCACGAGACGGCCACGATGAAGGCCGCCCGTACGATCACGGCGAAGGCCTTGATCAGCGGAGCCGGCCCGATGCGGCGATACTTGTAGGCCAGGCTCGCCTCGGCGGAGGTATTCCTCGTCAGGGCCGCCAACGCGATGAAGAAGGTCGTCGTCTTGATGCCGCCGCCCATAGACCCGGGCGAGGCCCCGATGAACATCAAGAGCACGGTTCCCGCGATCGAGGCGCCGCTCAGCGAGGATTGCGGGATCGTGTCGAATCCGGCGGTCCTCGGCGTCACCGCCTGGAAGAGGGCGGCGGAAATCTTGTCCAATATTCCCAGGCCGGCGTAGGCGCCGTTGAACTCGAAGGCCAGGAAATAGGCCGTTCCCAGGGCGACGAGGCCCAGCGACGTCGTCAGGACGATGCGCGAGTGGAAGCTCAAGCGCCGCCGCGACCGCGCGGCGACGCGCCCGATATCCTGAAGCACGGTGAAGCCGACCCCGCCCAGGACGACGAGGGACATGACGATCAGGCAGGTCGCGGAATCGCCCGCGAAGGACTCGAGGCTGTCCGCCCGAGTCGAGAAGCCCGCGTTGCAGAACGCGCTGATCGCGTGGAAGGCCGCCTCGAAGGCCGGCGAGCCCGAGCCCGCGGCCTTGAAGCGCCCAAAGAGCAGGATGAAGCCGAGCGCTTCGATGCCGAAGGTAACCGCGACGACGTTCGCGATTATGCGCCTCGGGTTATGCTCGACCTCGTCGACGGACAGGTCCCGGATGATATTCCTGCCTATGAGGCTCATCCGCATGCGGGGCGTGGCGATGTAGACGGCGGCGAACGAGACCAGGCCCAAGCCGCCGAGCTGGATGAGCGCGGCGACGATTATCTGCCCGA
>CAYPHO010000255.1:0-4807 GCA_964410245.1 uncultured Treponemataceae bacterium | reverse complement strand
GCCTCGGCCTGGGCCTGGCGGGCGTTGGTCTCGGCGGCCACGGACTGCACGCGCTTTAGCAGGGCGATGTAGAGGTCGGGCTCGACGACGCCGGGCAGGCGGTGGTCGTCGACGTCGGCGATGTTCATGGTCGTGATGCCCAGGCCGATGTTCTCCAGGTCGCCCTTGCAGACGTTGATCATCTTGGCGACGAGGATGTCCTTGTCCTTCATGACCTGCTCGGGGGTCATGGACGCGATCGAGTCGCGCAGGTGGCCCTCGATGATGTCGCTCGCCACGCGCATGAGAGTCTCGCGGTTCGCGGCGATCGAGGAGATGCGGGTGACGGCGTGGGCGCGGCCGGACTCGTTCGAGGCGATCGCGAAGGATACGGTGGCCTTGACGTTGAGCGGCACGATGCCGGCAGCGATGGCCGAGTCGACGACGACCTCGATGGTCATGGGCGTCAGGTCGATCTTGTGGAACTTCTGGAGGAGGGGGATTATGAAGGCTCGGCCGCCCGAGAGGGTGCGGAAGCCCTTGCGGCCGCCCGACCCGGACACGACGCCGAGCTCGTTGCCGCCGACGATCTTCATGTTGGCGAGGAGCTGGATGAGGACCGCGACGCCGACCAGGACGCCAAGGGCGATGACGAATCCGATCACTTCGAGCCTCCCTTCGCGGCCGCCGGGCCGTCGCCCGAGGGGCGCGGCGAGGCCGCCGAGCCGCCAGGCGAGGCGAGGGCGCGGACGTCGATGCCCAGGGCCTCCTGGAGCGTGGAGAGGAAGGCGGCGAAGGCGCGAGGGCCGCGATTGGCCACCGAGGCGGCGTCCTCGTCCATGGCGATAATCCTGTCGAGCCTGCCGGACTTGGCCTGAGCCTCCTTCCACGCCTCGAGGAGGCCGGGCAGCTCCTGCCCCAGGAAGAGCAGGCTCGCCGCCTTGTCGCCGTGCTTCCCGATAAGGCGCGCCTTCTGCGAGAGGATCTCGTTGCGCGCCGACTCGCGGATCGAGACGGCCTCGCGCTCGCCTTCCGCGACGATCCTCGCCGCCTCCTCGCGGGCGGAGGCCTCGAGCACGGTACCCGACTGGTTCTTCAGCTCCTGCAGGGAGACCAGCTCGGCCTGGACGAGGGCCTCTCCCTTGTTCTTGGCCTCCTCCACCGACTGGTCGGCCGTGAGGCTCGCCTTCTGTATCTCGCCCTGGGACTCGCGGCGATAGACCTCGAGCGCCTGGCGGGACGCGATGATGCGCTCGTCGGCCTGCGACTTGGCGATCTGGATGCGCCGCTCCGAGTCCGACTCGGCCTGGGCGGCGATGGCGCGGAGGCGCGACTCCTCGATCTCGACCTGGCGCCGCTTCTCGGCCAGGGTCTTCTGCGCGAGGTTCGCGATGTAGTTCGAGCCGTCCCATATCTTCTGCAACGAGACGGATACGACCTTCATGCCGAAGGACCGGAGGTCCGAGTTGATGTCCTGGACGAGCTCGGCGCGGAACTGGGCGCGCTCCCCGATCCCGGGCTCGGCGACCGCGGTCGAGGACGCGCTCTCGGCCTCGTCCTCCATGCCGATGGCCTGCAGGGGCGTCGCCTTGTTCAGCGCGCCGCGGAAGTTGCCGACCAGGGTCTGCTGGACCTGCTCGCGGATGCGCGCCTTGTCCTTGCCCATGAGCCGCTCGACCGCGTTGTAGAGCATCGCCTCGTCATCGTCGTCGATGCACACGCAGGCCGTCGCGTCGGCGCCCATGGAGATGCCGTTGGCCGAGTTGACGCCCTCGACCCTGACGTTCAGGGGGAAGATGCCGAGGTCGAGGCTGCCCAGGGCCTGGAAGTAGGGCATCACGAAGGTGCGCCCGCGCTCGACCGTGAAGCCGAAGGCCTTGCCGTCGCGGACCGTCCTGCGCCCCGTGACGACCATGAGCTTGTCCGGGGGCGCGACCTTGATCGTCGCCTTGAGCAAGCCGAGTATGAGGATGAAGGCGAGGACGCCGAGGAAGCCCCCGGCGATCGCGCTCACTCCCGCGAACAGGTCCATCTATGCCTCCTTGGAGCGATGATCAATTCCCTAGACGATCGGATGCCGGCTCAACGTAATAGCATTCGTCGGCGCAGTCGACGATGCGGACCCGTTCTCCCTTGGCGAGCGGCCTGGAGGGATCCGCCGACCTGACGTAGAGCTCGATGTCGGCGCCGAACTTCCGCAGCTCGGCCTTCCCCATCTGCCCCGGGGAGGCGGGAATGGAAACGACGGCCTCTTCCATCAGGAACTCCTCGCTCTTGAAGCTCGAGTCGAGGTCGCGTCGGACGAGGCGGCGCACGATGCGCGAAATCGCGAGGACCAGGACTCCGGCTCCCGCGGCCCAGGCCGCGCCCTCCGGGGCGCCGAGGCCCCGCGCCCCGGCGAAGAGGCCCGTCGCCCCGGCGCCCAGGGCCAGGAAGACGGAGGAGCGCAGGAGCGACGCGACGCGCGACGCGACCCTGAGTCCCGAGCCGCCGCGGCCCGATCGCCCTCGGGCGGCGTCGCCGCCGGCGCGTTCGTAGCCGGCCACCGCGCCGTCGGCGCGCCCTCCCCCGTGGCCCTGGCCGTCGGCGGCGTCGTGGCCGTCGTCGCCGTCGTGGCCGTCGTCTGCTTCGTGGCCGTCGGCGGCGTCGGCGTCGTGGCCGATCTCGGCGCCGTCATGAATATCGCCGTCGTGGCCCTGATCGTGCCCGAGGAGGCCTAGGAAGCTTAATGCCAGGACCCCGGCCCCGTAGACGAGGAGGCCGAGGTAGATAGCGGTGACTGTCATAGCGGGCCGATTATACCATGCGAGGATGCGACGCGGTTGCGCCCGCCTTCCTTCGCAGCGTACAGGGCGCCGTCGGCGGCCTTGACCAGGAGCTCCGGCGTATCGCCCTCGGCGAGGGCGGAGACGCCGATGCTTACGGTGACGCCGAAGCCGAGCGGCTTCGGGGTTCCCGCCTCGAGCTTCGAGCGGCAGAGCTCGGCGATCCTCGCGGCGTCGTCCAGGCCCGTTTCGGGAAGGAGGACGGCGATCTCCTCGCCCCCGTAGCGGCAGACGATATCCGTGCTACGGAGAGAGGCCCGGATGATCCCGGCGACGGCCGCGAGCGCCTCGTCGCCCTTTTGGTGCCCGTAGCGGTCGTTGACCGCCTTGAAGCGATCGATATCGATCATGAGGAGGGAGAGATCGCGCCCGTAGCGCGCCGCCCTCGAGACTTCCTCGGCTATCTTCTCGTCGAAGTGCCGGCGATTGCGCAGGCCGGTCAGGCCGTCCCGCGACGCGAGCTCGGAAAGGCCTTCCTTCTTCTTATTATACAGCCGCCTGAGGACGCCGACGCCGCGCTCCAGCTCGGGATCGTCCGATCCCTCGAGTATCGCGGCGAGCTGCTTCTCGAAGAGCATCGTGTCGCCGGCCTCGGCCCTCTTGCGATCGTCGTTCTCGGAGCTCGTCCTAATGGATAGGTTGTTGTTCGCGATCCTGAAGCTGGAGTTTGACTTCAGCTCGACCTCGCGGATCCGCTCGCCCTCGTACCAGGTCCCGTTCACGCTGCCGAGGTCCGAGAGGAGGACGCTCCCGCCCGAGAGCTCGAGCGCGGCGTGCCGCCGGGATACGAATTTATCGTCGATCACCGCGTCGCAGCCGGGCGCCCTGCCGATGACGTACTTCCGCCCCTCCTCGAGGAGCATCTTCTTGTTATTGAAATATAGGAAGATCTCTTCCATGCCCGCCTCCGGCAAGGGCGCGCGGCGCCGCTCGGCGCCCGACTACATATCGAACCAGAAGCGGATGCCGAAGGCGACCTGGGCCTGGAACTCGTCCCAGACCGTCTCGCCGTCGACCAGGGGCGTCCAAGCCGGCGCGACCTCGAGGAGGGCCTCCATGGCCTCGTTGCCCAGGGGCCAGGACTGGAGCCCGAGGGGCAGCCTGAGCCCGGCGTTGTACCAGGACCGGTCGGTCGCCATCGTCCCGCAGAGCCCGAGGCCGGCGTAGAAGTTGATCTTGCCGCTGCTCGTGTGGGCGAGCCAATAGTCGACGGTCGCGGTCAGCTCGGTCCCGCCGCTCAGCTGATGGTAGAAATTCGCGCCGACGCCGATGAAGAGGGGAATGCCTGGCAAGTGGGTCGTCAGCATCGCCCCGTAGGTATCGAGGTTCACGGACGTCGCCTGGACGCCGATGGCGAGGTCGGGCGTGCTCTTGAGGGCGAAGGCCTGCGTGCAGGAGGCCAGCGCGACGGCGACGAGGAGCGCTCGGATCTTTTTCATGGATTCCCCTCTCTTTTAGCGGATGAGATGCCTACGACCGAGCAAGCTACATCATCCGATGCCCGAATTCAAGCTTCGGCCGTCGCGCTCCCCATGCCGGAGAGGAGCCGATCCAGCAGGGCAAGGGGCTCGGCCCGGCGGTCGAGGATCTCGTGGACGCCGTCCATGATCGGCAGCGCGAGCCTGCGCTCGGAGGCGAGGGCGCGCACGTGCTTGCAGGCGACGGCGCCTTCCGGGAGGTAGCCGAGCTCGCCCACCCTGGCCAGGAGGTCGTCGATTCCCTTGAACGGCGCCAGCACCCCCTTCTCGACGATCTCGCGGCCGAAGCGGCGGTTGCGCCCGTGCCTCGAGCGGCAGGTGACGTCGAGGTCGCCGACCCCCGCGATCGAGGTGAAGGTCTCGGGATGGGTGGCGCCGAGGGCCGTGCCCAGGCACTGCATCTCGTTGAGGCCGGCGGCCAGGAGGAGGGACTCGGTATTGTCGCCCAACTCCTCGGAGGACGCGCTGGCGATGGCGTCGAGCATGCCGAAGGCGATGGCGACGACGTTCTTGGCCGCCGCGCAG
>CAYPHO010000254.1:0-4820 GCA_964410245.1 uncultured Treponemataceae bacterium | reverse complement strand
TAGCGCTTGCCCGCGTCGTAGATCTCCCCGTCGGCCTTCGGCGCCTGCGTCGTCTTCGAGAAGAAGACCAGGGCCAGGAGGGTGACGACGTAGGGAAAGGCCTTCAGGACGAGCCCCGGGATCTTGGAGACCGCGGGGACGACCTGGGACACGTTCGCCAGCGTAGCGGCGAAGCCGAAGAAGAAGGTCGCGCCCAGGATGCCCAGGGGCTTCCAGTTGCCGAAGATGAGGGCCGCCAGGGCCAGGAAGCCCAGGCCCGCCACGGTCCCGTTGAACTCGCCCGAGTAGGTGACCAGGATGGCGCCGCCGGAGAGGCCCGCGAGGGCGCCCGAGAGCATTACGCCCGCGTAGCGCATACGGTAGACGTTGACGCCCGCCGCGTCGGCCGCGTGGGGGTGCTCGCCGCAGGCGCGCAGGCGCAGTCCGAAGCGCGTCTTGTACAGGGCGAACCAGGAAAGGGCCAGGATCGCCAGCATGAGCCAGGTCGTCGGGTAGGTCTTGGTGAAGAAGAGGGGCCCCAGGACCGGGATCCCCGACAGGAGGGGCACGTCGAAGGGGATGAAGCCCAGCGTGATGCGCACGTTGCCCGACCCCGTCATGGTGCGCGCCAGGAAGACGGTCAGGGCCGTGGCCACCATGTTGATCGCGGTGCCCGAGATGATCTGGTTGGCGCGCAGGTTGATGCTCGCGAAGGCGTGGAGGAGGGAGAAGACCGCGCCGGCGGCGGCCGCCATCGCGATGCCCAGCCAGATCGCCGCCGTCCCGAGCGAGGGCTGCAGCTTCGCTATGACGACGGCGCAGACGAAGTTGCCGATGACCATGAGGCCCTCGAGGCCGATGTTCACGACGCCCGAGCGCTCGCTGAACAGGCCTCCCAGCGAGGCGGCCAGGAGGGGGATGGTGTAGGCGATCGCGTAGGGGAATATGCTCGAGACTATCTCCCACATATCACTTCCTCCCCCGGAGCCGGGCCCGCAGCCATTCGAAGACCCGCGTGAAGAGCACGCTCGTCGCCGCGAAGTAGATGATGATGGCGATGATGGTGTCGCCGATCTCGGGCGGTATGCCGGTCATCGCGTTCATGAAGCCCTTGCCCGAGTGCAGGACGCCGAAGAAGAGGGCGGCCAGCACGACGCCGACCGGGCTGTTCGCGCCCAGGAGGGCGACGGCTATGGCGTCCATGCCCTGCGAGGGCAGGACGCCGATCTGCATGTTGACCGCGTAGCCGACGTAGAAGGTCGCGCCCGCCAGGCCGGCCAGGGCGCCCGAGATGCCCAGGGACAGGGCCATGTCGCGCTGGACGTTGATGCCCGCGTACTCGGCGGCGTGCCGGTTGAAGCCGACCGCCTTCAGCTCGTAGCCGAGCACGGTCTTGTTCAGGATGATCGAGACGATTATCGCCGCGACGGCCGCGACGAAGATGCCCAGGTTGATGAAGGAGCCGCCGAAGAGCTCGGTAAGCCAGGGCACCTTGAGCGAGGCGTAGTCGGGGATGCGGGCCGACTCGGTCTCGAGCTTCGCCTTGAAGTAGGCGGGGATGGTGTAGTACACGGTCCAGTACGCGACCCAGTTGAGCATGATCGTGGACACGACCTCGTGGACGTTGAAGCGCGCCTTCAGGTAGCCGGGTATGAAGCCCCAGATCGAGCCCGCGGCCATCGAGGCAAGGAGGATGATCGCCAGCATCTGCCACTTCGGCAGGTGCAGCGTCAGGGCCAGGGCCGTCGCCGTCAGGCCGCCCATCAGCATCTGGCCCGCCGCGCCGATCGAGAAGAGCCCCGTGCGGAAGGCGAAGGCCATGGCCAGCCCGGTCAGGGTCAGGGTGGTCGCGGTCGCCAGCGTATTTCCTATCCGCTCGACGTTCATGAGCCCGCCGCGGAAGAGGAAGGAGAAGCCCTCGAAGGGATTCGAGCCTATGGCGAGCATGAGGACGGCGCCCGCCGCCAGGCCGAGCACTACCGCCGCGAAGGCGGTGAAGAGATCCTTCAGCCCTTTCACTTCGCGGCCGCCTCTCGGCCGACGCCGGTCATCATGAGTCCCACCTCGGCCTCCGTGACTTCCTTCGGATCCACGATGCCCGCGATGGAGCCGTGGCTGATGACCGCGATGCGGTCCGACAGGTCCATGATCTCGTCCAGCTCCAGCGACACCAGGAGGACGGCCTTCCCGCGGTCGCGCTGCTCGACCAGTCGCTTGTGGATGTACTCGATCGATCCCACGTCGAGGCCCCGCGTCGGCTGGACCGCGATGAGGAGGTCGGGATCGTGGTCGATCTCGCGGCCGACGATGGCCTTCTGCTGGTTGCCGCCGGAGAGCATGCGAGCCTGGGCCAGGGAGCCCTCCCCCGCCCGGACGTCGAAGGCGGCCATCAGCTTGTCGGCGTGGTCCCGTATCGCCTTTCGGTCCAGGAAGCCGCCGCGCGAGTAGGGCGCGAGGCCGTAGACCTCGAGCACGAGGTTGTCCTCCATGGAATAGTCGAGCACGAGCCCCCGGCGCTGCCTGTCCTCGGGGATGTGGGCCATGCCCGATCTGATGCGGGAACGGACGGTGGCGTTCGTCACGTCGACGCCCTTCAGGCGCACGCTTCCCGACTGGGACTTGCGCAGCCCGGTCAGGGCCTCGACCAGCTCGGTCTGCCCGTTGCCGTCGACGCCCGCCAGGCCCAGGATCTCGCCGTAGCGCACCTGGAGCGAGAGGTCCCGCACCGCGGGCGACTTGCGGCTCGACATCACGCAGAGCGACTCGATGTCGAGCACGACCTCGCCTGCCTCGCGCGGCTTCTTGTCGACCGTGAAGCTGACCTGGCGGCCGACCATCATCTCGGCCATGCGAGCCTCGTCGGTGTCGGCGACCTCTACGGTGCCGACCACCTTGCCGCGGCGCAGGACCGTGCAGCGGTCCGCTATGGCCTTGATCTCCTTCAGCTTGTGCGTGATGAGGAGGATCGACTTGCCCTCGGCCTTGAGGTTGCGGATTATTCCCATGAGATCGTCGATCTCCTGGGGGGTCAACACGCCCGTCGGCTCGTCGAAGATCAGGACCTCGGTGTCGCGGTAGAGCATCTTGAGGATCTCGACGCGCTGCTGCATGCCGACGGTGATATCCTCGATCTTCGCGTAGGGATCGACGTTGAGCCCGTAGGTCTCGGAAAGCCCCGCGATGCGCTCGGAAGCGGACCTGAGGTCCACGACCAGGCCCTTCACCGGCTCCAGGCCCAGGACGATGTTCTCGGTGACCGTGAAGTTGTGCACGAGCTTGAAATGCTGGTGCACCATCCCGATGCCGAGATCGTTGGCCACGTTCGGGTTCGCGACGTGGACCTCCTTGCCCCGAAGGAGTATCCGGCCGGAATCGGCCCTGTACAGGCCGAAGAGGATGCTCATCAGCGTGGACTTGCCCGCCCCGTTCTCCCCGAGCAGGGCGAGCACCTCGCCCTTGCGGAGCCTGACCGTCACGTCATCGTTCGCCAGCACTCCCGGGAAGCGCTTCGTGATGCCCTGCATCTCGACGATATAGTCGTCCATAAAAGACATTATATAGGCCCCGGAGACGCGGCGTAAATAAAAAAAAAGCCCGCGCACAAGGGCGCGGGCCCGATTCGAGAGGGCGAGAATTATTTCAGCAGCGAGCCGCGCTCGGCCGCGACCGTGATCTTGCCGGCCTTGATGTCGGCGACGACCTTCTCGACCTTCTTCTGGACGTCCGCGGAGAGGTTCGGGTTCTTCGCGGGGATTCCGACGCCGTCGTTCTTGGTGTCGAAGATCAGGGTCTGGCCGCCGGGGAACTTACCCTCGCGCTCGGCCTTGACCATGTCGAAGCTGGAGACGCCGATGCCCTTCATGGCGCTGGTCAGGATGACCGACTTGTTGGCCGCGGTATCGTAGACGCCGTCGGCGTACTGGTCGACGTCGACGCCGATGATCCAGGCGGTCTTGCCGGCCACGGCGCGGGCCTTGGCCTCGTTGATGGCGCCGACGCCCACGCCGCCCGCGGCGGCGAAGATGGCCTTGACGCCCTTGTCGTACATGGCGGCGGCGAGCTGCTGGCCGGCCGCGACATTGTCGAAGCTGCCCTGGTAGATGACGTTCTCGGCCCTCTGGACGATATTGGTGCCCAGATTGGCGTTGGCGTACTGCACGCCCTGCTGGAAGCCCCAGTTGAACCTCTGGACGGCCGGGATCTCCATGCCGCCGATGAAGCCGATCTCGCCGTCCTTGAGCTGGAGGGCCGCGGCGACGCCGGCGATGAAGCCGGACTCGTGCTCGGCGTAGGAGATGGCTACCGTATTGGTCCCTACCTTCGCCTGGCGGGTATCGTCGTACTTGCCGTTATTGGGCGAGCCGTCGATGAGGACGAACTTGGCGTCGGGGTACTTGTCCTGGGTGATGAAGATGGCGCTCTCGAACTTGAAGCCCGGGCAGACGATGAACTTGTAGCCCGCGTCGTAGAGATTGCCGATCTCCTTGACGTAGTCGGCCTCGGTCGTGCCGGAGGGCTTAAGGTACTTGGTCTCGAGCTTGAAATCCTTGCCGGCCTTGACGACGCCTTCCCAGGTTCCCTGGTTGAAGGACTTGTCGTCGATGGTGCCGGCGTCGGTGACCATGCCGACCTTGAAGGCCTTGGCGGCCGCGCCGTCCTTCTTCTGGCATCCCGTGAAGACGATCGCGGGAATGAGCAGGGCGAGCATGATATACCGTTTCTTCATATAGCCTCCCTTTTCGCAAGCGAGATAACCTACCGTCGAATCATAGTACCAAAGGGCATGGCCTGCAATACGGGCCGTTTACCGGTTTTCCGGACACTGTAAGCTCAGAAACCGC
>CAYPHO010000253.1:0-4885 GCA_964410245.1 uncultured Treponemataceae bacterium | reverse complement strand
TCAGGGAGTTCTTGAGGACCTGCTCGAAGGCCAGGAATTTCAGAAGGCCGAGGTAGACCGTCGAGTGGAAGCGCAGGCCGCCCTTGTAGGGGCCGATCGCGCTGTTCATCTCGACGCGGTAGCCGCGGTTGACCTGAATATCGCCGCGGTCGTCGATCCAGGGCACGCGGAACATGATCGCGCGCTCGGGTACGACCATGCGCTCCAGTATCTTGGCCTTGCGGTACTGGGGACTCTTCTCGATCACCGGGCCGAGGGAGCGGACGACCTCGGTTACCGCCTGGTGGAATTCGGGTTCGCCGGGATTCTTCGCGATCACTTCGGCGATGAAGTCCTCTGCATAATTATTCACATTGCCCTCCAGAGAAATGGAATAAGGATCTATTAAATAAGTAGTTGGCATCGACCCAACGGTGCTTTCACTACCTATTTGTCAATTTCGTATCGATATGCGAAACAGGATATCATTTTATGCATGAATCCGCAAGTAGCGACCTACAAAAATGTTTGAACTTTAAATAAAAATACGCATAGTGAATTCTCTATATTGCCCTTCGCGTTCACGGACCCATTTCTTTTACCCAACGTGCGATTTAACCGGCGGCTGATCGGTCCGGCTCGTGGATTTGCGTCCATTCGCGTAAGCGATTACAGTGTCGATAAACTCGGATCGTACGGCGTCGGAACGGCGGAAAGGATTCTGGTCGAGTGATGTCCCGTTCCTCGAATATCCGCGCGATTGCGCGGCCGGTAATGGCCTTAGCCCACGCGGCGCACGGATTCTCGGCGAACGCCTTCGTCCCCGTATCGCTATTCCTCGGAACGGACTGCTATCTCGGCAGCTTCTTCGGTTTCATGGCGATCGCCTATCAGGGCCCGGCCGTCGGCCTCGCCGTCCTCTCGGCCGCGGCCCTGGGTTCCCTCATCCACGGCGATTTCGGCTTTTGCGCGGTTTCCCTGATCGAGGCGCTCTGCGCCTTCCTGTATTTCCGCCGAGGCGGGCGCAATGTCGCCCTCGCCGATACGGGCTTCTGGGCGCTCGGTCTGTGGCTCGTCGCCGCGTTCCGGCTCCTCGGGGACTTCACCCTATCCGAGGCCCTGCTCTCCGGGGCGATGATCGCCGCCTTCGGCGTCTTCGCCGCCTCGGCCGCGTCCCTGCTCTCCGACTACGCGCGCCGCCTGCCCTCCGGCTCGGCGCTCGTCGGCGTCCTGGGGTATCCGCATACCGTGCCCTTCCGCCGCATCGTCTTCGAGACTTCCTGCATCCTTGCCATGGTGCCCTTCATCCTGTTCATGGTCATGACCAGCTGGACGCGGATACAGGGGCTCGAGCGCGAGGTCGGCAAGCGCCTCGAGAGCCTCACGGACGGCTATACGAGAATGATGCCGGTTTGGATGGAAGCCAAGATCTCGAGGCTGGCCTCTCTCGCGCGCGAGGCGGCATCCGACCTGGGCGAATCTTCCCTTCGAGGGATGCTGAATTCTCTCGAATCGTCGGGGCGCGATCTAGTGTCCGTCGGGCTCCTCGACGCCGAGGGCAAGGTCATCGCCTCCGCCTCCGATCCGGCGCTGCGGCCGTCCCAGGGCCTTGAGTCGGACCTGTCCGGGACTCGCGCCTTCTCGGACGCCCGCGATTCAGGCGGCCTCGCGGCATCGCTCGAGGCGGGCGCAGCTGGTACGTCTTTGGTCCTGTTCGCGTATCCGATGACGGGCGCGGCGGAGGGGCGATCGGTCTACGGACTGTTCACGATCGACTCGATCGCCGAGCTGCTCGAAAGCATCGCTGGCCCGACGAGGAGCCGCGGCTGGATCGTCGATCGGGCGGGCCGCGTAGTCGCGGCCTATTCGCCCGCCGTCCCTCCCGGCGGCTCCGAGGACTTCCGCGGCGCTATCGATGTCGGGCCCGGATCGAGGCCGGCGTTATTGGGCGCGCCGAGGGCATACGCCCGGGCCTCCTTCTCGCAATCGACGGACGCAGGCTTCGGGAGCGGATGGAAGGCGGTATTCGTCATCGACCTCGGTCCGCTATACGGGCCCGTCATCGTCTTCGCGCTCACCCTCGCCCTCTTCGCCTTCGCGTCCATCGCCCTCATCGTCCTCGCCTCCGCCTACACCAGCAAGATCGTCGTCTCCTCGCTAGAGAGGCTCGGCCGCGCGACGCGGAGCTTCATGGACCGCTTCCTCGGCCGGGAGTCCCTGCCTCCCGGCTCGGGCGGCGAGAAGGCCATCGATTGGCCCGAGGAGGGCGTCGAGGAGGTCTTCGTGCTCTCTCGCGCCTTCCAGGAGGCGGGGGAGGCCCTCGACAGGCGCTATCGCGAGAACCTGGCGGCCCTCGACCTGGCCGAACGCGCGAACAGGGCCAAGCGGGACCTCCTTTCAGCGGTCAGCCACGACATACGCGGGCCCTTGGCCGGGATCGTCGGCGTCGCCGAGCGACTCGAGTCCGATCTCGAGGGCCTGGTCGCCTCGGCGGACGCGCGGCTCATCAAGGAGACCGGATCGAGGCTCTCCTCATTCGTCGAGGAGCTCCTCGACCGCTCGGCCCTGGACGACGGGAGGATCGAGCTCAGGTCCGAGCTCTTCTTCCTGCGGGATTTCTTCGACTCGACGATCGGCGTATTCAGCGCCTCGGCGCGGCGCAAGGGGCTCGGCCTCGACGCTTCCTTCGACGAGCGGCTGCCGGCGGCCCTCGTCGGCGACAGGGCCCGGCTCTTCCAGATCCTGGGGAACCTGATCGGCAACGCGGTGAAGTACACGGCCTCGGGCAGGATCGGCGTGTCCGCCTCGCTCGAGGCCGAGGAGGGCGAGCTTTCCTTCGTCCGCTTCGAGGTGGCCGACACGGGGCCCGGCATCGAGAGCGCGCACCTAGAGAAGATATTCGATCCCTACTACCGCATCGACGAGCGGGGCGAGCTCCTCGAGCGGGGGCTAGGCCTCGGCCTCCACCTCGCCCGGGGCCTCGCGCGGCTCATGGGCTCGGACGTGCTCGCCGAGAGCGTCCTGGGGAAGGGCAGCAGGTTCTCCTTCGTCGTCGGCCTGCCTCGCGCCGAGCCGGGGGGCGTCCCCGTCCCCCCCGATGCCGCCCCCTCTCCCTCCGCGCCGCCGGCGGCCGAGGAGCCCCCCGCGGATGCGCGGCCGGCCGCCGCGCCGCGCGTCCTCATAGTCGACGACCTCGATATCAGCCGAAGCCACGCCAGGCGCATCCTGGAGCTCGCGGGCTGCGCGGTGGCCGAGGCAGCGGACGGGGCGGCCGCGGTCGAGGCCGCCCTCGCTTCCGAGTTCGACGCCGTATTCATGGATATCGACCTGCCGATACTCGACGGCCGCTCGGCGGCCCGGGCTATCCTCGATCGCCCGGCCGATCGAGGGAAGCGCCGGCCCCTCGTCTTCGCGTTTACGGCCTACGCGTCGGCGGGCGAGATCGAAGCCTTCGAGGCCGAGGGCTTCGACGGCCATGTCGCCAAGAACGGCGAGGCGGGCCCCCTACTGGATGCCGTCAAGCGCGCCTACTACCGAGACTCTGGCGCCGGGCGCCCATTCGAGGCCTCGGCCGGACCCCGGCGCGCATCCCTCGCCCCCGCCGGGCGGGCGAAGGACGGCATCCTCGATATCGAGGGCCTCCTGGCCGCCTACCAGGGCAATCGCGAGTTCCTCAAGACCCTGCTTCGGACTTTCGTCTCGGACGGCAGGCAGCGCGTCGTAGAGATGCGCCGGTGCCTCGGCGGCGGCGAGGGCGTCGTACTCGAGCGAGCGCTGCACTCATTGGTGAATATCTGCGGCTCGGGCCGCGCGGCGAGGGCCCTCGAGCTCCTCCGCGGCTGGGAGTCCTCGCTTCGGGAGGGCCGCGCCCCGCCCGAGCCCGACGCGTTGGCCGCTCTCGCCGAGGTCGAGCTGGCGATCCTGGCCGCCGAGGCTTACTTGGCCGCCCGGGACGCGTGAAGGGCCCGGGGGCGCGGTGCTTGCATCCTGTCCTGCATACGTTACCATGAAGTCATGAAAAGGGCGCTCGCGGCCTTGCTGCTCATCTTCCTGGCGGCTGCGTCGGCGGCGCAGGGCGGCGGCCTGAAAAGCCCCTCCACGATAGTGTTCGTAACCTCGTCCTACGATCAGGAATACGAATTCCCGCTCCTGCGCACCTTCCTCGCCAGGTGGCGCGAGCGCGAGCCCCTGGCATCCTTGCTGCATTATCCCATGGCCCCGACGGCCTACACCATGAGCCCCGAGGCCTCGCGCCTCTCGATCGAGACCATCGCCGCGCGGCTGGGAGGCAAGTCGCCGACTCTCATCGTCGCGCAGGGCGATCCGGCCTTCTTCCTCGCCCTCGAGCTCCGGCGCTCCAAGTTCCCCGGGGCGGCCATGATCGCCTTCGACGTCCTCGGCAACGAGCTTCGCCGCAAGCAGTTCGAATCCGACGAATCCCTCTATATCGTCGTTAACACCGGTATCGAGGAGCTGAACGCCGGCTTCGGGGCGGGGATCTTCCCGAAGAAGGACAGGATCGTGGTCCTCATTCGAGTCGGGAACGAGATCCAGCAGGCGGAAGAAGCCAGGCGAAGCATCGAGGCGGCCGCTCCCGGCCGCGAGGTCGTGATGGTGCTGAATCCCAATACCCAGGAAACGGCCGATCCGGTCCTCAGGCAATCTCCCGAGCGCAGCTTCGTCCTCAACCTCAGCCCTGGATGGGTCGACTTCCAGGGTAATTACTTAACCGGGAAGGACCATGTCAGGAGCATCTCCGATACCTACGGCCTTCCCGTGGTCGAGCATTTCCGGACCATGCTGGGCGGGGGCATCGTCGGTGGCGTCGGCCTCTCCCCGGCGCGGTGGGGCGGCACCGCCGCCGACATGGCCCTCGCTCTCGTGTTCGACGGCAAGGAGCCCGAGC
>CAYPHO010000252.1:0-4898 GCA_964410245.1 uncultured Treponemataceae bacterium | reverse complement strand
AGGGCCTCGGCGAAGAGGTAGCCCTGGAAGCCCTTGCAGCCCATCTCCCACAACGCGCGCAGGGCGTCCGCCTTCTCGACGCCCTCGGCGATCAGGTTCAGCCCGAGCCCCTTCGCGATCGAGATGAGCGAGCCGACGATGATCTTGTCCTGGCGGCTCGTCGTCAGTCCCTCGATGAAGAGCCTGTCGATCTTGATCTCGTTCAGGGGGAAGCGGTGCAAGTGGCTCAGCGAGGAGTAGCCCGTGCCGAAGTCGTCGACCGAGATGCGCACGCCGAGCTCGGAGAAGCGCGCGAGGGTCTGAGCGGTCGCATCGGGATCCTCGAAGAGGCTCGTCTCGGTCAGCTCTATGGTCAGGCGCTCGGGAGAGACGCCCGTCGCCGAAAGGGCCGAGGCGAGGATGTCGGCGGCGTCCTGCGAGCGGAACTGGCGGGCCGAGAGGTTGATCGAGAGGTTCATGGAGATGCCGGCCGGGTACCTGCCCTCGGAATCCCACTGGGCCAGCCGGCGCGCGCACTGGTAGATCAGCCACTTGCCCATGGGCAGGATAAGGCCCGTCTCCTCGGCGAGGGGGATGAATTTGTCCGGGAAGACCATGCCCTTCTCGGGATGGCGCCAGCGGATCAAGGCCTCGGCCTCGATCCGCTCGACGTGGAGCGTGTCGCCGTCGAAGGAGTCGCAGTAGATCTTGGGCTGGTAGTAGAGCATGAATTGGTCGCCCAGGGAGTCGTCGCCCGAGCCCGCGCTCTCGATGGCGCGGATGATGGAGTTCTGCAGCTCGACCCGCTCCACCGCCTTGGCCAGGAGCTCGTTGCGGAAGAGGACGAAGGGCTTGCGTCCCTCGACGGCCGCGCCCGCGGCGATGTCGGCCCGATGCAGGATGGACGACCGCTCCTCGCCGTGCTCGGGCCAGTACGAGGCGCCCATCGCGGCCTTGATCGCGATATTGAAGCCCGAGAAGATGTGGGGCTCGCCCAGGCGGGCGATCAGCTTGTTCAGGAAATCGGCCAGGACCTGGCCCTTGATGCCTGGGAGTATGAGGACGAACTCGTTCTCGCGGGTATGGAAGACGCGATCCTCGGTCCGCAAGAGGCCGGCGATCCGGCAGCCGGTCTGGTAGAGGATCCACTCGCTGACCGAGGACTTCAAGGTTTTGCGGACGATGGAGTAGTTATCGCCGAGCTGGACGATCAGGATCGTGAAGCCCGACCGGTCGCCCCTATGGCGATAGGAGTCGATCGTCTCCTCGAGCTCCAGCTCGAGCCTGAAGTGGGTGGGCAGGCCGGTCTGGGGCTGCAGGGAGATCATGCGCTCGAGCTGGGCCACGCGGCGGCTCAGCCTCGCGTTCTCGTCGCGCAGGCGCGCGTTATCCGTGGCCGGGTCGACGGCCGTCGCCATGTCCGAGCTGTCTTTCACGTCCCTATGACTCCGTTAGCTGCGTAGCCGGCTCGGGCTCCGGAGGGCTCGGGCCCTCGGCGCCTATCGATTTATCGGCAGAAAGGCCCTCGGCCTTTTCTCGAAAGCGTCAACCTAGGTTGATTTCGCGTCTCCGGACGGCCCCGACGGCTCGAGGCTCGGCCGTAAAGCGGTTGACCTTCGCCGCCCTACGCTCGATCATGTCCCATGGCTCGGCGCAACTTCCTCCTGACCCTGGCCTACGATGGCTCGCTCTTCATGGGATGGCAGCGGCTGCCCGAATCCGCCGGAAGGAGCGTCCAGGCCGAGCTCGAGCGCGCTCTCTCGGAGCTCCTCGGCGCGCGGATCGAGGTCGTCGGCGCGGGCCGGACCGACGCGGGCGTCCATGCCGAGGGCCAGGCCGCGAGCTTCCACGCCTTCACCCCGCTCGCCTGCGCCGAGATCGAAGCGGGCCTCGGCCGGCTCCTGCCCGGCGACCTGCGCTGCCTTTCCTGCGTCGAGGCGGACGCCCGCTTCCATGCGAGGCTGCACGCGCGCTCGAAGACCTATCGCTACCGACTGTTCATATCCGAGGAGTCGGACGCCGAGACGGAGCGGGCGAGCCTGCGGGTATCGCCGCCGCTCGACCTCGAGGCTATGCGGCGAGTAGGCAAGGCCCTCGTCGGCGAGCGCGATTTCCGCGCCCTCTCGAACGCGAGGGGAGGCGATACGGCTCGGCGGCTCGACGAGGTCCGCGTCGAGGCCCGGCCCTATCGAGGGGGCGAGCTCGCCGAGCTGTACTTCGTGGGCCCGGGCTTCCTCTACAATCAAGTGAGGATCATGGCCAGCCTCCTGGTCGAGGCCGGGCGGGGAAAGGCCGACGAGCGCGACGCCGCGTCGATCCTGGCGGGCGCGGCGGGACCGCGCCGCTTCGGGGCCCTGCCGTCGCGGGGGCTGTGCCTGGTCGAGGTCCGCTACGGGCGCTTCGGCCCTTGAGGCTTGACTTTCGGCGCGCGTATAGTTAGAGTTCTAACTATGCGCGGGAACACGCTCATGCCCAGGATCGGCGAGTGCTTCCTGACCTGGAGGCGCTACCTCCAGAAGGGAATCGCCCGGCACGGGATAACGCTGAAGCAGTATTACCTCTTGGGCGCGCTCTCAAGGGCCGAATACCTGCATCCCTCGGATATCGCCGGCCTCTTGTACTGCGATAGGCCTACGGCCACCGTGGTCATCAAGAACATGGAGCGGAACGGGTGGATCGCGGGAGCCCGGGATCCGGGGGACGGGAAGAGGCGTAGGATCATCCTGACCGCGGCCGGGCGCCGGAAGCGGCGGGAGATCGAGGCGGATCCCGACAGGCCCGAAGAGCGCTTCTCGCCGGATGCCTGCTTCACGGCCGAGGAGCTCAAGACTTTTCGCGCCCTTCTAGGCAAGTTGTCCGCGCATCTCGAGTGCCTCCCCGCGATGCCGGGCGGGCCCGATAAGGAGGAATAGCATGGCAGGAGAGAAGAACGGAACGCTCGAGCTGATCGCCGAGCTCAGGACGACCCACGGCGACTTTTCCGAGAAGGATATCGGCGAGGACGACCTGCGGGCGATACTCGAAGCGGCGACGCGGGCCGCGTCCGCCTCTAACCAGCAGAGCTACTCGATCATCGTACTGGAGGACCGAGGGCTGATGCGGGAGCTGACGGGCTACTCGGGCTCGCGGGCCCTGGTCTTCTGCGCCGACGGCAACCGACTCGGCGCCGCCTCGCGCCGGCTGGGCCACGGCGGCGGCGAGGGCGGGATCGGCATGGAGAGCTTCATGACCTGGAGCGTCGACGCCCTGCTCGCGGCCCAGACCGCCTGCATCGCGGCCTCCTCGCTCGGCATCGATTCGATGTTCACGAACGGCATCGGGCGGAAGGGAATCGAGTCCGCGTATCGCGCCCTCGGACTGCCCGAATGGGGCTGCTACCCGATCATCACGCTGATGCTCGGCTACGCCTCCGGGGCTCGGAAGCCACGAAGAGGCAGGTGGGCCGGCGCGGGCCTCGTGCATTACGGCCGCTACGCCCCGCCGTCGGAGAGCGAGCTCGACGAGATGATCGCGGCCTACGACGACGAGTCCCGAGCGATAGGCATGACGCGCGATTTCCGCGAGCAGGGCTTCGAGCGCTACCTCGACTGGCATTTCGTGAAATGGATGGGCGGATTCCCCAGGGGCTCGGGGGACGCCGCCGCCGAGAGGATGCGGAAGAGCGGCTTCCTGGATCGATAGCGACGCGATAGGTCCCGGCGGGGTATCATGGGCCTCGCCGATGGTGGAAAATCCAAAGACGGGGGACTTGAACGGCGCTAATCTGCCGCTCGAGGAATAACCGGGCGATGACGCCGTTAATCATGTCATCGCCCGGTTGGGAAAGCGATGGACGATAGACTTCTCGCCCTGGAGCTGGCCGCGTGGATCGAGTCGCACCTCCGAGATCCGGACATCGATCCGGATCTCCGGATACGCGGCCCCGAGCTGGCGGAGGCCTCGGGCTATTCCGAGAACCGGCTCAGGCAGAAGTTCTACAACGTCGCCGGCGAGACTCCCGCGGGCTATCTCCGTAAACGGCGCCTTACTGAGGCGGCCCGCGCGATCATGTCCGGCGCGCCTATAGCCGAGGCCGCCCTCGGCTTCGGCTACGCTTCCCAGGACAGCTTCACGACCGCCTTCAAGGCCTGGTTCGGGGTGGCCCCCGGCGAGCTGCGGACGGTGGACGCGAAGTACCGGACCTTCCTCGCGCGGATGAAGGAGCCGCTGAACGTCATGGAGCTAGCGAACTTGAAGCAGGATCCCCTCTGCTCGACCCTCATGGGCTGCGTGAAGGGAGCCTCGGATTTCTTCGACCTCGACTGGTCGGTGCCGAAACTCTTCGGCTACTCGGGCCATGCCTTCCTGATCAACGTCCACGATGAGCTGTGCCCGAGCGGGCCCTACGCCTGGGACCACGGCGCCTTCTACCTCGCCCTGCGGAACATGGGCATGCGAAAGGCGGGGGGCGCGGAATTCCCCGAGGGAACCGGGCCCGAGGAGCGGGCCCGCCTCGACGAGCGCATCAAGGCCGAGCTCGACGCGGGGAAGCTCTGCATGCTCTCCTATAAGGAGCACCAGCTCATCGCCGGCTACGACCTGAAGGGCTTTACCGTCCTCCAGCCCTGGAACGGGGACTCCGGCGTCGAGATACCCTGCTTGAGCTTCGAGACCTGGGAGGAGATCGCCGACGGGGCGGGCTGGGCCCGCTTCACCTTCCTCGAGAAAGAGGAGGATCGCGCGGACGAGCGCGCCCTCCTCGTGTCCGCCCTGGCCGAGGCCCTGAAAGCCTGGAACGCGGGCGCGGTCCCGGGCTCGGCCTATCGGATGGGGGACGCGGCCTGGGAATCCTGGCTGGCGGCGGTCGACAAGGGACTCGGCTCCTCGCACGGCAACTGGTGGGGCGGCATGGTCTGGAAGGAGTGCCGGAGCATGGCCTC
>CAYPHO010000251.1:4037-4908 GCA_964410245.1 uncultured Treponemataceae bacterium | reverse complement strand
AGATCCGCTTCATCCTGGACTTCTCGGAATGCCGCCTCGCCGTCCTCGAGAACGAGCGGCAGCTTAAGAAGATCCTATCCCAGCGCCAAGGGCTGCGGGGCCTCAAGGACATCCTCATGATCGAGGAGCCCGAGGCCGCGGTCAAGGCCGAGGCCGCTGCCGCCGGATTGACGATTCGGACCTACGGCGAGCTTCGAGAGATCGGCGCCGCTCGCGTCGTCCGGCGCCCCCGCGAGTACGACGA
This sequence comes from uncultured Treponemataceae bacterium, assembly GCA_964410245.1. Taxonomy (GTDB): domain Bacteria; phylum Spirochaetota; class Spirochaetia; order Treponematales; family Rectinemataceae; genus CAZXXZ01. The sequence goes on along the minus strand of CAYPHO010000251.1, from coordinate 4,664 downwards.
GGAAGCCGCCAAGGGCCAACGCGACGATCTCGCGACCATCATCTATACCTCGGGCACGACCGGCGATCCCAAGGGAGTCATGCTGAGCCACGGCAACTTCCTCCACCAGACCGAGCGCCTTCCCTCGGTCCTGCACATCAAGCCGGGCCACGCCTTCCTGACTGTACTGCCCGTCTGGCACTCCTTCGAGCGCGTCGTGCAGTACATCATCCTGACCTGCGGCGCCGGCATCGCCTACTCGAAGCCCGTGGGCTCGATCATGCTCGCCGATATGCAGGCGATCCAGCCCCACTGGTTCACCTCGGTCCCGCGAATCTGGGAGTCCATCCGAGACGGCGTCAACCGCAACATCAAGAACCAGAGCGAGGTGAAGAAGGCCCTGTTCAGCTTCTTCGTCGGCATCGGCGAGAGCTACGCGTACTTCCGAGACCACATGCTGGGCAGGATGCCGAGATTCGCCCCCAAGGTCCGCCTCTTCGAGATACTGGCCGCCGTCCTTCCCTTCCTCCTCTTCGCGCCCTTGCGCGGACTGGGGCACCTGCTCGTCTACCGGAAGATCAAGTCGAAGCTCGGCGGCCGCTTCATCGCGGGCATCTCCGGCGGCGGCGCGCTGCCCGCTTCCTGCGA
>CAYPHO010000251.1:1185-4027 GCA_964410245.1 uncultured Treponemataceae bacterium | reverse complement strand
TGATCCTCGAGGGCTACGGCCTCACCGAGACCGCGCCCGTCGTCGGCGTGCGCCATCAGGACAAGCCCGTGCCCGGCACCGTCGGGCGGCCCATCGAGGGAGTCGAGGTGAAGGTGGTCGACGAGCTCGGCGAGCGCGTCCCGGCCGGCGTCAAGGGACTCATCATGATCAAGGGCCCGACGATCATGAAGGGCTACTACAAGCGGCCCGAGCTGACCGCGAAGGCGATCGACGAGAACGGCTGGCTCAACACCGGCGACCTCGGCATGGTCACTCGGGACGGGGAGGTCAAGATCACGGGCCGAGCCAAGGACACCATCGTCCTCTTGGGCGGCGAGAACCTCGAGCCCGTACCCATCGAGCAGAAGCTGATCGAGAGCGAGTACATCGCGCAGGCCGTCGTCCTGGGACAGGACCAGAAGTACCTGGCGGCGCTCATCGTGCCCGAAGAGGCCGCCGTGACCGCCTGGGCCCGCGAGAACAACGTCGTCGACATCGACTACGAGACCCTCCTCCAGCAGCCCGAGGTCCTCGAGCTGATCGACTATGAGGTCAACGAGCTGGTGTCCATGAAGAACGGCTTCAAGAGCTTCGAGCGCATCTTCCGCTTCGCCCTCCTGCCCAAGCCCTTCGAGGTCGGCAAGGAGCTCTCGGCCAAGCAGGAGATCAAGCGCCATGCCATACTCGACATCTACCACAAGGAAGTGAAGAAGCTCTTCGAGTAGCGGCCGCGAAGACTTCCCGAGAGAAGAGGACACGGAGATCACGGAGAGGGGAGTTGAAAAAAAGAGCGAGAGAATGACCTTGCAGAGAAGGTAATTCTTTCGCTCCTTAATTCATCATCAATCGGCATATCGTATATTACTCTCGAAATTCCCTTCTTCTCCGTGATCTCCGTTCTCTCCGCTATCTCCGTGCCCTTCTTTTCATTGAGAGTCTACGACTCAACGTTCGATCTCGATGTCGCCCGATACGGAGCGCACGTGAAGCCGCCGGCCGCCATCGCCGAGGCGAAGGGCGCAGCGCCGCGGACCGGTAGTCAGGGCGATCTCCGCCCCGGGAGCGTCCAGCTCGCCCGAGAGCGTCTCGGCGCGGAGCTCGAGATCCGAGCCGGTCAAGGCGAGGCTCACGTCGCCCGAGGTCGTGCTGACCTCGCCGCCCTGGAAGCGGCCCGCGATCTCGAGCTCGACGTCGCCCGAGCCGCCCACGACGCGGAGCCGCCCGCCGGGCTTGAGCACGGAGATGTCGCCCGAGGCGCTCATGACGACGACGTTGCCGCCGGCGGCTTCGACGGATACGTCGCCGGACTGGGTCTCGGCGCTGACCGATCCCGAGATATCGCGGCATCGAAGGGCTCCGGTCGAAAGCTTGACGTTCACGCTCGAGGAGCATTCCACCTCTACCCTGCCCTCGATCGAGGTCGCCTCGACCGAAGCGCCCTCAAAGACGCGGATATCGCCCGAGGCGGTATTGGCGAGGAGATCGGCGGTTAAGCCGCGAATCTCGATCGAGCCCGACGAGGAATGGACCTCGATATCGCGGAAGCAGGCAGGAACCCGGATGCGCGCGACTTTCGCGACGACGTCGTCGAAGGGCTCGTCCGCCACGACGAGGATGCCCTCGCTCGCCCTGATGGAGGGGCGCCAGCCATGGAGGCGCAGGGGGTTGCCCCGCAGCTCGAGCTCGAGGCCGATCTTGCCGTTATCAGATGGAAGAACGATAAGCTCGCCGTCGGGGAAGCGCAGCACGAGTCGCTCGGCCTTTCCTGGATCGACGTCCATCGAGTAGTAGCCAGGCTCGACCGTATTCTCGCTCTTGCTCATTCCAAGCCTCCATCCCTTTTTGCGAGCCGCCCGCATAACGGGCGGCCCGACAGTGTACCATGTTCGCGTCGAAATGACGAGAGCCGATCAGTTGGCTTTTTCGAACGTTTGGTTTTTTCCTAACGTTTGCAATATTGCTATCTCTTTTTTCATAAAGCATTTATCATTAGCACTTCACCACTCTCAGGAAAACTAAATCGTCATATTGACTTTCCCAACGCAACGACTATTATATAAACAGGTTTGTATTATAAACTTGTTTATGGAGGTTCATATGAACTCGGCAGATATCGAAAAGCTTCGACGAGATATCGAGGATCTCCAGCATGCGGTCAGGCGCTCGAATCCTTTCTTGCGCTCGATCATGCGGTTCAGGAGCTACGCGATCTTGTCGCTTCCGTATGGAGTTATCATATTGGCGTACTGCCTCGGCCTGCATTTCATGGCCTTGAGCGGCGGCTCCACGACGACGATTCCAGGAGAATGGGAAACCGCCTCGTGGATCGGCCTCGCGGCGATTGTCGTTATAGGCCTAATCGGCAAGCTCGTGATCGTCAATAAGAAAGTGGTAGAGCTTGATGAGAGCGCCAATCTTATAACGGCGACGAAGGCTCTCTACGAGGGCAATTGGTCGCAGATCATCGCGCTTGCCCTAGTTTTCATGATCGTCGCCTCGATCTTCACGGCCGCCATCGATCATGCCTGGTACATCGAACCGATACTCGCGATCGGTTTCGCCTTCATCTGCGGTAACTACGGCGCCTGGCTCGAGCGCAGGGAAATACTCGTCATGGGCTGGTACATGCTCCTCGCCGGCCTCGCGTCCCTCTTCTTCATCGAGTCGGCGCCCTTCCTCTGGTCGGCGATCCTCTGGGCGGGGGCCTTCTTGTCCTACGGCGTATGGGGCCTCATCTTCATCAAGCCGGAGCGGCGGCCATGAGCTCGAGCGAGCGGGAGACCGAGCCTCCGGCGAAGCGGGGCGACGGCCTGTCGAGCCTCGGCCTCGACAAGGTCATCCA
>CAYPHO010000251.1:0-1085 GCA_964410245.1 uncultured Treponemataceae bacterium | reverse complement strand
AAGGGCGAGTACCTCGCCATCGTCGGCCCCTCGGGATCGGGCAAGACTACCTTGCTCAACATCCTCGGCTGCCTGGACAGGCCAACGAGCGGAAAGATGGTCTACGACGGCAAGGAGCTGCGCGGCATGGGCGAGGAAGCCCTATCCGAGTACCGCCGCGACCGCATCAGCTTCGTCTTCCAATCCTACAATCTCATCCCGGTGCTTACCGTGCGCGAGAACGTCGAGCTTCCCCTGGTCATCGAGCGGAAGCTCGGCAAGGCCGAGTCGCGCAAGCGAGCCGACGAGATGATCGCGGCGGTGGGCCTCTCGGGCATGGGAGACCGCTTTCCGCGCGAGCTTTCGGGAGGCCAGGAACAGCGCGTCGCCATCGCCCGCGCCCTGGTCAAGCGGCCCCTGGTCGTGCTGGCCGACGAGCCGACCGCCAACCTCGATTCGAAGACCGCCGAGGAGATCGTGGAGCTCATGAAGGGGATCAATGCCGAGCGCGGGACGACCTTCGTCTTCTCGACCCACGACCGGCTGGTCATGGAGCACGCCAGGCGCGTCGTGACCATCCGCGACGGACGGGTCACCACGGACGAGAGGAAATAGCCATGGGATCACTATGGAAGATTGCGCTGCGCAATACCGCGCGGCACAGAAGGCGGACGATCATCACTGCGATCGTCATGACCGCGGGCATCGCGAGTTTCATCTTCTTCGATTCGGTCATGTCCGGCATGGACAGGATGACCATCGACAACATGGAGAGCCACACCGTCTCCTCGCTGAAGATCCGCAACCCGGCCTACGTCGAGGACATCGAGGCGAATCCCCTGGACAAGGGGCTCGCGGATCCCGGTAGGGCCCTCGCGGCCCTCGCGGCGAAGGGCATTCCCGCGACGAGCCGGCTGCGCTTCGTCGCGGCGGTATCGAACTACGAGGACCAGCTCCCCTTGATCGCGGACGCGGTCGACCCGACCGCCGACCGCGCGGTGTTCAGCACCGCCGACTCGGTAACCGAGGGAAGCTGGCTCGGAGGGGCCAACGCGATCTTTCTCCACAGAGGCAATATTGAGGAATTCGGAGACGCAAAAAAAGTA
>CAYPHO010000250.1:0-5044 GCA_964410245.1 uncultured Treponemataceae bacterium | reverse complement strand
CGCGGAGCCGCAGATCATCTGCCCGTAGAGCTTCCCCCAGGCCGACTTCGCCCAGCCGGTGTCCGAGACGGTGAGATGCAGCCCCCCGTCGCGGCAGCGCAGCCAGTAGGCGGCGGTGATGATGTGGGCCGCCGGGTACGCGAAGTCGTGGGCGACCATCTTGGGCATGCCCGTCGTGCCCGAGGTGAAGTACAGGAGGAAGCGATCGCCCGTATTCGTCGCCTCGGCCCCCTTCGGGCGCTCGAAGGAAGCGGGCGAGCCGTCCAGGCAGGCGTTGAAGTCGAGCCAGTCCTTAGGTCCCGGGGCGGGGAAGGCGGGGAAGGACACGAAGGCCTTCTTGGCCAGGCTGGGCGACTTGGGCTGGGCCTCGTCGATCCTCTCCATGATGGCCGGATCCGCGATCGACACGATCATGCGGATATCGGCGGCGTTGTTGCGGTAGACGATGTCCTTGACCGTCAGCAGGTGGGTCGCGGGGATCGCCACCGCGCCGATCTTGTGGAGGCCGATGATGGCGGTCCAGAATTCGTGGCGCCGCCTTAGGATCAGCATGACGGCGTCGCCCTTGCGGATGCCCTGGGCCTTGAAGAAGGCGGCCGCGCGGTCCGTGCGCTCCTTGAGCTCGGCGTAGCTGATCCTCTTCTCGTCGCCCTCGTCGTCCGTCCACAGGAGGGCGAGCTTGCCCGGCTCGCGCCTGGCCCATTCGTCGACGACGTCGTAGGCGAAGTTGAAGTCCTCGGGGACGTCTATATGGAAGTTCTCGCGGAAGTCCTCGTAGGAGGAGAACTCGGTCCGCTTCAGGAATCGATCGAGCACCTCGTCCTCCCTTAGGCCTTGATGGTGATCGCCAGGAAGGTAGCGGGCGCGTCGTCCATGGCGGCCATCGCGTGCTCCTTGCCGGAATCGAAGTAGAGGGCGTCGCCCTCTTCCATAATGAGCTCGTGCCCGTCGACGACGACTTTCATCTTCCCCGACAAAAGGTAGTTGAACTCCTGGCCTTCATGCGAATAGCCGTGGGCGGGAGAACCCTGCTTGGGATCGGTTGTGACGAGGAAGGCCTCGGCCTTGCGCCCCGCGAAGTTGTAGGCGAGGTCGCGGTAGCGGTACTCCTTGCGGCGCTCGACCTCGAGCCCCCGGCCCGCGCGGACCAGGCTATAGACCTTCATGCGCGGCTCCTCGCCGGCGATGAAGGCGGTGACGTCGACGTCGAGCCTCGAGGCCGCGGCGAGGAGGACGCCGACGGGGATGTCCTCCTCGCCCTCCTCGTACTTCCTATATTGGTCGGGTCCGATCTTGATCTGGGCGGCGAAGTCGTCGCGGGAGATGCCGGAGATCTCGCGCAGGCCCTTCACGCGCTTCGCGATCTCGACGAAGGATTGTTTCATGTCGGCCTCCGGGCGGCAGTATACCCGCCTTTTCGAAGGACGCGAAGCGGTTACTTCGGGAAGAAGCCGGTTTCCCCGGCGATTTTCACCGGGCGAAACGCAATTTCGCGAGGGCCGCGAGCAGATCGGGTATCGGCACGGGCCTCCCGTCCGCCTCGCGGCTCGAGCAGACCTCGAGGCAGGGGCGACTCGCGCAGCTCGAGCATGACAGGAAAGCCGCGTCGGTCCCGCGCAAGCGCTTCAGCGCCCCGCGGGCGTTGTCCGCCTCCAGCCGCCGCATGACGCCCATGACGTCGATGCCGGCGGGGCAGGCCGCGCGGCAGGGCGCGACTTCGCACCACTGGCAGCAGGCGGCCTCGGCGAAGGCGGGCCGCGGCCGATTGCCCGGCGTCCCCCGCGGGATGACGCGGACGTACTGCCGATCGAAGGGCCGGGGGCGATACTCGGCGATTCCCTTCGACCGAAGGAGGGCGTCCGCCGCGCTGATGCCCGAGATGGTGACGGCCGGCGTGCCGGTTCCCATGACCGTCGACTCGCCGCAGGCCCAGAGCCCGGGCAGGAAGGTCGCGGCCGCCTGCCTGTTCATCAGCTCCTGCCCCATACAGCTCTTGGGACCGGCCACGGCCCCGCCGCGCTTGAGGAGGTAGCGCTCGATAGTCGAGGGCGAGCCGAGCTCGCTGAAGATCATCGCGGACTTGAAGCCGGGGAAGCGGCGCTCGACCAGGCCCAGCATGCGCTCGGCCTCGATCTCCTTGGCGCGCTCGTAGGCGGGGCTCCGGTACCCGGGATCGAGATGCGAGGGCCAGGCCGAGGCGGCGGCCCCTTCGCGGGCGGCTCCGTAGGGGCCCGCCGGCCCGATAAGCATGAAGACCTGCGAGCCGGGCGGCGCGAGGCTCGGGTCCTCGATCGAGGAAAAATAGAGCGTCACGTCGCTCTCGTCGATCCGGTCGGGATTGCCGATGAGCATCTCGACGGGGAAGGCGTCCTTCGGGACGGCCGAATCCGCGACGGCGCCGTAGAGCACCGAGCTGGGATAGCTGGGGACCAGGGCGCCGACCTTGCGAAGCAGTTCCGGGGGAACGATGTCCCGAGGCAGGAGGCGCTCGTAGAGGTCCCAGACGTTGCCGCCGAAGACGATGTCGCGGGCGCGGAAGATCTCGCCGCCCTCCATCTCGACGCCGACGGCTCGGCCTTCCTCGACGATTATGCGCTCGACCGTCGAATCGTAGCGGACCTCGCCCCCGAATTTCTCCAGGCCCTTCTCGAGCCTGGAGGCGAGGGCCATGGGCGATCCGGCGGGATAGTAGCTGCCGCCGACGTGGTTCTCGACGAACATGGTGACGGCCAGCGCCGCGGGCGTCTCCTCGAGGGTCGTGTAGGAGTAGGTCGAGGTCAGCTTGTCGAAGAAGCGCAGGACCGCGGGATCCTCGACGCGCTTCCGCATGAGGGAGGCCGCGCTCTTCGAGAGGAGGGACAGGAGGCGGGCCTGGGTGATCGGATGGCGCAGGAGGCCGGCGAGCAGCTCTTCCCTAGGCGTCTCGGTGGGCGAGAGGAAGGCCGAGTTGGCCGACACGATTCCCCCGTAGAGCCTTTCGAGGTCGCGATAGAGGCGCCTGAGCTCGGCGATCGAGCCGGGGAAGAGCCTCGACAGCTCGCCGAAGAAGCGCTCGCTCTCGGGCCAGAAGACGACGGGCCGGTCGCGGCCCTCGGCGTCGGGGTAATGGAGCCGGTACATCGCCTCGTGGCGGTAGACCTCGATCTCCTCCTCGAGCTCGTTCATGACGAAGCGGTGGGGATTGAAGCCGCGCTCCCCGAAGCCGAAGAGCATGGCCGCGCCCAGGTCGAGGGTGCATCCGTTCCTGCGGAAGGCCGAGCAGGCCCCGCCCGGGGCGCAGCCGCGCTCCAGGACCAGGACGTCCAGGCCCCGCTTGGCCAGGAGGGCCCCAGCGGTCAGCCCTCCCAGCCCCGCGCCGATAACGAGTACGTCGCGCATCGCTTCCCTTTCAGAAATCGAGCTTGGTCCTCAGCGTCGCTTCCATGGCGCCGTTCCCGGCCGCGCTGGTGAACTCCTTGCCCTCCCCGCCGCCCGAGTAGGCGATAGTCAGGCTGAAAGGAGGGGCGCCCTTTATGCTTATATCCTGGACGAGCCTCGCCTGGAAGGACAGGTCCGAGAAATTCGCGGTAGCGGACAGTGTCGCGTCGTGGCCGTCGAAGAGGAGATCCTCGGCCTTAAGGGAGACGTTGGCGTACCAGATACCGATATAGAGCGGCTTGAGCGCGCCTGACGTGAAGCCCGTGAATAGCTCGGCCGCGCCGTACTCGGCGCCGGCCGAATTGAAGAAGCCCTCGCCCGAAAGCGTCCATTTCTTAAGGTCGCCTAACGCGCGCGAGAAGCCGGCCGCGGCCTGGGCGTAGGCCTCGTAGCTCGAGTAGGCCGGCGCCGCGGCGATCTCGCCGTACAGGGTCGTCCCGAAGAGGTAGCCCGAGAAGTCGAAGCCCGCCTTGGCCTGGGATTCGGCGCCCCAGGATCCCGACAGACCCCACTCGAAGCCGCCTAGGGCAGTATCGACGCGGGCGGAATAGACGAGGGCGTCGGCGAGGTCGCTGGCGCTGGGCTCGCCCTCCTCGACGAGGCGCGAAAAATCCGCGAAGGCGACGAGGTTCGCCGGCCCCAGGGGTATCGTCGCCTTGAGCCCGGACTGCCCGGCGCGGGTATCCAGGGCGGCGAAGGGATTCGCCCGCTCGGCGTTGACGAAGTCGACCGGAGTCCAGAAGAAGGAGGGCCCCCAGGCGACCAGCTGCTTGCCCAGGCGGAAGAAGACGGCCTTTCCCAGGTCGAAGCTGTAGTGCAGCTCGGAAAGCCCCAGGGTCGGCTCGTCCAGGCTCTCGGCAGCGCCGAAATTCACGGGGCCGCCTTCCGACAGCGCCTTGAGGAAGGCCTGCCTGACCGAGTACGAGGCGAAGAGGGCGCCGCGATCGGGCACGCTGACCTTGGCGAAGAGCTTGCCGGAAGCCGCGGCCGAGGCGGCGTAGCCGTCGAAGCTCGGCGCGATATAGGCCGAGCCGGAGATCGCGAAGCTCCCGCCGACGAGGTACTCGATCTTCGCCTCGTTGACGGGGGCGCCGAAGCCGAGCGCGTCGGCGGCCTCGCCCGCGGCGCCCTGGGGCGCGGACTCGTCCGCCGCGCCATCGCCCGCGCCGATGCCGGCCGCAGCCTCGAATGCTCCGGCGGCGAAAGGGTCGTCCTCGGCAGGCGGGGGCGCGTCCTGGGCCGCCGTGCCCGCCGCGAGGGCGAGCGCGAGGACGGCCGCGAGAATGGCACGCGCCGCGCCGCCGCGCCGCCCGCCGCCCGCCGCCCTCATCGGGACTTCTCCTCGAGGAAGGCCTTCGAGAAGGTGTAGTTGGCGATCTTCTCGGTGGAGATGCCCTCGTTCGTCAGGAAGGTCTTCTGGCCCTTCTCCAGGGCGTCCTGGGCGAGGAGCTTCGTGAAGAGGTACTTGCCGCCGGGAAGGGCCTTGTAGTCGACGTAGTACGTGGTGCGCAGGAGGGTCTCGCCCGCGCTGAAGCTCTCGAGCTTGACCGGCAGGCCGTCCGTTTTGCGCAGGTACATCTTCTGCACGGGATAGGCGACATCGAGCTTCTTGGCGTCGAGCCTGACC
>CAYPHO010000249.1:0-5049 GCA_964410245.1 uncultured Treponemataceae bacterium | reverse complement strand
AGTTGGCAGTGTTGTAGGTGATTTCGTAGTTGCCCAAAACACCACCCGGGCTCAGAACCGCGCTGATAATATAAGGACTACCTGCCACGGTCTCGCCTGGGGTACGGCTGTATACAGCGGTGACATTATCCGCGACCAGGAAGCCGGTGAGCGTTCCATTGAAGGTTGGGTCCACAGCGCCATAGACTTTACTGGCAGCGTTGGGAGTGACCGAAGCAGCCTTCTTTGTAATTGTCAGGTTGGCTGGCACAAAATTAATGGCATATTGACTTCCTGCTGAAAGAGTTCCAATGTTTATCGCATAAACACCTACTGTTTCTCCAGCAGCTCTACCCAATGCGCCTGTCAGTGGCACGGAAGGATCTGAAGCCACATAGGTAAATGTTGGATCAGCGGCACCATAAACCTTGGTGGCCGGTTGAGCTGTGATGGTTAATGGGGTTTGACCGATGGTCAATGTGCCTTCTACAAAAGTCAGATTGTAGTTGCCACCGCTATTACCATCACTGATTGCGAGGGTGCCTTTTCGGATAGGATAGCTTCCAACTGTTTCACCCGCATCACGCACTAAACTACCTGTGATCACATCGTCATACGCCAGGGATCCACTGGTAATGCTGTGGGTCAGGGCTGGATCAGGGTTTCCGACAATTTTGCTTTTATCATCAGCCTTGATGGTGATCGGTCGTTTGCTAATTGTGAAGTTCGCGGGAACAAAAGTAATCGTGTAATTTGCTCCGCCGTTCCCATCGTTTATCGCCAATGTTCCGATCACAATTGGGTAGACGTTAACCATGTCGCCTGAACCACGGGCTAAACCACCAGTGAAGCTATCTCCTGCCACCAAAGCTGGCGCAACTTGGTAGGTCAACAACGGATCAGCAGAACCGTATGTTTTGCTTTTACTGTCCGCGGTAATGGTGACCGGTTTTTTCGTGATTGTCAGGTTTGCCGGGACAAATTCGATCGTATACCCTTCAGCAGCAAGTGTGCCGATCGTGATCGCATAAGCGCCTACATCATCTCCAGTCACTCGTCCCAGGGCTCCTGTAAATGTCACCACAGGGTTGCTTGGCGAATAGGTATAGGTGAACACAGGGTCAGCAGCACCGTAAACTTTTGTTTTTGCATCCGCTGTCACGGTGATAACCTGAACAGCTAAGTTACGTGTGACATTGGTACCGGTCGCCCAGCTGCCTGTTTGGGGTGCCGCGACTCCCCCAATCTTGAAGATGATCGTGTCACCTTGGACACCACCTTCGATGACGCCTGTTGTACTTTGGTCATCGCCTGGCACGTCCAGGGCATATACACTGTCCCCCCCATACATTATTGAGGAGGTTTGAGCATATTGCACCCCATTAATCCAGGCTGTGATAAGCGTCCCGGCAGGTACATTCGCTCCATTTACTTTCACTGTTCCATGAAAACTGGACGGCAAAGGAGGAACAGCTTTAACAGTCGAAAATGTGCCCAATAGAAGAACTATCAGGATCGCGCTTGTTACAACAATTTTTCGAATTTTCATAATCGCCTCTCTTTTAAAGTTTGAAATTACTTTGGTTTTGAGTTTTGATTTTTTGTTTTTTTATTTTGCAAATACCTGGCTAATAAAATGCCAGCGACAACAATAAACAGACAAAGCGCTAAGATCAGTAGTAATTGTTGGGTTTTCTGTTGAGATTGGATTCTGTTTTCTCCTTTGTTCAACAAGTACGCAGCCTGGGTCGAATCCTGCTGCGGTGGCAATGACGCGGATGTCTCATTCTCCGTGTCCGAACTAATTTCAGTCTGGTTTACTTCTTGATTTGTTGGTTGTTGTGTTGTTTGTGCTGCCGGTACCTCAGCAACAACAGAAGTTTGTTGCGGTGTAATACTTTGGGTTGTTGGAGCAGGCGCAGCAGTAGTTGGGTTTGGTTTGGAAGTCTGAGTCGGTCTCGCCGTTGGAATTTGAGTTGGTTGAACAATATTCGTCTGGGTGGGGACAGGGGTTTTTGTTGGTTCAGGAGGTTGAGGAGTGTTCGTGGCAGTAATTGTGAGGTTCAACTCCACATTCGTCCCGGAATGCCAGGTTCCGGTCTCTTTTGCCATCAATCCGCCTATCCGAAATTTGATAACATCGTTTTCTTTACCGCCTTCGACTATGCCAGTGCTCGGATCGTCTCCATTGATATCGATGGCAAATACAGAATCACCCGAGTAAATCAAAGTTTGAGCCTCACTGATCACTTTATCGTTGATGAGTGCTTCAATCACCGTACCTTCCGGGAGATTCGATCCGTTCAGTGAAACCTTACCGTAAAAGCTGGAAGGTAAGGGCGGCACAGCATATACTGCGCCAAAATTTACCAATAAAGCCGCAATAACAATGAAACAGGTGATGGTTATTCGAATTTTCCGCATAGATGAAGATCTCCTTTTCTGGTTCCGGGGGCAATCAAAACTGCCCCCGGAGTCTCCATTCGAAAATTAGTACCCAATCTGCAAAGAATCAGCAGCTGTCATATTGATCCAATAGCCCCAACCAGGTGCCATTGCCGTCAGGTCATTGGCAAAGGCGGGAGCTAGCGGGTCATAGAGTTTCCATGGGTCGGTGGTCGTCTCATTGGCGTGGTATGCCATAATCAGGCTGTAATTAGCAGCAATATCTGATAAAGCACCCGGTAAGGCTGTGTTTGCATCGGATGGCCAGCCGATCAGGTTCCAGCCTACATAGAGGGCGATATCGGTAGTGGTGGGTGCTGTTCCCAAAACGGTGAGTGACCTTGCGACTTCCATATTGATCCAGAAGCCCTGGGAAGGACTCAGTGTTGAAAGGGTATTTCCATATTCAACTGCCGGGTCAAAGCGCATCCATTCCCCATCTTCTCCATTCCAGCCATAGACCAGGATCACATCGTTCATAATCCCAGCCAGAACTTCTGCAATAGCTGGGTTAGTTGGGACCAGGTTGAAAGACACCAGGTTCCAGCCCGCTACGAGTTCGATACTGTGGCTTAGTCCAGTGATGACCAGGGTGCCGGAGGCTGAACCCTCGTAGTTCGCGTCGTTGACCGTCGCAACAACCGCGTAGCTGCCAGCAGCTGAGGGAGGCGTTGTTGAACCGTCGTAAGTAACCACAACAGTGAGACCCACAGGATTTGTCGTGACTGTCACTGACCTCGGGGTGCCGTTATAAGTCTGGGTGAGGTTGCTCAATTGCACTGTAGCTGTCGCCTTGGCTGCGGTGACGTTTTCTGTCACCTGTGTCGCGGCGCTGTAGTTATCGTTGCCTACCTGGTCGTACTGCACCACGCAGGTGCCCGTGCCGCTCAGCATCGTAAATGTTGCCCCTGAAACGGAGCATACGCTTGGGCTGCCGCTGGTGTAGGCTACAGTCAAACCGGATGAGGCTGTGGCAGCTACGGTAAATGTACTGCCATAAACTGCAGTAGCTGGTACATGGGTTGAAACAGTGATTGTTTGAGCCGCCTTTGCAGCGGTGACGCTTTCTGTCACCCCGATCGCGGCGTTGTAATTATCATCACCAGCCTGATCGTATTGCACAATACAAGTACCCGTGCCGCTTAGCATCGTAAAGGTCGCCCCTGAAACGGAGCATACGCTTGGGCTGCCGCTGGTGTAGGCTACAGTCAAACCGGATGAAGCTGTGCCAGCTACGCTAAATGTGCTGCCATAAACTGCAGTGGCTGGCACATGGGTTGTGACCGTGATTGTTTGAGCCGCCTTAGTTGCGGTGACGTTTTCTATCACCTGGGCCGCGGCGCTGAAGTTATCATTGCCAGCCTGGTCGTACTGCACCACGCAGGTGCCCGTGCCGCTCAGCAATGTGAAGGTTGCCCCTGTTACGGAGCATACGCTTGGGCTGCCGCTGGTGTAGGCTACGGTCAAACCGGATGAGGCTGTGCCAGCTACGGTAAATGTGCTGCCATAAACTGCAGTGGCTGGCACATGGGTTGTGACCGTGATTGTTTGAGACGCCTTGGCGATTGTCATTTCGGTTGGGTAGCTCACGATTATATTTGAGCCAGACAGAATCTGAACGAGCACGTCGTACGTACCCGCATTTGTCGGAGCCGTGGCACTACCGTCATAAAGGACTGTGTAAGAGAATGGAAAGTCAACTCCTGCCACTGTCACCGTCTTCGGGCTGCCGTTATAAACCTGCCCGGAATTTCCGCTCAAAGTGATGGCAAACACCTGTGTGGTGTCAATGCCTACACCTCCCTGTAGATCCACAGCTTTCAGGCTGACAGGGTAAGTTCCAGCTGAAGTGAAGCTATAGGTTGGTGTGAGAACAGACCCATCATCAAAGCTTCCATCATTATCCAGATCCCAATTTTGGGTGGCCACATCATCGTCCCAATCGTTTACCAAGCCAGCCAGGTTGATCGAACCTGCTGAAACCAGGCTCACATACGGTCCGCCGGCATCCGGCAGGGGTGGATGTATATTCAACTGAACATTGCCTCCCGAGCTCCACGGGGCGGTTGCCAAAACCCGATCACCCAGTTTAAAGGTGACGGTCGCGGGATGTGTTCCATTGGGATAGGCAGGTACATTTATCGCATAAGTAAAAGCGACTTGACCTTCATCGTAGCCAAGAACATCGCTTGCGATCGCCGCGGTTTGGTTATCCAGGTAAGCAAAGAGGGTGTCTCCCTCAGTTGGTGTGCCAGGGTCACCCGCCGCAAAGTGGATGTAACCCCAGAAGTTGGAAGGCAAAACGGGTGTTCCTTCAGCAACCGTGACCGTCAGGTCGAAAGTGTTGCTATCGGCTAGACCATCATTGACCTTCACGGGAACCGTTAAGTCTCCGAGAAAACCAACATCCGGTGTGATCGTATTGCCGGAAAGCTGGTAATCGTCCCCTGCCAAAACGGTCAGGGTGAAGTCAGCTGGATAGACGTTGTCTACATCCATGACAGTCAGGTGCGAAAGCAGGATCTCCAGCGCGGTTTTTTCGGGTGTCGAGAGCATTTGAGCCTGGCCAGTGATAACTGGCGGATCGTTCACTGGTGTAACGATGAACGTTGCAGTGTCTTCGTC
>CAYPHO010000248.1:0-5126 GCA_964410245.1 uncultured Treponemataceae bacterium | reverse complement strand
GACGATAGTGATATAATATCATTAATAGATAGAGCCATGGTCGAGCAAACACGGTGGAAAAGCCTATTTATAGGAGAGCCCATGAAACCGACTAAACTAAGTGAGACTCTTCAAAATATAAGAGGTCAAGATGCCGGATAAAGAGAAGGTAAAATTGCTGTGGGACTCAGTTCGTACCGAAGAAGATATTCCAAAGGCGGTAAAGATGATTGCAGATTTGGCAGAACAAGCAATAAAAGAACGCATAGACGAAACAGAGAAGTTACGCCAAACCGTTATTAAATTGTCAGAGGATATACGGCTAGAGTTCAAGACATTGCAGAAGACTTTGTATGGTAATGGTGACCCAAGCCACAGTATTCTTGCAAGGCTTGAACGGATTGAAGAAATGCAGTGCAAAGCGTCCGAGAACGCAAATAGAGCATCATGGATTATTATCAGTGCAGTCATAGTTCAAGTAGTTTTGTACCTATTAGAAGTGTTATAAGGAGAATATTATGTTTATTGAATTTACGCCTGAATTAATTGCTGGATTAGTCGGGGTTGCGTTGAGTTGGTTGTTTGGTTGGTTTCCTGGTTTGCGTACTTGGTATGCGGCTTTGCAGTCTGCTATCAAGTCAGCCGTTATGTTAGGATTATTGGCGATTGCTTCAGTCACAGTTTATTTACTTATTTTCTATGGCGTGCTACAAACCAGTGAGCCAATCACAATTTGGAGATTAGTAAGTGTTTTCTTTATAGCCACAACTATCAACCAAGTCACATACTCATTAACACCACAAGCTAAAGATGTAATAGAGATAAAGGAAGCCAAATAATAACATATAATAAAGAATATTATTATTATGCGTAAGGATATCAAAAGTGATATTTATGTGTCACAGGGAAACTTTTGTAATAAATATGATATAATAAATTATCTCCTTTTGTGGTAGGAGCGTGGTTGTGTATCTAGGGCTAGATATTATTCTAGCCCTAGAGTTATAATTATTCTATTGTATCTTCTTTATTGAGTGCTTCATTCCAAGAACGTACTAATTTTATTTGATTTAATATATCGTTTACAAGAGCATCTATTTCTTCTAATCTTATAGACCCCATGTACTCTTCAATCTTGTCTATATCTTTTACATATTCTGCATTTTCTATATCCCATATGCAATCACGAACAAGACTTATCGTGGCTAAAAGTTCCGCCGCTTTGTCCTTTGTAAAGTCGGCTTCTATAAATAGATTTATAGTATTTAAGCTAACTTTCTTCATATCAAAAAGTACTTTATACTTTGACATCGTTTTCTTTCTCCTCATTGTTTTCAATAAATCTATTTATATTAATGTGCTCTTTTAGTATATAAGCATCAGTGATCTGATCAGGCGAATACCCCATATTATTTAATATTGTTATTAACACACCAATAAACGCCAAAATATCCGCAAACTCATCGAGCACCTTTTTGTCATCTATAACTTTTACCGACGTTCTCCAAGGTTTCCAAGGCAGAGTCTGGACAAATTCAGCTAACTCCACAATTGTTGCTAATACATAAGTACGTAAAGCATCTGAGCTTTCGATCACATCAGCTAATTTACCTTCACCATGACTAGCAATTTTATTGGTTGCATTATGAATATCTCTAAATGCTCTGATTCCATCTTCAACGAGATATGCATTTTCATTCACACACAAAATTGCTGACAACGCCTCATTATTACGGTTGCCAATATTTTCCATCTTTTGCCTCCACTAAAACTTTCATATCTGGAAATATGCGATGCATTCCATTTATCATGGCTTGCTCTAAAGCCTTTTTGTACTCTTCAACCTCGCCATCTGGCACAGCCGCAACTAATTCATCATGAACTGTAGCGCCGATATATTTTGTGAGCCCCATTTTATCAGCTTCAAGCAACGCATATTTCATTCCAATTGCGGCGGTTCCTTGAACTACAGTATTTAATATTCTAGTTGGAGTTACGTTTCCGCCGACCAATACACGTTTCGCAGAATTTGGTAGTCGGATAGTAACTACTTTACGATTTTTTGCCATGCCGTAGGCTTTATACCTCATATCCTTGAGCCCTTCAAACGCCACAAAAAACCTAGAAAAAATTTCCCTAGCGTCATCAAACTCAATATGAGATCCAGAATTTTTCGCGTATTCATAAAGCATTTTAGGACCGCCGCCAAATAGTAAAGTAAATGTTGCGGCTTTCGAAAGTTTACGTTGTTCAGCGGTTACCATGTCTTCTGAAATCCCAAATATTTGAGCCGCTATTCCTTTGTGTACGTCTCCAGAATCTAAAACTTCTATTAGCTTTTCGTCTTTCGCTATTTGAGCGGCTATACGAACTTCAATTTGAGAATAGTCAGCATTTACTATAGTCACTCCGTCTAAATTCCCAATAATTTTGCGCCCATCTTTGGGGACTTGCTGCAAATTAGGATTTGAGGAAGAGAATCTCATTGTATCAGTGCCAACTTGCCAAAACCGCGCGTGCACCCAGTCATCAACAATGTGCTGCTTTTGCCAAGATTCCCCGTACATTTTCATGCGTTGAGCAGGAGCTCTGTATTCTAAAAGATGCGCAGCAATTTCTGAAGCCTCTCCTTCACCAAATTCTGCAATTGCAGTTAAAGTCTCGGCTTTTGTGTTTTCAAAATTAAGCCCTAATTCCGCGAACTTTTTCATAAGCTGCACCGGCGAATTTAGATTTATTGGCCCTAGTTTCTCAATTAACCATTCTCTAGACCGCTGCTCAATTTCTTTTTGCTCGTCTAGCCACATATTTAGGTATTCAGATATTAATGGTAAACCGTTTATAGTCATCTTAGCAACTATTGGTGCTAATTCCATTTCCATATCTAGCGCTTCTGTTTGATCTTGAGATTCTGCTTTCTCTCTTTGCTCACGCATTAGATCTTGCAGATATAACACATCATTTACAGCGTACGTAAGTTGCTGTTCTGACAGAGTATCTATTGTCCACTTTCCATGCTCTATATCTTTATCAATACTCATCCCAAGACGTCGCCTGATTGAATTTTTTAGGTTTCTAGATACATCATGTCTTGAAGTGGTAGATATTACACCTTCTCCAATCAAAGTATCATACCATCTATTATTATCCCAATCAATATCGTGTGTGTCTAAAAACAGTACATCAAATCCAACAACATTATGTCCTACAAATAGCTTATCTCCCACAGCGAAAAACGTTTTAACAACTTCTGGAATTACCCCGTCGTAAATTCTAATAAGTACAGGAGTTTTCGTGTTGTTTCCATAAAATTGCATTAAAGCAATATTATCTCGCCATGGACTTAGACCAGTTGTTTCTAAATCGAAACTGATTACACTATCATTTGACAACAATTCCATTCCAATTGCTGGGTCGTAAATCACGCTATCCAAAAAATCCATTTTTTATCCCTTCTGGATATAATTCTGCGATTAACTCATCCCATAGTTCTTTTATTTCGCTACAGTCGTTATCTTTAAAAATATTAGTGTCTACAAAATTTATGGTTTTTTGGGCCGCAGATCCCATATAATCCATCCATTTCACTAGATCGCGACACTGCAAACTAGATAACTCTATGTCAGTCATTAAAGTACCGGCAGTAAGCACTAAATACGCTGCAGGCCGTTTCATCAATAACTCTTTTCTGACAATTTAAAGTTAAACTCTGTTTCTAGCATTTTAGCGTCCAATTTTGGTATTAACTCTAGCGCCCATTTCTCGTATTCTGGTAAAGTATAGAATTCTGGAATTGTAAATTTCCACTCTTCAAAATCTTTTGCTAAATGTTTTGTTGACTCATAAATGTGGCCATTCGCAATATTAATTACCATAGTGCCTGTAGCACAATCCAGACAATTAGCTATTACTTTAGCCATCATACCAAATTGTACAAAATCATATGGCAATCCCCAAATAGCGTCTGAGCTTCTCATTGTCACTGTAGTATATAACACTATACCATTCCTAGTATAAAATTGCATACTAGTAGTACAAGGTCTTTCACGCAAGTGTTCTTTATCGTCTGCTAATACAAGAACTGCTCTTCTAGAATACTTATCTTCTTTTAATTCATCTATAATCCAACTAACTTGTTCGCCAACTCTTAAACCATACGAAGACGTAGGTCCAAATAAATCCAAATTTGCGTTTGGCGCAACTCTTGCCAATTCAGACTTATTAAAAATTCCTGCCACAAATTGCAGTCCTTCCATAAATCCTATTAAAGGATTATCTTTACGCCTTCGAATAGTTTCCCCTGGTAGTATAACAATATTAACATCTTTTACTGACTTAGTCTTTTCTCCTCGCGGAATTTCTTCTATTCCGTGCTTCAGAATGTGGTCCACATATTTATCATATTCTGTGTCGTACATTTTTGTCCTCCATTTCTTTTGCTATATCCCACTGACCAGCTAATCGCAGTTTTAAGTCTAGCCAATTTCGTAAACATAAAACAATATAAGTGCAATTTTGATCTGTTAATATTTCTCGATCCTCTACTTTTTTAATCAAATCTTGCACAAATTCTACGTCTTCTTTTGTTATCATTTCTTGCTCACAAACATTGTCCATTTTTTAGCCAGCTTTTCATGTTGTGTTTCATACACTACATAAGATAATTTATTGCCGAGGTCAATCAGTTCCTCAACCTCCGCTTCCAACTCTGCCTCACGCAATTCCAGCGCGTTCGCTCTTACCCTGAGCAGATGCTCCGCTTTCGTGCGCTGGATGATGTCAGCCTGCCAGTCCGCCAGCATGTCCGCAAGAGCAATGTCAGCGTTGGTATTTGTGACCTTCTCGACCCACTCCTCGTAAGTTCGGTTCATTCTTCACCCTCCTCCGACATATATTCACGGATATTTGTCCAGTACTGTTCTTCTGTTTGACCCTCTACTTTCAAGAACAACGTAAATAACAATTTAGACAATTTGTGCTTAAACCAAACCCATATTTTAGGTTGCATTTCGCTAATCATCTCTCACGCTCCTCTAACAAGCCTAAATCCATTGCCCTGTGGCTCGTCTTTGCGAACTCCAATATTGCCTCACGTGCCGCCTGATAATCCTCATCATCGCAAACCAACGCACAAAAGTGAGCCGCTA
>CAYPHO010000247.1:0-5128 GCA_964410245.1 uncultured Treponemataceae bacterium | reverse complement strand
AACGCGACCATCAGGCCATGCTGCATGAAGACGATCGGGCGGAACCCCCCGTAGCGGATATGCTGGACGAAGGAATGCGGGAAGAAGCCGTACACTATCCTCGACAGCTGGGGACTCATCCTGACCTCGAAGGCGATCAGGGGAAGATACAGGAGCCCGCCGACGACCAGGGCGACCGTGAGCTTCCGCATGGATTCGGGACTCCCGAAGTATCTCCTTCCGGCCCAATAGAAGACCGCCCAGGAAAGGAGGTTGCCGACGGCGTTCGTAAGGCCGTTATAAGCTCCGAGGCCGTTCGAGAGCGAAGTGGCCATCGGCGAGAGCACGCACCAGCAAAGCACGAGCAAATCGGCGGGGCTGCGCTTGAGCTGTATGCCGGAACGGGCCCTCCCCGCGAGCTCGCCGGCGAGGAGGCTGCAGGCTATCGCGAACATCTTGCCGTATTCCTGGAGGAAGGGAACCTTGAACGAGTACATGGGAAGGAACAGGACTCCGCCAACCACGACGATTATAGCGGCGGCGGCCGGCTCCTTTTTCTTGAAGGTCGCGACGGAGAAGAACGTCCAGCCGAACAGCATGATCGGCACCAAGGGAGTCAAGGCTAGTCCCCGCTTCTCCGCCGGGCCTCGACTCTTCGCCGTGCCTCGATCATCCCCTCGGCGACGAGGCGGGCATGAGGCTCGCGGACTATCCCGAGGTGGTCGGACGCGATATCCCGGCACTCGAGGCGGCCCGATCGGCCCGACCAGCCCATGTGATCCGATACGATATGCCAGGGCGCTATTTCGCCGCGCGTCGCCCTGAAGGCCAGTACCTCGGCCTTGATCGAGGGTTCCGACGCCTCGTAGCGAGCCAAGTCCTCGTCTATAGCCCGCGGATCGTCGAGGATGTCGATCTCGGCGATCGCCCGAGCGGCGCTCGGGGCCATGCCGGCGCTTCGCCCCGAAAGCTTCCGAAGCGCCTTGGCGGGGCTCGCGACGGCGTCGCGGAGAGCGCACAGCGCCCTCTTAACGGGAAGGGTGCGGCGGGCGGAAGGAAGCTCCGCGTCCAGGAGCACGATTAAGCCGACCTCCTGTCCCTCTTTCTCGAGCTGGGCCGCCGCCTCGAAGGCGACCACGCCGCCGTGGCAAAGGCCGACGAGGAAGTAAGGGCCCTGCGGCTGGCGTTCCCGTATCGCATCCAGATACCCTCGCGCGATTTCCTGGACCGAAGGGAACTCGTCCCTTCCCGGCGCGTATCGGAACGGTACATGGACCCCGAGGAAGCCGTAGCTGCCCGCCAGGCTGCGCGCGATGTCGTCGAAGAGATGGATACCCATGATCCCGAACCACGGGATCGGATCCGCGCCCCTCGCGAGCTCCGATACGATCGGCGCGTCCATCCCGGAGCCGGCCGAGCCTATTCGGCTGGCTATCCCCTCGACGGTTGGATGCTCGTACAGGATGCTGAGCGGGAAATCGACGCCCGTCGCCTCCATTATCCTGTTCTGTACCTGTACCGCCCTGATGCTCGTCCCTCCGAGCGAGAAGAAGTCTACATCGACGGGTACGAAGGGAAGCCCCAGGGCCTCTCGCCAGATAGCCGCGACGACGGACTCCCGATCGTCGCGCGGAGCCGTTCCCGCCTCGTCTTCGACGCGCGCGGCTTCGCCGGGAGGGGGAAGTACCTTACGGTCCACCTTCCCCGTCGTCGTCAAGGGGAAGGAATCGAGGCGGATATACGCCGAAGGGACCATGTAATACGGCAGCTCGGCCTTGGCGCGGCGATACAGATCCTCCCTGGTCGCCGAGCCGACCCAATAAGCGACCAGGAGGGGATCCCCCTCGTCCCGCTTATGCCCGACGACGATCACGTCGTCGACGCCCGGCGCCGCCCTGAGATGCGCCTCGATATCCGAGGGCTCGATACGGAATCCCCGTATCTTTACCTGATGATCCATTCTTCCCAGGCATTCGAGGCGGCCGTCGGTAAGCCAGCGGCCCAGGTCGCCGGTCCGATAATAGCGCTCGCCCGTTACGGGATCCGTCGGGAAGCGCTCGGCGGTCAAGTCGGGCCTACCGTAATAGCCGATAGCCAGCCCGCGGCCGCCGATGCAGATCTCGCCGGTCTCGCCGCGCTCGAGCTCGCCGCCCGATTCCGCGCCTCGGACGGAGACGCTCGTATTCTCGATGGGAAGGCCGACCGTAATCTTCTCGACGCCGAGCCCTATCCTCTCGACCGTCGAGTATACCGAGGTCTCGGTAGGCCCGTAGAGATTCCAGAGCTCCGAGCAGCATGCCAAGAGCCTGTTCGCGAGCGGCGCGCCGATAGCCTCGCCTCCCGTGAAGGCTCGGAAGCCCGGGCCGCCCTTCCACCCCGCGTCGAGCAGCATGCGCCAGGTAGTAGGAGTAGCCTGCATGATCGTGATCGCCCTCTCCTCGAGAAAGGCGCGAAAGCGACTCGGATCGAGGGCGGTCATCCGATCGGCGACGACGACCGTGGCGCCGACATAGAGCGGAAGGAAGAAATCGAGCTCGGACATGTCGAAGGTAGTCGTGGAAATCGCCGCGAGGCGATCCGATTCCCCCATGCCGGGCTCGCGCGAGGCCGAGCAGATGAAATTCGAGATCCCGCCCCTGGGAATCGCCACGCCCTTCGGTCGACCGGTCGATCCGGAGGTGAAAAGTATGTACGCCAGCCGATCCGGATCGCAGGATAGCTCCAGCTTCTCGCCGTCGTAGGTGGGATCGAGATTGAATGGGTCGTCGAGCTCTACCAAGGGAATGCTTTCGGGGAAGGCGCCCCGGAGGGGCGAAGAGCCGGGAGCTATCACGATCTGAGGCTCGGCGTCCTCCAGCACCTGGCGTATCCTGTCCGCCGGATGGCTCGAGTCGATGGGCACGAAGGCGCCGCCGGCCTTCAGGATGGCGAGGAAGCAAGAAAACTCCCCCAGCCCCCTGGGCATGGCGACCGCGACGCGCGATGAGGCCCCGACTCCCTTTTCCATGAACAGCCGCGCCAGCCGGTCGGTCGCCCGATCGAGTTCCTCGTAGGTCAGTCCCGAGCCATCGAACTCGAGCGCCCGCTTTTCGGGGACGCGGGACGCCTGGCGGGAGAAAGCCTCGACAATGTCGACCGCCCTGGGAGTTTCCTTGCCTCGTGCTGTACCCTTGCCGTGCTGGGAGGAATGCTGGATCGTCATTTTTTACTCCGCGCTATTTATATCAAATGCATATTCCCGACGTCTACCTTCGAGCGGGAAGAGAAGCCCGCCCGGCCGCGGAATCCGCTGCCGGGCGGGCATCCCGGGGAATGATACTATCGCGGGCGGGACCTAAAATACCGGGCTAAGGGGACCTTGATACAGCGTTCCGCCGTCATCCACCGATAAATGCCGGCCGTTCCCGCTTCGATCGGAAAGATCGGGCGCGCCGTTAATCCATCGCAGCTCCCAGTCTCCCCAGGCCCCGGGATCGGGCGCGTCGGCTGCCGCTATCGCCTCGAGTTCCCCGAGCGTCGGCCTAGTGCTTCGAGCTTCCATCCTGGCATGGCAGAGATAGCTGTTCGATATTCTCCAGTCATTGCTGTACGTATTGTCGTAGCCGATCTGGAAAGTCTTCGCTTCGCCGGCCTTCCAGCCGGGAACCGCGACGATTTCCTCGCCCGACATCGTCGTATAGGTCGGGTCATAGGGGCCCGCGGCGAAGACCTTCCCGGTCATGCCGAACTTCAGCCACTGCCTAAGCGTGATGGTGCCGTCCGCGTTGACGACGACCTGCCAAGCGACCCAGACCCAATCGTTTACGGTCTCGAAAGGAAGTACGTCCCTCTCGAGGGTCTGGTACACGACATAGTCTACCGCCCCGGCATTGATCATGTAATTCGCGTTGTAGGAGGCGCCCTTGCCAGCGTATTCATAGACGTTCCCGACGAGGGCGTTGAGCTTCCAGTTCTCGCCGGTCAAGGTATAGACGATCATATTCCCGCGGACCAGGCCGTCCATGCCGCTGGGGCTCAATATCTTGGGGCTCTTGGTCCATACCGAGAACAGCGTTCCGCCGGCAGGCGCCGCCATGGGCGCGCATACGTCGTTATGCCCCGAGGCGTGGCCGAATTCGAGGGAATAAACCTGCCCGGGAGAGGGCGGCGCGGACGATTCCCATTTCGCGTAGAGCACGGTATCGGCCTCGACCGTGTCGGCGTCGAAATTCCAAGGCGTCGCGCACCATGCTTCCTTATGCCAACCGGCGAAATCGTATCCCGTGCGGAGCGGGTTCGCTTCCGCCATTATTCGGTGCCCCTTAAGCACCTTCTTGCTCGCCGGCACCAAGTCGGCGGAGCTGCATCTCGCGTCGTACTCGACCTGGACCCAGTCCAAGGCCAGGGGTATCGAGCACGAGCCAACGGAAAAGGCGAGGACCGTCGAGGCCGCGAGGGCCAGAATTCCTCTCATCGACTGGCTCCTGACGCGGCCTAAAGGACGCGAACGGCGTTCAGGAAGAAAGACCCGGTATCGAGCTTCCTGACCCTAATACCGTGCAGTCCCTTCTCGAGCGCGACGGTATAGACGGGCGAGGAGTTCCCCGACATCCGCTCCTTCGCGATGACGGCGCCGTCCAGCATGATCTCGATGTTGGCGCCGCTCGTCGAATTGAAGGCGAGGTCGATCCGATACGTGCCCGTCTCGGGTACCCTGAACAGGTAACCCCTCCACGTCGCCCACTGATTGAGCTCGGTATTTCCGGAAGTCTCTGCGCCGGCGGGCGCGGGATGATTCCACGGCACGCTGCTGATGCTGAAATCGGCCGCCTGAATCACGCAGGGAGCCGACTTGCCCGCGGTCGGCTCGGGCTTCGCGGTGGACAGGATGGTATCCAGGGCGCGGTATTTACGCGTGTCCAGATCGAATGCGTTCGTCGTGAAACCGAGGGCCTTGCCGTCGTCCTCCCCGCCCGTGGAGACGTAGTACGCCAGAAGATCGCAGCCGTACTTGTCCCAGAGCGCGTGATAGCGGACCATCGCCTCCTCGATCTGGTCGCTGGTCCCGCCGCGGAAGCGGAACCGCGCGCCCGCGTGCTCGTAGCCGGGCCAGTCCGGCAGGGTCTGACCGACCCGCGGCAACCGGCGGGCGTACGGCCCCTCGAACTCC
>CAYPHO010000246.1:0-5128 GCA_964410245.1 uncultured Treponemataceae bacterium | reverse complement strand
CGGCGCGGCGGCACAGCTCGGCATCTTCGCGACGATGATCGTCGCGACCCTCCTGGGTTTCGACCTGAAGGTCGCCGCAGCCATCGGCATCATAGGCGCGGCGGACGGCCCGACGGCGATCTTCGTCGCCGGGAAGTTCGCCAAGGACTACCTCGGTCCAATATCGGTCGCGGCCTACTCCTACATGTCCCTGGTTCCCCTGATCCAGCCGCCCGTCGTCAGGCTCCTGACCACCAAGCACGAGCGGCGCATCCACATGGAGTACCACGAGGCCAGCGTTCCCAAGTGGATCAAGATCGCCTTCCCGATATTCGTCACCTGCGTCGCGGGCTTCGTCGCGCCGATCTCGGTTCCCCTTATCGGCAGCCTCATGTTCGGCAACCTGATCCGCGAGAGCGGCGTCCTCGAGCGCCTGTCCCAGACCGCGCAGAACGAGCTGGCCTACTTGGTTACCTTGCTGCTCGGCATCACGATCGGATCGAGCATGACGGCCGACAAGTTCCTCAGGCTCGAGACCCTGATGATCATGGCCATGGGCCTCGTGGCCTTCATCTTCGATACCGCGGGCGGGGTGCTCTTCGCCAAGCTGGTCAATATCTTCCTGCCGAAGGACAAGAAGATAAATCCGATGGTCGGCGCCTGCGGCATCTCGGCCTTCCCCATGTCCGCCCGCGTCATCCAGAAGATCGCCGGCGAGGAGGAGAAGGGCAATATCATCCTCATGCAGGCCATCGGATCCAACGTGTCCGGCCAGGTCGGCTCGGTCATCGCGGGCGGCATGGTCCTGGCCCTCGTCCCGCTCCTGGCGTTCTAAGGAGGACAGAATGGAAAACCTTATCATCGATCTCCAGTCCCAGAGCGTTACCGTCCAGGCCCTCGCCGTCTCGGTCGGCGGCCTCATCGGCGTCTTCGCCACCTTGGCCGTCTTCTTCCTCATCATCCGCCTCTCGAACAGCCTGGGCAAGAAGGCCTAGCGGCCGGCCCATGAGGCTCCGAGGCGTCCCGGAAAGCGCGGCGAAGGAGAGGTTCTTCGACCTCTTCTTCGCCGAGTACGCCAAGTTGAGCTTCGGCTCGATGGCGAAGCGGGACCTCGAGTGCCTCCTCCTTAACTGTATCCGCGAATCGGGCTTGGTGGACGATAGCTCCAGCCGGGCCCTCGCCAACGCCCTGGGCATCAACGAGACGAGGCTCAAGGGCTACCTGGTCGATGCGCGCTACAAGTTCCGCCCCGACGATATGGCCGAGAACGTCCGCAAGCTCATCGACGGGATCTTCTCTCGCGAGGGAACGAAGGTCGTGCACGAGGACGGCAGGTACCTCTTCGCGATCGAGGACCCCGTGGTCAAGCTGGACTTCGAGGAGGCGATGAAAGACGTCGGCTACTTCGCGGACGGCAGCTTCAACCGCGAGGTCGTCCGCGTCAAGGACTACGCCCTTATCGCCTTCCTCTTCCGCTGGAACCGCTCGGACGACACCTACGACGCGTTCAAGGCCCTGCAGAAGAAGGCCTCGGCCTCGGAGCGAGAGCTCCTGGAGATACTGTCGCGGGAGAAGACTTGGCTCGAGCGCGGCAAGGACCTCTTGGAGGCCCTGGGCGGCGCCTACGACAAGGTCGTCCTCCTGCGCAAGCTTGCCGCCCTCGCGCTGACCGGGACCTTCATCTAGCGCCTGAAAAGCAGTGCGGGGGAAGACCCTTTTCGTAAAGGTTCCTCCCCCGCGCCCCTTCTTTAAAAACGGACGTCAATCCCAGCGGAAGCTTCCCTCGACCCGGACCTTCCTGGCGCCCTTCGTTATGCCGCCTATCGCGTAGGCCTCGACGCCGAAGCCCTTCAAGTGCCGGATGACGGCCTCCGCGTCGCCGGGGCGGACGACCGCCGCCATGCCCACGCCCAGGTTGAAGGTCCTCAGCATCACCTCGTCCTCGACCTTGCCCAAGTCCTTGATCATCTTGAAGATCGGAAGGATACGGTAACTCGCCGCGTCGATGCGGGCGTCCAGGCCCTCGGGCAGGATGCGGTCCAGGTTCTCCCTGATGCCGCCGCCGGTGATGTGCGCCAGGCCCGCGAAGAGGCCGGCCTCGAAGAGGCCCTCGATGGCGCGGTAGTAGCAGCGATGGGGCTCGAGGATCTCGTCGATGAAGGTCCTTCCCTCGACCATGACCTTGCGAAGGCCGGGGTGCAGGTCCAGGAGGCGGCGAACCAGGGTATAGCCGTTCGTGTGCAGGCCGCTGGAGGCGAGGCCCAGCACGACGTCGCCCTCGCGGATCGCCGAGCCGTCGATGATCCGGTCGCGCTCGACGATGCCGACGATGCTCGAGGTCAGGATGTAGGTGCCGTCGGGGATGACGCCGGGCTGTTCCGAGGTCTCGCCCCCGGTTAGCTCGCAGCCCTGCTCGCGGCAGGCGGCGGCGATCGCGGACACGACGCGCTTGGCTATGGCGGGATCCAGCTTGCCGCAGATGATGGCGTCCTGGACGGTGAGCGGGCGAGCGCCCATGACCACGCAGTCGTCGACCAGGTGGTTGATCATGTCCAGGCAGACGGACTCGACCCTGTCCTCGGCGAAGGCCAGGAGCTGCTTCGAGCCGGGCTCCTCGGTCTTGAGGACGAGGACGGGATTCCGGTATTCGGAGAAGCGCGCGTCGTAGAGGGCCGAGAAGGAGCCGTCGCGGTGCAGGACGCGGCCGCTCGAGCTCTTCATGCTGGCTGCCATGTCGCGCTTCGCGCTGTTGGCCAGGTCGATGTTCACGTCGTACTTGATCGGCTCTTCCATCGTGAGGCTATTTTGCCGATGCGCGCCGTCCCGGTCAAGGTTGGGACGCGCTGAAGCGATTCGCCGCCGGGGAGGCGCGCCGATACGCCTCGATCGCGCGCTTCAGCGACGCGAATGCCAGGTTTTCCGGATCGATCTCCTCGAGCGGCGCGAGCCGTATCGCGGTCGACTCCCCGTCGCGAGGCTCGAGGCGCGGCATTGGAGCTCCTTCGGGAAAGCGGTAATAGAAGTAGAAGTCGCAGGTGCCGTAGGCTATTCCCTTGAAGGGGTAGACGTTGGGGAAGCTTGCGAGGAAGGAGATCGAGGGCGGCGCCCAGCCGATCTCCTCCAGGCACTCCCGCGTCGCCGCGTCCTCCGCCCGCTCTCCCGGATCGACGAAGCCGCCTGGCAGGCCCAGCTTTCCCTCGCCCGGATCGAGGGCGCGCTCGAGGAGGACGATCCGGCCCGCGCGGTCCAGTATCACGCCGACCGCGGTCGCGACGTTGTGGAAGTACTCGAAGCCGCACGCGCGGCAAAGCCAGCGCTTCCCTTCCAGGAAGTCCGGGGCCGCGGCGCCGCAGGAGGGGCAGAGCCTGAAGGCCCCGGCCGGGGCGGCGCCGGCCGGCGAGCCGCTCACCTATACTCCTCCCAGGCCTTCACTTCCACTCCGCGCTCGCGGTGCTGGGCCAGGGCCTCCGTCAGGCGGCGCGCGACCTTGATGTCGGTCACCAGCGGCAGGTCGAAGTCGATGGCCATGCGGCGGATGATGTAGTCGTTCTTCAGCTCCCGCTCGCCGTTGTTCTTCGGGATATTGATGACCAGGTCGAAGGCCCGCTCGCGCAGCATCGTGGTGATGTTGGGCTCGGCCTTCTCCAGGGGCCAGCGCAGGGCGGTCGCGGCGACGCCGTTGTCGCCGAGGAACTTGGCCGTGCCCTTGGACGCGTACAGCTCGTAGCCCATCGAGGCGAGGGTCCTCGCGTCGTCCAGGAATTCGATCTTGTCGCTCATGGGCCCGGTGGACAGGAGGATGCGCTTCTTTGGCACGCGGTAGCCGACCGAGAGCAGGGCCTTGAGGAAGGCGTCGTTGAGGTCGCGGCCGATGCAGCCGACCTCGCCGGTCGAGGCCATCTCCACGCCGAGGATGGGGTCCGTGCCGTGGAGGCGCGAGAAGGAGAACTGCGCGGCCTTGACGCCGACCCACTCGAGGTCGAGGGAGGATTGCTGGGGCTTCGGGGCCGGCGCGTCGAGGATGGCCTTGGTCGCCAGCTCGATCATGTTGACTCGCGAGACCTTGGAGCAGAAGGGGAAGCTGCGCGAGGCGCGCAGGTTGCACTCGATGACCGATACCCTGTTGTCCTTGGCGATGAACTGGATGTTGAAGGGGCCGGTGATCCTGAGGGCGCGCGCGATGTCGGCGGCGACCTTGCGCACCTTGCGCACGGTCTCGATGTACAGGCGCTGGGGCGGCATGACGACGGTCGCGTCGCCCGAGTGGACGCCGGCGTTCTCGACGTGCTCCGTGATGCACTGGAAGAGGATCTCGCCGCGCCGCGCGACGGCGTCGATCTCGACCTCCTTCGCGTCCTCGACGAACTTGGTCATGACGACGGGATGCTCGCCGGAGATCGTGGCAGCGGCGCCCAGGGCCTCGCCCAGGCTCTCGCGGTCCCAGGCCACGCACATGGCCGCGCCCGAGAGGACGTAGCTGGGCCGCACCAGGACGGGGTAGCCGACGTCGTCCGCGAAGTCGAAGGCCGAGCCCAGGTCGGTCAGCTCCTTCCACGCGGGCTGCTCGATGCCTAGGGCCTCGAGGAGGGCCGAGAACTTGTGCCGGTCCTCGGCCTTGTCGATGTCCCGCGCGTCGGTGCCCAGGATGACCGCGCCGGCGTCGAAGAGCTTCATGGCCAGGTTGTTCGGGATCTGGCCGCCCATGGACAGGATCACGCCCGAGGGCCGCTCGAACTCGTAGATGTCCAGGACCCGCTCGAGCGAGAGCTCCTCGAAGTAGAGGCGGTCGCAGACGTCGTAGTCCGTGCTGACGGTCTCGGGATTGCAGTTGACCATGATGGAGGTCCGCCCCAGCTCGCGGACGGTCTCGACCGCGTTGACGCAGCACCAGTCGAACTCGACCGATGAGCCGATGCGGTAGGCGCCCGAGCCGATGACCACGATGCCCGCGTCCGAGCTCTCGACGTCGCTCTCCGTCCCCGCGTAGGTCGCGTAGAGGTAGTTGGTCTTGGCGGGGAACTCCGCGGCCAGGGTGTCGATGCTCTTGAAGGCGGGCTTGATGCCCAGCCTTTCGCGCAAAGCCCGGATGGCGGCCTCGCTCGTTCCCGATATCTCGCCGAGCCGCGCGTCCGAGAAGCCCAGGCGCTTC
>CAYPHO010000245.1:0-5146 GCA_964410245.1 uncultured Treponemataceae bacterium | reverse complement strand
CGATGTTGCGGATGGAGCGGATGTTCATACGGGGACTGATGATAGCCGGGAAGGCGCCGCCTAGGCAAGACGAGGCGGCATCGGGCCCGCCTCGCCCCGCCCGCCCGGGCTATGCCGGCCTTCGCGCGATCGCCAGGAGGTGGGAGCTGATCCCGATCAGCGACTCCTCCTCCTCGGTATCGCGCAGGAGGCCGAGGAGGTAGCCGCGATACGCCTCGTCCTCGAGCTTCTCCTCGACGTCGAGGATCATGTGGGCGAAGCCCTCGACCGGGAGGACCTTCTCGGCCCGCAGGCCGGCTTCCTCGATCTCCGCGCGCAGCTCCGCGGCCCTATGGAAGCGCGCCGTGGTGAAGTATCCCGAGTTGCCCGAATCGTTCACGTGATTGCCCGTCGCCAGGCTGCGGTCCGCGATCTTCCGGTAGGCGGGATCGAGGGCGAGGTCGTACTTGAAACCGTCGAGCGTCGCGGCGAAGCGGGAAATGGCGGCGACTGCGATGACCGAGCCTGGCTTCGCGACCCGCGCGGCCTCGCGGAGCGCGCGTACTCGGTCGGCCCGCTCCTGCAGGTGGTAGATGGGGCCCATGAGGAGGACGAGGTCGAAGGCCTCGTCGGGGAAAGTAAGGCCGAGGGCGTCGCCGACCTCGATGCTCGACAGCTTGGCCTTCGCCGTCGCGTCGGCCTCGCGTGCCTGCTCGATATGCCGGGGCGTCAGGTCGACCAGGGAGACCTCGTAGCCCAGCTCGGCGAGCCAGAATGAATAGGAGCCCGTCGCGCCCCCGATGTCGAGGATCCTCGCAGGCGGCTTAGGCAGGTACCGCGAGAGTATCTCGCGGCTGCGCAGGAGCTCCAGGGAATGCCGGGCCAGCCTGCTTCGCTCATCGTAGGAACCGT
Source organism: uncultured Treponemataceae bacterium (assembly GCA_964410245.1). Taxonomy (GTDB): domain Bacteria; phylum Spirochaetota; class Spirochaetia; order Treponematales; family Rectinemataceae; genus CAZXXZ01. The sequence goes on along the minus strand of CAYPHO010000245.1, from coordinate 4,255 downwards.
AGTACTCGACGATGTCGTTCATTAAGAGAGTATAGCCGGCCATGGGAGGATAGTGAAGGGTCGCGCCGCGCCCGGGGTCGCCTAATCTCGAGCGCCTGCAACCGCCCGATCCCGCGCGCGCAGGCGATACAGGATGCAGGCGTGGGGCTCGAGCTCGAGCTCGAGCCCGGCGAGCGTCGCGGGACCCGGGGCAGGCAGGTCCCGCCGCTCCCACAGGTCTCGCGCTCGGTATTCGCGCTCCTCGAGCCCCAGCTCGCCCCAGGATACGGCGATGCGCGAGCGCTCATCGCCCAAGTTGAAGGCGGCGAGGTAGCGATCGCCGCCTTCCGCCTCGGCCGTCCAGAAGGTGAAGCCTTCTTTGTCTTGGGCGTATCGGTTGCCTCGGCTGTTCTGATTCACCTCAATTACTTCGGGATTCTCGAGCAGCGAGATCGCGTACTCGTCGGAACGCGGGAGGTCGCCGCCCATCATCAGGGGCGAGCGCATGATCGACCACAGGCTCATGAGCGCGCGCTGCTCGTCGCGCGTCAGGCGGCTGTCCTCGCCCTCGCCGCCATTCGCCGCGAGCCTGAGTCTTCCGATCGGCAGCATGTCGGCGTCCGGCCATGTATTCGCGACGCCGACTTCGGCCTGCCATTCGCGCGCGTAGTCGAACTGCCTGCGCAGGAGCCTCCAGTCGTCCCAGAAGTCGTCCGAGATGCGCCACATCTGGGCGTGCCTTTGAAAGAAGGCCGCCTCCTGGGCCGAGGCGGGCCCCGGCGAGATGCTCAGGACCATTGGCCTCTCCGACTTGTCGATCGCGCGGCGCAGCGCCCTGATCTCCGCGGGCTGGTAGAGGTGGCTGCCCATGTCGTCGGCCTTGATGAAGTCCACGCCCCAGGAAGCGTAGAGCTCGACGAGGGAGTCGTAGTATTCCTGCGAGCCGGGAAGGGTCGTGTCGACGCCCCACATGTCGGGGTTCCAGCGGCAGCCGTTCTCGGTATCGGCGATGTCCGCGGCCCGGTAGGGCGTTCCCTTGACGGGAAGCTTGGCCGCCACCGCCTGGCGCGGTATGCCCCGCATGATGTGGATGCCGAACTTAAGCCCTTTGCCGTGGACGTAGTCGGCGAGGGCCGCGAAGCCGGAGGGGAAGCGGCCCGGGGCCGGCAGGAGGCGCCCGTACTCGTCCATGGCCAGGGGGGCGTCCGGCTCGTACTCGTGGCCGCGGGCGCTGGGCTGGTACCACTGGATGTCGACGACGACGTAGCTCCAGCCGTAGCGCGCGAGTCGCGCGGCCATGAAGTCGGCGTTGGCCTTGACGTCCTCCTCGCGCACGGCCGTGCCGTAGGCGTCCCAGCTGTTCCAGCCCATGGGCGGGGTCGATGCGGCGCTGATCATGCGCTCGATTCTAGCCGAGCCGGCGGCGGCCGTGCTACTCTTCGCTCCCGGAGGGTAGCGCCGTGCATCTCGTTTGCCTCGACCTCGAAGGAGTCCTCGTACCGGAGATTTGGATCGCCTTTTCCGAGGCGACCGGCATTCCGGAGCTGAAGATCACGACCCGGGACGAGCCCGACTACGACAAGCTCATGAAGTTCCGTATCGGCGTGCTCAAGGAGCATAGGCTCGGCCTCGCGGACATCCAAAGGGTTATCGGCGGCATGGATCCCCTGCCCGGCGCCCTGGAGTTCTCGCGGGATCTCCGCGCGAGGACTCAGCTCGTCATCCTCTCGGACACCTTCACGCAGTTCGCCCAGCCCCTGATGGCCAAGCTCGGCTATCCCAGCCTCTTCTGCAACACGCTCAAGATCGATGCCGAGGGAAGCGTCGTCGGCTACGAACTGCGGCAGAAGGACGGCAAGCGCAAGTCGGTCGAGGCGCTGAAATCGCTCAACTTCAGGATCTTCGCGGCGGGCGACTCCTTCAACGACCTGTCCATGATACGGGCAGCCGACGGCGGCTGCCTCTTCCGCGCGCCCGATTCCATCAAGGCGCAGTGCGCCGACCTGGCGGCGGTCGACGACTACTCGGACTTGAGCGCCAAGATAGGCGAGTTCCTCGCCCGATCGTAAGGGAGGCTGAGATGCGCAGGCTCATCGCAGCCGCCTTCCTCGCGCTCGCGTCGAGCGGCGTCGCTTTCGCCCAGGCCGCCTTGACCGGGAAGTATCCCGACCTCTTCGCCGAGCTCCTGGGCAAGGGCGAGGCCGAGGTCGCGGCGAAGATCGGCCTCGCCTGGGACAAGCTCTTCTACGGCCGCGATTCCTTCGAGCGCGTGTACTATCCGGTCGGCGGCGACATGGCCTACATCCACGACGTCGGCTCGGGCGACGTTCGCTCCGAGGGCATGTCCTACGGCATGATGATCGCGGTGCAGCTGGACAAGAAGGCCGAGTTCGACCGGCTCTGGAAGTGGGCGAAGACCTACATGCAGAACGGGCCGGGAACGGGCTACGCCGGCTACTTCGCATGGCACTGCACGACGGATGGGCGGAAGATCGACGAGAATCCCGCCTCGGACGGCGAGGAGTACTTCGCGACCGCGCTCTTCTTCGCCTCGGCGAGGTGGGGCGACGGGCAGGGCATCTTCGATTACCGGAAAGAGGCCCAGGCCATACTCGACACCATGCTCCATAAGTCCGAGGAGGGCTCCCCCGTCGCGACGAGCATGTTCGACCCCCGGACTTCGTACGTCGTCTTCGTGCCTACCAAGGGCGAGGAGTCGCGCATAACGGATCCTTCCTACCACCTGCCGCACTTCTACGAGGCCTGGGCCCTATGGGCGGACAAGGACGAGGAGCATTGGAAGGAGGCCGCCGCGGCGAGCCGCGCCTTCCTGAGGAAGGCGGCGCATCCGACGACCGGCCTCGCGCCCGACTACGCGCGCTTCGACGGGACGCCGACCGACATGTACGGCGGCCGGCACATGAATTTCCGCTACGACGCCTGGCGCGTCGGCATGAACGTCGCCATGGACTGGTCCTGGTTCAAGGCCGATCCCTGGCAGGTCGAGCAAAGCGACCGGCTCCTCGGCTTCTTCCGGAGCATGGGGATCCGGGGCTACCCCGACCGCTATACGGTCGACGGGAAGAACGAGGGCAACGACCATTCGCTCGGGCTCGCGGCGATGAACGCCGCCGCCTGCCTGGCCGCGACGGGAGAGGGACGAAGGGACTTCGTCCAGGCGCTCTGGGACGCGTCCGTCCCCTCGGGGCAATGGCGCTACTACAACGGAATGCTCTATATGCTCGGCCTGCTCAACGTGAGCGGGCGCTACAAGGCCTACCTGCCTAAGTAGCTTGCGCGCTCCCGGCGCGGCCGCGTCCCGACGGCGGCCCCGTCCCGACGGCGGCCCCGTCCCGGCGTCGGCCGCGTCCCGGCGGGCGCGTCGGCCGCCCGGCCGCCCGGCCGCCTCACATGTACCGAACGATCGCGCCTAGGTCCTTGCGCGGCCTCGGGTCCGGCGACTCGGCAGCGTAGCCGAAGGAGACCGCGGCGATCATCTCGCCCGGCTCGCCCAGCCAGGCGCGCAGGCCCTCGTAGGCGTAGAGCACGTCGCAGATCCATAGCGAGCCCAAGCCGAGGTCCTGCGCGGCCAGGAGCATATTCTGGATGGCCGCGCCGATCGACTGGAAGTTCACGAGGTCGTCGAACATCTGGCCGATCGAGTGGGGCTCCCATGGCGGGATCCCCTCGGGATCGAAGACGAATACCGTGACCGGCGCCCTCTCCATGACCCTGATGGTCCACTCGCAGGAGCCTGGGTCCTCGCCCTTGGCAATCTCGCCGGCGAGCCCCTCGCGCATGAGGCGGATCATCTCGGGCTTGGAAGCGCCCTCGACGACTATGAAGCGCCAGGGCTGCCTGTTCTTACCCGAAGGAGCGAGCGAGGCCGCCCTGAGGACGGCCTCGAGCTTGTCCCGGGGGACGGGATCGTCCTTGAAGCGGCGGATGCTGCGCCTGCCCTCGATCGCCTTCATGGTTTCCATGTCGCCTCCTTCGCGCCGCCGCGCTCGGCTTCCCGGCGCCCTATTAGCTAAACTCGCAGAACCAGCTATACTCCCTTTCATGCCTACAGTCGAGCTGCTCGCGCCCGCGGGCAATCCCGAGGCCCTGGACGCCGCCATAGGCGAGGGCGCGGACGCCGTATACCTCGGGGCGCGCAATTTCAACGCGCGGATGAGGTCCGCGAATTTCGCCTTCAACCAGCTCGAGGCCGCCGTGGACGCCTGCCATAAGAAGGCGAAGAAGGTCTACGTCACGGTCAACACGGTCTTCGAGC
>CAYPHO010000244.1:0-5150 GCA_964410245.1 uncultured Treponemataceae bacterium | reverse complement strand
CCGAGGCCTCTGCCCACGCGGCGCGGAGCTTGCGCAGGAAGGCGGACATGATGCCGTGATTCGAATTGAGGAAGCCCAGAGGATTGTTGATCTCGTGGGCGACTCCCGCCGCGAGCTGGCCGATGGACGCGAGCTTCTCCTGCTGGACGGCGAGGAGCCTCGTCCGCTTCAGCATCTCGTTCGCCTCGGCGAGCTCGAGATTCGCCTTCCATAGCTCCCGCTCGCTCGCGATGCGCTCGGAAATGTCCTTGACGATACCCTGGATCTCGACGATTGCGCCGGAGTCGTCCCTGACGACGTGCGCCGACTCGATGACGAAGGCCGTCTCGCCGTCGGCCCGGCGGATCACGTACTCGAAGTCGACGACGAAGCCCTGCTCCCCGATCCTCCGGAGGAAGCTCTTCCGGTCCTCGGGCGACATGAGGTGGTCCGCGAAGGGCCTTCCGATAGCCTCGAAGCGGTCCGCGACGCCCAGGAGCGCCAGCCCGGCCTCGTTGATCGAGGCGATGACATCGTCCGCGTTGGAGCTGTAGATCATGTCCTTCGACTCGGCGAAGAAGGCCTGAAGGCGCGCCTCGCTCTTGCGCAGGGCCGCTTCGGCCTCGCGCCGCACGCGCTCGTCGCGCGAGTACTGCTTGCGCATCCTCGCCTGATGGGCGAAGTTCGCGAAGGTCCTGCCCAGGAACTCGCGCTCGGGCCCGCCTATAGGGCCGCCATCCCGGCCGACGGAGATATAGCCGCAGACCTCGCCGTTCGATTCGAGAGGATAGACGACGGAGTAGAGCGCGCAGCCCCTGGCGGCGAGGGCGTCCGAGCGCGCCTCGGAAGCGGCCCGCTCGAAGCGCACGATGTCCTCGGCGTCCAGGGGGTCCACCCTGCTCGTCCCCCCGCAGTAGATCGCCGCGTTGGGCATAGATAGGCCGTCGTAGAAAGTGATTACAACGGCGTCGGACCGAAGGAGCTCCCCGATCGCCCTCGCGGCGGCCGTGTAGGCCTCGCTGTCGCCCTGGGCGGAGGCGATCGAGCGCAGGAAGGCATTGCGCAGCTCGAGCTCGAGGGTCCTCGCGGCGACGCCCTTCTCGAGCTCGGCGTCGCGTCCGCTCTCCCGATCCGCGCTCACGTCCGCACTCCCCCCGCGCGCCGCGAACGGCGAGGCGCGCTTCGCTCATCTAGATATAGGAAAAGAAGTCCGCGAAGCCCAGGAGCTCGAATACGGCCCTCACCCGCTCCTGCATCCCGGCGAGGAATAGGTAGGTCTCCCGCCGCTTCGCCTCGGATAGCAGGGTCGTGAGGGCCCCGACTCCCGCCGAGGATACGTAGCCCAGGCCCTCGAGATCGAGGATCAAGGCCTCGCCGCTCTCGACGGCCTCGAGCGCGGCCTGGGCGAGGGCGCGGAATTCCCGGCTGTTATCGTTGTCCAGGCTCCCCGCGAGGACGAGGCGGAGCCCCGGGGGCGATGGCGACGCGGAGGCCGATACGGAGAGCTCGCCTATGGATCCGCCGCTCTCGCGGATGAGGTCCGAGAGCGGCTTGGGCGGCTCGCTCACAGGAGCCTCGCGGTCAGGATGGTGACGTCGTCGTCGAAGTCGGACCTCTTCCCGGCCGCGAGCGCCGCGTCGAGCAGGCGCTTATGGAAATCGGGACCGTAGGAGACCCCGGACAGCAGCTCGCGGGGCGGCAGCTCGACGCAGCCGCCCGAATCGTCGCGGATCTCCACGAGGCCGTCGGTGTAGGCGATCAGGATGTCCCCCGGCCCGACCTTCTCGACGCGGTCGACGTAGCTGACGGAAGCCGCGAAGCCCAGTCCCGAGCCCGAGGCGGGCAGCTCCCTGGGCTTCCCATCGGCGATGACGAAGGGATGGGTCTGTCCCGCGTTCGCGTAGGTGAGGCTCCCCGCCTGCAGGTCGAGGAGGGCGGCGAAGAAGGTGACGATGATGCCCGAGCTGCGGCGCAGCTCGAAGTTCATCCGATCGTTGAGCCAGGAGAGGAAGGCCGCGGGCGAGAAGGACTTGATCCGCGCCGCTTGGAGGTACTCGGGATAGATGACCGCCTTGAGGATGCCGGTCACGAAGGCGGCCTTGACCCCGTGGCCCGCGACGTCGCCCAGGAGGACGAGGTAGCGCTTCGGGCCCATGTCGACGACGTCGTAGTAGTCGCCCCCGCAGTAGAGGCCGGTTACCGGGCGGTAGCTCGTCCGGAATTCGACGCCCTCCGAGGACAGGAGCTTGGGCTTGAGGATCGCCCTCTGCATCTCGCCCGCCCAGCGGAGCTCCTCGTCGACTATGCGCGCGCGCTCCTCGGTCTCGTCGCGCATCCTGCGGGCCTCCAGGGCCTTCTCGACCTCGATCCTGAGGTACTCGGGCTCCCAGGGCTTCAGGATGAAGCTGAAGATGCCTGCGCGAACGGCCTTCATGAGCTCGGCGGGCTCGGAATAGCCGGTGAGTAGTATCGTGACGATGCGCGGATAGCGCGAGCGCACCTCGAGGAGGAAGTCCGAGCCGAGCTTCTCGGGCATCTTCAGGTCCGATACGACGAGGACCGTGCGGTCGGCGGCCTCCTCGAGCCGCTTCATGGCCTCTCGCGCCGATATCGCGGTCTTGAGCTCCAGGGAACGCTCATGGGCCCAGTCGTGAAGCTCGCGCTTCAATGCGTTTAGGATGTTCTGCTCGTCGTCGACGAAGAGTATCTCCTGCCGAGCCGCCTCGCCTGCCATAGGCTAAATTATACTTACGGAGAGATAGTCCGCCAGGCGCTATCGAAAAGTTTACGCCGTATAGTTCGCCCGGCGGCGCCTAGGCCTCGTCTCCCTTGGCGGCCTTGCGGTAGCGCCGCAGGCGCCGCTTCGGCACGATGAGCTGGACCGCCCCGGGCTCTATGGAGATATCGAGGGGCAAGGCGCCTCCGAGCTCGCCGTCGATCTGGGAATACGCAGGCTTCGCGGAGGCGAGCCTGACGGACTCGGTCCGGTAGAGCCTGGAGCGCTGGAGGCCGAGGGGCGGTACCGTGAGGTCGGGATTGACGAGATGTCGGACGAGGTAGCGGATCGCCATGACGAGGGTGCTCCATCTTCCCGTCTCCTGGAATACGAAGACGTCGAGCTTGCCGTCGAGGGGCGAGGCGTTGGGCGTGAAGGAGAAGATGTCGCCGTAGAGGCTCGTGTTGGACACGAGGACGAAGCTGCCGGAATCCCTGCGGCCGTCGGGCAGCTCGACGGCCACCGCCGGGTAGCGGTAGCGCGTGAAGGCGCGGATGCCGGCGACCGCGTAGGCGACGACGCCGAGCCGGCGCTTAAGGCCCTGGCCCTGTAGCTGCTTGAGCGAGTACGCGTCGACGCCGACCCCGACCATGAGGAGGAAGCGCCGGCCGCCGCAGATCCCCAGGTCGAGCCGCTCGGCCTCTCCCCTCATGACGAGTCTGCAGACGGCGGCGACGCTCTTGGGGAAGCGCATCTCGGTGGCGAAGACGTTGCCCGTCCCCCAGGGGATGATGGCCAGCTTCTTCTCCCCGCCCGCGATGCCGTTGATGACCTCGTTGATCGTGCCGTCGCCGCCGCCCGCTATGATGACGTCGCAGCCGCCGGAGGCGGCCTCGCGGGCGAGCTCCTCGGCGTGGCCCGGCCGCTCGGTGAAGCGCGCCTCGATCTCGTGGCCCCGCTTGCGGAACGAGCGGATGACGGCGTCGACCTCGCGCCGAGCCGAGCCGCCTCCCGAGACGGGATTCGCGATCAGGATGTAGCGCACGCCTGGAATATATACCCGCGCTCGCGAGGCGGGAAGTCCGGCTATCGGGGGCGCAGCCTATCGAGGGCGACGGGCTATCGATGGCGGCCCGCCGCCGCTTCCCGTTCGCGCATCCTGCCCAGCTCGTCGGTCAGGTCGCCGAGGCTGCGCTTCGCGAGGCTCGCCTCCATCGCCTCTTGAGCCTCTTCAAGGGGCTTCTCGAGCAAAGCCTCGATGCGGCCGCCGACGGGACAGCGCGGCGCGCTATCCTCGTGGACGCGGAAGAGGCGGCTGTCCTTGACCGTGCCCGCGGCGCGCAGCACGTCGAGGAGGCTGATGGACGAGGCCTCGCGCGAGAGAGCGATGCCGCCCGTGCCGGCCGCGACCTCGATAAGGCCCGCTTCCTTCAAGAGTCCCATGATCTTGCGGATGACGGCGGGATTCGTGCCGGCGCTGCCGGCCAGGAACTCGCTCGTGACCTTCCGCTCGTCCCTGAAGACTTCTACCGCGAGGAGTATATGGACCGCGACCGAGAATCTCGTGCCTATCTGCATAGCCCGCGGCCCTCCCCGGCTACGATAGCAGGCGCGGGGACGGGGCCGCAAGCCGCGATCGGTCGCCTAGATCCGATACGTCTTCGGCGGCTCTCCGGAAAAGTCCGCGATCGTCGCCGTCGCCTCGTCAAGGAAGAAGACCTCGAAGTCCGGATTCTCGGGAGTCTTGTAGATCGACTTTACCAGCGGGCTGGCCTCTTGGGTCTTCGCCTTTATTCCGAGGTCGCTTACGAACACGACCTTCCCGGATAATCTGATCCATGATCCGCCGTCCCCACAGGCAGATATTTCGACATGAGGCCGCTTCTCGATTTCCCTGTAGACGCTCTTACGGTTCGAGGTGGCGAAATAAAGCTTACCCGCCTCCTCGATCATGAACTGGAAAGGCCTTACCTTCGGCCTTCCGTCGAGCCCCACCGTGGCGAAGTACTGCACCCCGCTCTTCCTCAGGTAATCCGCTACGACGCCCATGACTGCCTCCCGATTCCTCGACTTGCTGTAACTCTTACGGTTACAGCTATACCGTATACCCAGCTAGCTGTAATGTCAACGGTTACATCAAAAAACTTGCCTTACCCGCGGCGGCCCGCGCCGCCCGATCGCCTCGCGACGAGTTATCCGCCTCGCGTCGAAAGAAAGTCATATTCTCGACAAGAAAATCCAATCGCGTTTTAAATTCCGATGCTACCATCCTTTACAAAGCTATATACGAAACAGGCGAGGAGGATGGCATGGCTGGCTCTCGCATTTCCGAGCAGTTGAAGACGGGGAAGGTCCTCGTCTCGGACGGCGCATGGGGAACCTTCCTCCAGCGCAAGGGACTGAAGCCGGGGCAGTGCCCCGAGCTCTGGTGCGTCGAGAGGCCGGACGACGTCCT
>CAYPHO010000243.1:0-5159 GCA_964410245.1 uncultured Treponemataceae bacterium | reverse complement strand
CGGGTACGCGGCGTTTCTACCTCGGAGGGAATAGCGCGTGGTCGGGCGGGCCCTTAAATGCGATGCGGACTGATGAACCGGAAACCCGCTTTGCTGACGTCGGCTTCCGGGTCGTACGGCAGTAATCCCAAGCGACCAAGACATATTGCCGGCGATCGAAGCTCGGGGAAAAAGCCTTGACGATCGCGGCGACCTGCTAGAGGATAGCGGCAAGAACCATTGCAAGGGGTCGATCATGCTGATTGTCCTGGCTCGGCATGGAGAAAGCGAGGCCAATGCCCTCGGGTTGTTCTCGAATATCGGATTCAAGCATGGCTTGACCGATAAAGGCCGAGAGCAGGCCTCTTCCCTCGCTCGCGCGATATCCGACATCGGCATAGAAAGGCTCTATTCCAGCCCCTTGATGAGGGCAGTCGAAACCAGCGAGATAGTAGCTGAACTCCTAGGGCTGAACCGCATCATCATCGATTACCGGCTTAGGGAGTACGGAGTCGGCGAGCTTGAGGGAAAGTCCGACCAGGCATCCTGGGATATATTCGCCAAGAATAGGGAGCTATGGGAAGAAGCGGAAAAACGAGACCAGTGCCTCGGCCATGGCGAGACCTTTAATCAGGTAAGCGCGAGACTGGCCTCGCTCTTGGACGACATCCAAGAAGACGGGAAGGACTCCTTGCTGATCGGGCATGGCGGACTATTCTCCATAGGCCTTGAAGCTTGCGTTCGGAATTTAAGCTATGCGTATTGCAGGAGTGATCCGTTGGGCCCCGCGGAATTCGCCGTCCTTCGGAAAGAGGGCGACGGACTGTATTGCCGGGAATGGCGCGGGGAGAAGCTAAGGTGAATCCGTCGAGGGACTCGGCGGGAAAGAGGCGGTGAATGGCGAAGATACTCGGCATCTCGGGAAGTCCCAAGCCCCAAGGCAACACGGCCTTCGCGGTCCGCTACGGCTTGAGCCTGGTCGAAGAGCGTCATGAGACGAGATACGTCTCTCTGAGCGGCCTCGAGATCCATCCCTGCGTCGGATGCGGCGCCTGCTCCGCGGCGAGGAAATGCCGCTTCCAGGACGGCATGGAGACAATCTACGAGCATCTTCGCTGGTGCGACGCGCTCGTCATCGGGTCTCCCGTTTATATGGGAATGGTGTCGGGCCAGTTGAAATCGATGATGGACCGCTGCGTCCTCTTGAGGCCGGATTACGATATGGCTATGGAGCTGGAGGGTAAGGTCGGCTGCGGGATCGCCTGCGGATGGTTCAGGAACGGAGGCCAGGAGACGACTCTGCAAAACATCCACACCTTCCTCTTGCAGCAGGGGATGAGGGTCGTCAACGACGGTCCGCCCTACAGCCATGCCGGGGCGGCTATCGTAGCCGAGGCCGAGAAGGACTCGCTGGGCAGGGAAACGATAGAGAGCGCGATGAGGTGCCTCGAGCGGGCTCTTGAGCCGGCCGGCCGGAATGAGGCGCCGTGAAGATGCCGATCATCGAAACAGGACCGCCTTGACGATCAGGGCGGCGACGAGGATCCACAGGGCGACGAAGACGATCGCGAAGGCGGGATTCTTCTTCAGCGATACGGGCTCGCGCTCGGCCCTCGCCTTCGCCTGGGCGAAGATCTCCCTCGGGATGAGCTTGATGGCCAAGCCGATCAACGCCGGAATGATGACGAGGTCGTCCAGGTAGCCGAGCAGGGGTATGAAGTCGGGGATTAGGTCGATCGGGCTAAGCGCGTAGGCGATGCACAGGCCGATGACGATTTTCGGAAGCGCCTTTACTCGCGGATCGCGAAAGGCGTAATAGACCGAGACGAGCTGTCCCTTGAGGTCCTTTGCTCGCGAAGCGAGTGAATCCTTTAGGCCCGTGATCGTCCTCCCGGGAAACTATATCCCAGGATCGGGCGAAAGGCGATATATTCGGAGCATGGTATCGTCATGGCCGCCATGAGCTCCCGCGACGCCGCGCGCGCCTTCCTCGACGCGCTGCGGAGGGCCCCGGCGAACCGGGCCCAGGAGCGGCTCCTGAATACGGCCGACAGGGACCTCGCCGCCCTGCTATTCCACTTGACGGAGGACGAGCGCGCGGAAGCCTACGCCCTGGTCAGCCGAGCGAAGGCCGAGGGCCTGCGCGCCGAGCTCGTCCGCATGAGGCATGTCCGACTCGGGCCCGAAACCGTATCGCGCATCGCGTCCCACTTGATCGAGCACCTGTCGGCGGATAGGCCGCTCGGGCCGGCATCCCGGTACTTCAGGCCCCGCAGGGAAGGATGAGCTAGCGCGCGATCCTCTCCAGGTCCTCGAAGAATCCCGGCCAGGACTTGGCCACGCACTCGGCGCCCTCGATCGCGACCGGGCCATCGGCGAGGAAGGACGCGACGGCGGCGGCCATCGCGATGCGGTGATCGCCGCGGGCATCGACCTCGCCGGCCCGCAGGGGCGTCCCGCCGAGCGCGACCATCTCGTCTCCCTCGATGACTATATGAGCGCCGAGCTTGCCCAGCTCCTCGGAGAGGGCGGCCGCGCGGTCGCTCTCCTTGCCGCGCAGGCGCCCGACTCCCTTGATCCTCGACTCGCCCTCGCAGGCGAGGGCCAGGCAGGCCAGCGGCGGGAAGAGGTCGGGGCTGTCCGTCGCGTCGAAGGAGAATGCCGAGAGCGCGCGCTTCCTTACCGAAATGAGTCCCTCACCGCCTTGGGCGCCTTCCGTCTCGACGAGGGCGCCGGCGTCGCGCAGGGCCTCGAGGATCGCGCGGTCGGGTTGATGCGAGCGGATATCGAGGCCCTCGACCTCGACCGGCCTCTCCGCCGCCGCGATCGCCCCGGCGACCAGGAGGAAGGCCGCCCCGCTCCAGTCCCCCTCGACGGCGTAGTCTGCGGGGCGGTAGGCCTGGCGGCCCTCGACCGAGAAGCGCCGGTAGGCGTGGTCGCGCCGGACGGCGACCCCGAACTCGCGCATGACGCCGATAGTCAGGTCGACGTAGCCCCGGCTGGCGAGTCCCTCGATGTCGAGCTCCGAGTCGGACTCGGCGAGGGGAAGGGCGATGAGGAGGCCGGTAAGGAACTGCGAGCTCTGGCTCCCGTCGACCCTGGCGCTTCCGCCGCGCAGGGGGCCGCGCACCATGACGGGAGGAAGTCCCGCAGCGGTGTCGCATGACGCGCCCAGCTGGCGCAGGGGCTCGGACATCATGCCGACGGGCCTGCGCCGCAGGCTGCCCTCGGCGGCCAGCTCGACCGGGGAGCCGAGGAGCGCGGCGATCGGCGCGAACATGCGCAGGCAGAGGCCGGATTCGCCGCAGGAGAGAGAGAGGAGGCCGCCCGGCGCGGCCGCGCAGCGCTCCTTCAGCTTCTCGATGCCGATCCCGCGGAGCGAGATCAGTCCGCCCCTGTCCTCGACGGCCGCGCCCAGGCCCTCGGCGACGCCGAGGGCGGCGAGGCAGTCGGCCGATCTGCTGGGCGAGCGCAGGAGGGATTCGCCCTCGGCCAAAGAGGCGCAAGCGATCGCCCGCTGCATGGAGCTCTTCGAGGCGGAGGCGCGGACGGCGCCGCCGGCCTCAGACAAGGCGAGCGATTTCCTCATTGACTACCTCCGCGACCTCCCGCGAATCGCGCTCGTCGCTAGACACCAGCATATGGGCGCAGGACGCGTAGGCGCCCCGCCTCGACTCCTCGAGGGCCCGCAAGACGGCGAGGCTGTCCTTCCCCGCGAGGAGGGGCCGAGTCGAGGCCCTCGCGCGCGAGGCGGCCCGCTCGGGCGACACGTGGATCCAAGCGCAAAGGCACCTGTCCCTTAGTATCCCGGCCGAGCGCTCGGAGGTCGGCGCGCCCCCGCCCGCGGAAAGGACGCATGCCTCATTCTCTAACGTTATGCGATCGAGCATCCTGGCCTCGCGCTCGCGGAAGCCCGACTCGCCTTCCTTCTCGAATATTCCGTTGACGGTCATGCCCGCCTCCCTCTCGATCTCGCGGTCCGAGTCGACGAGGGGAATCCCGAGCAGGGAGGCAAGGGCGCGCCCCGCCGTGGTCTTGCCCGAGCCCATGAGGCCGACGAGGGCGATCCTCCTCCTCTCCCCCTCGGCGCGGGCCTTCCCGAAGGCGAGCTCGAGCGCGGCGGCCTCGACAGCCGGGGCCGGGGCTCCGGCGAAGAGCTCGAAGGCGGGCAGGGCCTGGCCCAGGAGCCATTCCGAGCCCGTGGCGACGGCGAAGCCCCGGGAGCGCGCGGCTTCCGCCAGGGCTCCGGTCTTGTAGTCGGCATCGACGACGAGGGGCCGACCCGCGCCCCCGGCGCGCGGCAGCCAGGACTCGGGATCGGGAAGGCGATCGGAGGCGAGCTCCGACAGCGGGACGGCGCGACCCTTCGCGGCGGCGGCGACGGCCTCGGCCTTGACGAGGGTCCTGTTCGCGACGACGACGCGCCCCCCGGCGGCCGCGATAGCGTAGGCCGCGGACTTGCCGGCCCCGCCGGCGCCGATGACGAGGCAGTCCCTGCCCGACAGGTCGGCGCCGAGCCGCCTGAGCCCGAAGAGGACGCCGGAAGGATCGGTATTGGCGCCGAGGACTCGGCCGCCCTCGAGCGGGACGAGGCAGTTGACCGCGCCGAGGTCGCGCGCCTCGTCCTTTAGCTCGTCGACGAGGCCGGCGGCCTCTTCCTTGAAGGGGGCGGTCAGGTTCATGCCCCGCATGCCCAGGGCGCGGAAGAGCGAGAGGGCCTCGGCCGCGGAAGCCGCGGCGACGCGCAGGTAGGCGGCCTCCGCGCCCGGTCCCTCGGTCCTGATCCCCCTTAGGCGATAGAGCTCTCGGAAGATGGCGGGGCTCAGGGAATGCAGCACCGGCCTCCCCGCCACCCCCATGATCATCGCGCCTCGGCTCATACTAGGTAATAGTACAATGACTGAGGATACAGGATCAACAACGCGGAACAGCTATCCGAGATTCACCACGGAGGCACGGAGACTGTAATGAGAACACGGAGAAGAGAAGCAGAGAGGGATCAAAAAAAAAGGAGATGAAAAACGCTCGAAGGAACTAATGATTCCATCCCTTAATTGATGCAATCGTCTCTTCTCTCCGTGATCTCCTCTTCCCTCCGTGCCTCCGTGGTGAATCCTTTGTCCGCCTCATTCCTCCGGGGGCTCCAGCATCAGCTCGTCGATGGGCTTTCCGGAGGGAAC
>CAYPHO010000242.1:0-5170 GCA_964410245.1 uncultured Treponemataceae bacterium | reverse complement strand
GGCATGGCGAACGGCCTCAACAGCCCTTTAGCGGCCATAAAATCCTCGAGCGCGACCATGCTGTCCATTTGGAGGGAGGGCAGCCTCGCCGCAAGCCTCTTCGGCTTCGACGAGTCGCAGAAAGAGTTGTTCATGAAACATGTGCCGCGAATCCTTTCCCGCTCCGAAAGCCCCGCCGACGCCGCCTCGACCGAGATAAGCGCTCTGGAGCGCCGCCTTTCCTCGCTCGCGCGGAACGAGTCGTCTTCCCTTGCCTCGGACCTGGCGGATTTGGGCCTTTCCGGACTGGATGACGAGGAGCTTCGCGAATTCTCGAGCGAGAAGGGCCGAGCTGTCGCCCGGGAGCTCTACCGCCTCTCCGCCGTCGCCCGCTCGGCCTGGATAATCGGCGAGGCCGCCGAGCGGGCCGCCGAGATCGTGAAGGCGGTCCGCGACTACGTCATCGAGAGCGGCTCGGAGGGGCAGTGCGTCGAGGTCGACCTGCGGGGGACGATCGAGCGGGCCCTCCTCATCCTCAAGAACCGCCAGCCGAAGTCCGTCGAGATCCGCGCCGAGTTCGACGCGCTGCCCCCGGTCCTCGGCTCCGAGGGAGCCTTCGTGCGGATCTGGGCCGCGCTCATACAGAACGCCCTCCAGGCGATGCCGGAGGGCGGGCGCCTCGAGCTGTCCTTGCGCCGCGACGGGGACCTCGCCGCGGTATCCATCGTCGACGATGGCCTCGGCGTCGATCCCTCCATCGAGGCGAGGCTCTTCGAGCCCTTCGTCACCACGAGGCACATGGCCGAGGGCATGGGCCTGGGGCTTTCCTTCTGCAAGCGCAGCGTCGAGTCCTTCGGCGGCGATATCGCGTATTTCCGCCGCGAGAAGGGCTCTGAGTTCCGGGTCCGCCTGCCCCTCGGCCGGAGCGCCGCGCCCGAGGATTGCCGCTAATCCCCGTCCCGCTCCAGGTCGGATCCCTCGGCCTTGTCCTTCAGGCTCTTGTGGAAGGTGAACTTCGGGACGGCCGTCTCGGGCTTGGCCGGGACCAGGACCTCTTCCTTGGTCAGGGGATTCTTGATGACGCGGGCCTTGCGGGCGGGCTTGGCCTTGAGCGAGGCCGAGCCCAGCCTGCCCAGCGACACGCGCTCGCCCAGGAGGATGCCGGTCTCGGCGGTGGAGAAGAAATCCTCCAGGATCTTCTTGACCAGGACCGTCGCCACGTCGTTCTTGCGGGCGACGTACTGCGCCATGCCGCGGAGCGTGAACTGCTCGACGCCGACCTGCCGCTCGGTCGAGAGGGAGCGGTTCATCTTGATGAAGCCGTGGGTCAGGAAGATGGCCGCCTCGCGGATGCGCTTGTCCTGCTCGTCGGCCGGGACCTCGGGGCCGCAGACGGCGATCCGGTACACCGCCGAGGTCGATTTGACCGGTCCGCCCTCGAAGCGCAGGGACGATCCGCGCGAGGCGGTCCCCAGTATCATGGCCCCGTAGCCCGAGGCGATCTCGGGAACGTCCTGGCGCAGCTTGATGGGCACGTACTCGACCCATCTCGAGCCGGGAAGGCCTCGGGATGATTCCTCTTCCTGGGCCGGCCCCACGCTCAGGATCGATCCCGAGTAGGTCATGGCCATGAAGCCCCGGCCGTCGCCCTCCTCGAGCGCCTCGATCATCTCCATGCCCAGGAGCCTCGTCTGAGACTCGAAGAGGTCGAACTTGCCTTTCCAGTTCGCGGCGAGCTTTTCCTGTATGTCGGGCAGGCGGGGGACATCCGGCCCCTCGGCCAGCGCGTCGATCTGCGCGCGTATTTCCTCCGGCAACATAGAATAGGAAGATTCCGTCTCGGCTGGGACCCTGTCTTCTTCCATATCGAGCTCCTTCACCGGCAAATAGATAGCGGTAATTTTACCTCTCCTCTTTCCGCAAAGCACGGAAAATTCCGGCAAAAAAAACAATCGCGAATGTGGAATATCCCGAGGGCCGGCGCTATGTTTCTCGCCTATCCTACCGAGGAGGTAACGTATGGGTGCTAATTTCGATTCGCTCGACGCCTTTATCCAGGATCATGTCCGCCAGATGGTAAAGCCCTCCGGCTTGCCCGAGGGAGAGGAATCGCTCGAGGCCCTGGCCACGTCCTGGCTGGAGAAGAAGGCCGCCTTCGAGGACGCGGTCGCCGGGAACGGCATGGAGGAAGTCCAGTTCTTCACCGCCGACGACGAGCAGGGCGCCATCGTCATGACCTATTCCGGCTCGCTGGTTAACATCGGTCCCCTCGTTGACGGGGTCCGGCGCTGCGAGTACGCTCCGATAGGCCTGCGGAAGGACGTTCCCGAGTCCGCGGTGGAGGATTCCGCGACCCTCGAGGGCGATTTCGAGACCGATTCGGTGGCGTCCTTCAAGAAGGGACCCGTCCGCAAGACGAGCCCCATCCTCAAGATCGCGCGCTTCACGAAGAAGATGACTCCCGAGATCGAGGAAGAGAAGCTCGCGGACGTCACGCAGGCCCTGATGGACGACTTCGTGGAAGTCAACAAGACCGTCGTCGCGTAGGGGTGGCCTTTGGTCGCCTCGAGGCGGCGGGAGGAGCCCAAGGACGATGGCGAGCATTCCTGACAGCGTAGGCAAGTACAAGATCGTTCAACTCATCGCGCAGGGGGGGATGGGCGCCGTCTATAAGGCCGTCCATCCCACCCTGAAGCGGAACGTCATCCTGAAGAAGCTGACCATCCGGGGCAGCTCGGAGTTCATCGAGCGCTTCAGGCGCGAGGCCCGCATCATGATGGACTTCAAGCACGAAGGCATCGTGACGGTCTACGACCACTTCAAGGAAGGCAATTCCTACTACATCGTCCAGGAGTTCGTCGACGGCATGTCGCTCGACGAGCTCATCCGCCGCAAGCGCAGCCTGGCCGACGAGCTCGGGCTGTATATCTTCGGGCGCGTCTGCAAGGCCCTGGAGTACGCCCACGACCACGGCGTCATCCACCGCGACATCAAGCCCGCCAACGTCCTCATCTCGCGCCGGGGCGAGGTCAAGCTGGTGGACTTCGGCATCGCGGGCTACGAGGACGAGGACGACGAGGGCCTGACGCGCCAGGGCATGACCCTGGGCACCTTCGCCTACATGCCGCCGGAGCAGTTCAAGAACACGCGCAACGTGGACAAGTGCGCGGACATCTACGCGATGGGCGTCATGCTCTACGAGATGGCCACGGGCAAGAAGCCCTTCCCGGGCAACTTCACGCCCGAGACCATCGTCACGATCCAGAAGGGCAAGTACATACGCATCCGGAAGCTGAATCCCAGGATCGACAGGACCTTCGCCCGCCTGATCGGCAAGATGATCAGGCCGAAGAAGGAAAAGCGCTTCCAGGACCTCGCGCCCGTGCTGCGCATCCTGCGCAAGCGACTGCGCGGGGAGACGGGCGAGGAGCTCCAGAAGCGGCTGATCGCCGCGGTGAACGGGACCGAGTACAAGGCCCCGCCGCCCAAGGCGAAGCACGTGCTCAAGAAGGTCCTCGCCGTCGGCATACCCTGCCTCGCGATACTGGCCGGGGCCTCGGCCTGGGCCTACTTCGGCGGCGCCTACTTCGAGCTCCTGCGGCCCCTCGAGTACGGGAAGCTGCGGGTCGAGGCGCGCTTCGGTCCCGGCGAGAGCCCGCGGGCCAGCCCGGTATCGGCTCGCATCCTGCCCAGGGACGGCTCGTCCAAGGACCGCGAGGGAGTCCGCGCGCGCCTGCCGGGATTCTTCTCCTTCCTCTCGCCGGGAAAGCGCGACGGGGGGATCGCCATATCCTCGGATAGGCTGTACCTCAAGCCGGGCAACTACGAGCTGCGCCTTACCATCGGCGAGAAGCAGTATTCCGAGGCCTTCTACCTGCCGCCCTTCGCCATACAGAAGGCCTCGGGCATGGAGGCGGGCGCCGAGCTCTCGTACTCGTACTCGGGCCACGTCAAGAAGCCGCTGTCGCTCTCCTACCGGATCTTCGACGAGCGGATGGGCCAGGACATCACGGCCAGGGCCGGCCTCAGCATACGGGGCTCGGGCGGATACTGGATCGACGCCGATCACTACCCCAAGGCCGAGCTCGTCTCGGGCAAGTCCTACGTCATGCGCGCCTCGGCGCCGGGATTCTCGCCGGCCGTCGTCACGGTCGAGGTCGGCCCGCTCCAGACCGCGCTCTCGCTCAGGGTCGCCCTCGCCCCGATAGGGGGCAAGCTGTCGATCGCCTCGAGCATCGAGGGGCTGCGCCTCTCCATCGACGGCATCGAGGCCGCGGTCGCGTCGGATTCGAGCCGCGCCGTCCAGCGGCTGACGCTCGCGGGCGGGAAGAACCTCTCCCTGAGCCTGCCGCCGGGGCGGATCAAGCTCGAGGCGAAGGCCGGCATACGGAAGGGTTCCGAGGATATAGCCATAGCGGCCGGAGAGGAGACGCGGATCAGGATCGAGCCCGGCTCGGCCGCCGACCGCCTCAAGTTTATTAAGGATAATTGAAGAAGCGCTCAGCGCGGAGGATGCAATGACTAATTTCGTCCGAAGACTCCTGATCATCGTCGTGGGGATGCTGGGGGCCTTGTTCGCCTGGCCCCTGATCGAGGCCTGCGCCGCGGGCCAGGGGGCATTCCCCTCGTATCTCGTGTACAGCGTCATAGTCGGCGTCGTCGCCGGCTCGGCGATGGGCGCCTTCTTCGGCTCGACCGAGGGACTCCTTGGCGCCTCGCCCCGCAAGGCCCTCTCCGGCGCCCTCTCGGGCGTCGCGACGGGCATCGTGGGCGGCATCCTGGGAGGCTTGGCGGCCCAGGCCATCCTCTTCCTCTCGGGCGAGTCGCTCATGCAGAGCTCGTCCCAGACCCTCGAGCCGGGCTTCATCTTCGCTAGGGCCGCGGGCTGGGCCATCGTCGGCCTGGCCATCGGCGTCAGCGAGGGCGTGCGCGCGAAGTCGGCGAAGAAGGCCGCTCTGGGCGCGATCGGTGGAGCTGTTGGGGGCTTCTTAGGCGGCCTCCTCTTCGTCTGGCTGGGCGCCTCGGCTCCCGACTTCCTGGCGGGCAGGCTCATCGCCCTCCTGGTCATGGGCGCCCTCATCGGGCTCCTGTACTGCCTGCTCGAGCGGCGCTTCGCCGTCGGCACCTTCAAGGCGCTGAACGGCCCCCTGAAGGGCAAGGAGTACATCGTCAACCAGCGGCGCGTCTCGAT
>CAYPHO010000241.1:0-5172 GCA_964410245.1 uncultured Treponemataceae bacterium | reverse complement strand
GCGCCGACCATGGGCATCTGCGCGGGCATGCAGGTCTTCTTCGAGTCGAGCGAGGAATCGCCCGGGGCAGCCGGGCTCGGGATCGCGGCCGGGCGCTTCGGCCGCTTCCCCTCGAGCGTGCCGGTGCCCCAGCTCGGATGGAACCGCGTCGCGACGCCCGACGGATCGGCCCTGGGCGGCGGCATCGTGCGGGGCGACGGCATCGTGCGGGCCGACGGCATCGTGCGAGCCGACGGCATCGTGCGGGCCGGCTGGGCATACTTCGCCAACTCGTATCGAATCCTGGAGGCGCCGGACTCGTTCGCGGCGAGCCGCGCCGTCTACGGCGACGACTTCGTCGCCGCCCTCGAGTCCGAGGCGCGGGCCGACGGCGGGACCGGGCCGGCCATCCTCCTCTGCCAGTTCCATCCGGAGCTCTCGGGCCCCTGGGGGCTGGGAGTCTACAAGCGCTGGCTCGGCACAGAGGGCGATATCGGAGGAACGCGATGAGCGAAACAGCAGCCCGAGGCAGGACCGGGGCCCTGCGCGTGATTCCCTGCCTCGACGTCGACGGCGGCCGAGTGGTCAAGGGCACGAGGTTCGTAGACCTAAAGGACGCCGGGGACCCGGTGGAGCTCTCGCTCCGCTACGAGGCCGAGGGCGCCGACGAGATCGCCTTCCTCGACATCTCCGCGACCATCGAGAACCGGAACACCGCGCTCAAATCGATCAAGGCGGTCCGCGAGGCTATCGGCATCCCCCTCGCGGTCGGCGGCGGCATACGGGGCGTCGCCGACGCGGCGCGCATCCTCGAGGCCGGGGCGGACCGAGTCGCGGTCAATAGCGCGGCGTCCCGCGATCCCGGGCTCGTCGACGAGCTCGCCGCCCGCTTCGGCGTACAGTGCGTGATCCTCGCGGTCGACGCGCGAAAGATAGCCGCGGGCGGCGCGGGCGAAGGCGGCGCGCCATCCTGGGAAGTCGTCATCGACGCCGGCCGCAGGGGCACGGGTCGCGACGCGATCGCCTGGTCGCGAGAGGGAGCCTCGCGCGGCGCGGGCGAGATACTCCTCACCTCGATCGACCGCGACGGGACGGGCTCGGGCTACGACCTCGATCTACTATCGGCGGTCGCGGCGGCCTCGGGCATCCCCGTGGTCGCTTCCGGAGGAGCGTCGAGGCTCGAGCACTTCGTCGACGGCGCCCGCGCCGGGGCACGGGCCCTCCTCGCGGCGGGCGCCTTCCACCGCGGCGAGTTATCGATCGGCGACGTGAAGAGAAGCCTCGCCGAGGCCGGCATGGAGGTCAGGACGTGATCGTACCCAGCATCGATATCATGGGCGGCAAGGCCGTCCAGCTGCGCGGCGGTAAGCCTAGCGGCGGTAAGTACCCCGTGCTGGAAGTGGGCGATCCCGAGGCCGTCGCCGAGCGCTACTCCCGCGTCGGAGAGATCGCCGTCGTCGACCTCGACGCCGCCCTAGGAACGGGCGACAACCGAGCGATCATCGAGCGCCTCATTCGCCGCTACCCTTGCAGGGTCGGAGGGGGACTGCGCACGAGGGAAGCGGTCCTCGGCTACCTCGACGCGGGAGCGCGCAAGGTCATGATCGGCACCAAGGCCGAGCCCGAGTTCCTTTCCGAGCTGCCGCGCGAGAGGCTCATGGCCGCCCTGGACGAGAAGGCCGGCGAGGTCGTCGTCGAGGGCTGGACCAAGGGCACGGGACGCCGCATCGAGGACCGCATGGCCGTCCTCGCGCCCTACGTCTCGGGCTTCCTCGTTACCTTCGTCGATACCGAGGGCAGCCTCTCGGGCTTAAGCGAGGATCGGGCTAAGGCCCTGGTCGCCGCCGCCGATGGAGTTCGCATAACCTTCGCCGGCGGGGCCGCGAGCGCCGCCGAGATAGGCGCGCTGGACCGCCTGGGCGCCGACGCCCAAGTCGGCACGGCGGTCGCGCTCGGCAAGATCAAGCTCGCCGAGGCCTTCGCCTCATGCTTAAGCTCGGACCGGCCCGACGGGCTGTGGCCCACCGTCGTCTGCGACGAGGGCGGACGGGCCCTCGGCCTGGTCTACTCGAGCCTCGAGAGCCTCGACGCCGCCATCGAGTCCGGGCGCGGCGTCTACCACTCGCGCAGCCGCGGGCTCTGGAAGAAGGGCGAGAGCTCGGGCGACATCCAGGAGCTCATCCGCCTCGACGCGGACTGCGACCGCGACGCGATACGATTCACCGTCCGCCAGAAGGGCCGCGGATTCTGCCATCTCGAGCGGCGCAGCTGCTTCGACGACGGCTCGGGCATCGAGCGGCTCGAGCGAACCCTCCTATCTCGCAAGGCCGAGGCTCCTGCGGGCTCCTATACCCGCAAATTATTCGACGACCCCGAGCTCCTCGGCGCCAAGCTCCGCGAGGAGGCCGACGAGCTCAACAAGGCGGCGAACGCCGACGAGGCCGCCTTCGAGGCGGCGGACGTCATCTACTTCGCGATGACCAAGGCGATCGCCATGGGCGCGAGCCTCGCGGCCATCGAGGGCGAGCTGGACCGGCGGGCGTTGAAGGTTAGTCGGCGCAGCGGGGCCGCGAAGAGCGCCTACATCAAGCGCCCCGAAGGCTCCTCGTAAAAGGCAGGACGCATATGAAGGATTTGCTCAGGCGCATCGAGCTGAAGGATCTAGTCGATTCCCGATTCCGAGCGCGCGATCCCCAGGCCGAGGAAGCGGCGGCGAACATCATCGCCGACGTAACGGCCAGGGGCGAGGAGGCGGTTCGGGAATGGGCCGAGAAGCTCGGCGACCTCGCTCCCGGAGCGAGGCTCGTCCTGGGGAAGGAAGATCTCGCGCGGGCGCTCGACTCGATCGATCCGGCGACAAGGAAACTGCTGGAGTCGGCCCGCGACCGGATCGCGGCCTTCGCCTCGGCCCAGCGTGGCGCGTTGCGCGACATCGAAGTCGCCGTGCCCGGCGGAAAGGCGGGACACTGCTTCTTGCCGGTATCGCGTGCCGCCTGCTACGCGCCCGGCGGCCGCTTCCCCCTGCCCTCGAGCGCGCTCATGACCGCCTGCGCCGCCAAGGCCGCGGGAGTGAAGTCGATCTGGTGCCTGGGCCCTAAGCCGACGACCGAGACCTTAGCCGCCGCGGCGCTGGCCGGGGCCGAAGGCTTCCTGGCGACAGGCGGGGCTCAGGGCGTCGCCGCCCTCGCGCTGGGCGCGGGCGTCCCGGCTTGCGATGTCATCGTCGGCCCTGGCGGTCGGTATACTGCCGCCGCGAAGCGCCTCCTCTACGGAGTGATCGGCACCGAGGCGCCGGCCGGCCCTTCGGAGCTTTTGATACTCGCCTCTCCGGACGCGGATCCCGAGGTAATAGCGGCCGATCTGCTCGGCCAGGCCGAGCACGACATCGTCGCAGTGCCGGCGGTGGTGGTATTAGGTTATCTTCAGACTACTAACGTTAATAATATTCCTAACGTTAGCATTTCTTCAATCGTTAGCAACTTTCTTAATACTATAGAATTAGCAATCGACAATCGCTTATCCGACCTCCCCGAGCCCAACAGGAGCGTCGCCGCACGGGCTCTTGAGAATGGCTGGATCTATGTTGCCGACAGCGAGAAAGACGCTATCACAGCCGCAGAGCGATTCGCTCCCGAGCACCTCGAAATACTAGCTCCCGAGCCTCGCTATTGGGCCGAGCGTATCGGGGCCGCCGGCGCGGTCTTCCTGGGCGCTGGCACGGCTGAAGTATTCGGCGACTACGGAGCCGGCCCCAATCACTGTCTCCCGACGGGCGGCGCATCGCGCTTCGCAGCGGGACTCTCGGTATTATCCTTCTTGAAGGCGAGAACCTGGCTCGAGATGAACGACCCTTCAGCCCTCTCGCAGGAAGCCGCCGCCTTCGCTCGGATCGAAGGTCTAGAAGCGCATGCCCGATCGGCAGAACTCCGCACGAAAACGAGGAAAGCGAAATGAAGCGAGAAGCAATCGTCTCGACTGCCGGCCCGAAGGCCATCGGCCCTTACTCTCCCGCGATCCGCGCAAACGGTATGCTATTCATCTCCGGGCAACTTGGGATCGATCCGAGCACAGGCGAGCTCGAGCAGGGAGTCAAGGCCCAGGCCGAGCGCGCCTTGAAGAATCTCGAAGCGCTTCTCTCGGCCTCTGGACTCAGCTTCGCGGATATCGCGAAAACGACGATCTTTCTCGCTAGCATGTCAGACTTCGCGACAGTTAACGAGGTATACGCATCGCATGTCATCGAGCCCTATCCCGCCAGGTCTACGATCCAGGTCGCCGCGCTGCCGAAGGGCGCATTGGTCGAGATCGAGGCTATCGCTATTTGCTAAATATTCATTTATCCCGGCTAACGCACCACGCGAGCTTTTTCCGGCCGCCCTCTCAATCGGCCGCCCCGCCCCCGGCGCGAACCCGCGTCTTAGGCGCTGGCGAGATGATCGAGCTTGCGCCTAAGATTCGGGTTCGCGAACGTCCTCGCGTAGCGACGGCACGCCACGACGGCGCGATTATTAAGGCCAGCGGGCCCGTCTTTCGAAGGGCCCGGCGAGGATTTAGGGGGCGGGGGATGAACCTTGGGCGTAACATTCCTCTCATAGAGTATTATTTTTCTCTTCAGCAACAGTTATTCCCTTTGGCGTCAACCGCAAATAAAACAGATCAGGTGATAACGGGTACTTGGTGAACATGGACCATCCACGTTTTGCGCGTTCTAGCGCATCTTCTATTGGTATACCCCAGGGAGAGAATCCAGGTAACGAAGCATCCAGATCTCCAAATTCCACAAGCCCATCTTGAACCAAATAATCCAATACTTGAAATGACACGATTTTGTTTTCTTGAAAGTCTGTGGGTCCTCCCATTTGAATTACTACTGCTGCGATTTCTTGCGAGGCAAGCCAATCTTCAAGACCACAGCTAAGAAGCTTTCTTGCAACTTCATAAATGCTTTTCATTTTATATGGACCCTTGTATAGTCACCGCTGGCATAATAGATTTCAATTGTTGGGGTTCCTCCAGATTGTGGAGATGAGAAGTCCCTGTATTGTACTACAGTTCCATCATAGAGCTGAACCGCCCAGATGAGCCCTTTTTCAGTAGATATATTCCGAGTCTCTTTCCCACATTCTGAGATAGCCAAAAATAAATCGTCAAGATCTCTTTCCGTTGGAACATTCGGATAGTTTTTTCCTATAG
>CAYPHO010000240.1:0-5213 GCA_964410245.1 uncultured Treponemataceae bacterium | reverse complement strand
CGAGACCCCCGGCGAGAACGCGTCGCGGTAAATCGGCGGGAGGAAGACATCTTCGCCTGACTCGGCGTCGCGAGGAGGAATGATCCGCTTGTACTTGGCCATCGAAGGGTCGGAGCTGAATCCCATAAGGTCGGCTCTAGTTCCCTCGGCGTTGAAGGCCATGACTATACGCGACGCGACCATCGAGATAGACGCGTCCGCGAAATAATTGGGGAAATAGGCCCGCACGCGGGGCGCTCTTCCGGCGCTTCGATTCATCGCCATTCGCTTCACTGTCGTATCGGCTATACGCCGCGAAAAAAGATGCCCGGCTCGCCGCCGCCGATCAAGCGGCGGCCTTGAGGCCGACGAAGCGGACTATGTTATCGACGCTGTCAAGATTGTCTGGGATCGTTTCCTGCTCGTCTATAGAGATAGCGAATGTCTTCTCTAAAAAATCAATAAGCTCCAATATACCAGTGGAATCGAGGATACCCTTGCCGATCAGCGAGTCGCCCCCGGCAGGAATTCGGCTCGCATCGCCGAAAAGGAAATTATCTTGGATGAATTTCGTCACGCCGCTACGGATTTGATCGTCGCTTCTCATTTTTTCTCCTGCGATTCATGGTCTATTTTCACTATCGATTGAAACGGGATTACAGGGCGTTCGAACGCAGCATAGATCCTTTTCCAATATCTACCGCGTTATTATCTGACTTTCACCCGATACTAGACGTATTCTTAAGATAAAGTCAATCATGGAGCCGATCAGGAAGATGCGGCGCGATCGGCCGAGGACGTCATCGCGCGATCTTTACAGTCTTTCCCGCTTGTTGTATAGATAGAGGAATAAAGGAATAGCCATGCCGGATACAGCAGGTAAAAAAACGGAAAGCTCGATCATAGACACGATCACCCACTACCTATCGATTCTTTGGCGCTATCGCCTCCTAATAATAATCGGCACAGGAGCGGTAACGATCGGCGTAACCGCTTTTTGCGCGATAAGCGTCATGCTCCCTCCTGCCAAGAGCCCGCTTCCCAATGTCTACGAAGCGAGCGCGACGATCCTTATACAGCAGAGCGCGCAGACCGACGCCGCCTCATCGATAATAACGGCCCTCGGCTTCACGCAGGGAGGCCAAGCGCCGACCACGCAAGTCAACAACGGAGATCTCGTCATAGAGATCCTGAACAGCAGGATGATGCTCGACGCCCTCGCCGACGAATTCAGCATCGCGGAAAAGTACCGGCTGACGAAGAACGCGAAGGGCAGCTCGCGCGAGATAATCAGGAAGAAGATCCGCACCTTCTACAATCCGAGCACCGGCGCGATGAGGATCGCGTCGCAGGATATCGACCCGGTCTTCGCCAAGAATTTCGTGAACAAGACGGTCGGGCTGTTGGAGACCTGGTTCAGCCAGAATCGGGGACTCGCCAAGCAAAAGCAGCGTCAATCCTTGGAAGACAAGATAACCGAGGTAAGGACCAGCATCGACATCCTGCAAGAGCGCATAAAAAGCCTCCAGAAGAAATACGGAGTGCTCAATGTCGCCGAGCTCGGCGAGACGCAGGCGACCTCGCTCGCCAATCTTCGCTCGCAGCTAATCCTGAAGGATGTCGAGATAAAGAACTACACCAGCTTCTCGAAGATCGACGATCCGCGCCTGGAGCAGCTCAAGGCGGAGCGGCAGAACCTCCTGGACCTGATCGCGCAGAACCAGCAGAAACTGCCCGAGGCCGAATCGACCGGAAGCGGATCGGGGAAATCCCTGGCCGACGTCGCCCAGGAATTCTCTCAGCTCTCGCTCGAGCTGGATATACAGCAAAGGATCTACAATACGCTTTCCCCGCAATACGAAGCGATGAAGCTCTCGCCTGAATCGGAGCCGATATTCCAGGTCCTCGAGCTCGCCGACGTCCCTGACGTCAAGTCGGGGCCGAAAAGGCCGAATATCATCTTTACGGCCTTCGCCGCCAGCTTCCTCGCGAGCCTAGCCCTCAGCATCATCATCAACGCGCTCCGCAAGCTCGACCTGCGCAAGATGCTTGAACTGATCATGAGGGGCGGATGATCGGGCAGACGGCGAAAGACCCGCGATGATGAAGGCAGCCGACGCGATAATCGCCGACATACTCGGCCTCCTCGATGCGGGATCCGGGCGCGGGCCAACGGGCATCGAGATAGCCATCTGCCTGGAGGACAGCCTCGGGATTCGGCTGACGGACGACGAGATCGCGTCGCTCGAGAACGGGGATCCCGCGGGGATACGACGGCTCGCGGCCCGCGAGGCGGCGTCCTGATGTGCGGGATCTGCGGATTCGTCGATCGGGACTCGAGGCCCGACAGGGAGCTGATCCGGCGGATGATCGGTCGCCTCGCGCACCGGGGCCCCGACGGCTCGGGCTGGTATAGGGACGAGAGCGCCGCCCTGGGCCACGCGCGGCTCGCGATCATCGACGCCGCCGGGGGCGCCCAGCCCCTGTCCAACGAGGACGGATCGCTTTGGATAGTCTTCAACGGCGAGATATTCAATTACGTTGAGCTGGGCGACCAGCTCAAGGCCGCAGGCCACAAGTTCCGCACCGCGAGCGATACGGAAGTCATCGTCCACGCCTACGAGGAATGGGGACCCCGATGCTTCGAGCGCTTCAACGGGCAATGGGCGCTCGCGATCTGGGATAGGCGCTCGCGGCGGCTGGTCCTTTCGCGCGACCGCATGGGAGTGCGCCCGCTGTACTACGCCGTCGCGGGCCGCAAGCTCATCTTCGCCTCCGAGGTTAAGGCCATCTTCGCCGACGCGCGGATCGCCCGCGCGTTCGATCCCGCGGGCCTCGACGAGATCCTGACCTTCTGGTGCCCCGTGGCGCCGAGGACCGTCTTCGCGGGAGTCAGCGAGCTCGAGCCGGGCCATTACGCGTCATTAGAGGACGGCAAGCTCGAGACTCGGCGGTATTACTCGATCGCGTTCCCCCCCAAGGGCGAAGAAGCCTGCCAGGACATCGCGGAGAACGGCAGGATCCTCAGGGAAAGGCTCATCGAGGCGGCGCGGCTCCGCTTCCTTCGCAGCGACGTCCCCGTCGGAGCCTATCTCTCCGGGGGGATCGATTCCTCAGTCACGGCGGCCATCATCGCCCGCTATACCTCGGCGCCGCTGCATACCTTCTCGCTGAGGTTCGCCGATCGGGAATTCGACGAGGGAGGATACCAGGCCGAGATGGCCCGGCGGCTGGGTACCGAACATCGGGACGTCGTAGTGTCCTCGGACGACATAGCGCGAGCACTCCCCGAGGTCGTCCGCCACGCCGAGCGCCCGATCCTCAGGACCGCGCCCGCGCCCCTGTTCCTGCTCTCGAAGCTGGTGCGCGAATCGGGCTACAAGGTCGTCGTGACGGGCGAGGGCGCCGACGAGGTCTTGGGCGGATACGACATATTCCGCGAGGCGAGGGTCAGATTGTTCTGGTCGAGGAACCCGGACTCGGCGCTGAGATCACGGGCGGTTGAGCTCCTTTACCCGTGGATGGAGCGATCGCCCGGCAAGGCCCCGAACTTCGCGCGCGCGTTCTTCGGCAGGAACCTGGATCCCTCGGACCCGGCCCTTTCCCACCGCCCGCGCTGGGACTCGACCAGCGCGATCAAGGCGCTGCTGAGCGAGGACGCGAGGAAGTCCATAGGCGACCGCGACGCGGCCTCGGGACTCATGAGCCGCATGCCGCCCGAATCCTCGAATTGGGATTCCCTTTCCCGCGCGCAATGGCTCGAGATGACGACCCTCCTCCCGGGCTACATCCTCTCGTCGCAAGGCGACCGCATGCTCATGGCCAATTCGGTAGAGGGACGCTTCCCCTTCCTAGACCCGGACCTCATCGCCTTCGCGAACGGCTTGCCCGCCCGTCACAAGCTGATGGGCCTCGACGAGAAGCACATATTGAAGCGGGAATTCGCGGACATGATCCCCGAATCCATCCTTCGCCGACCCAAGCAGCCCTATCGCGCCCCGGACGCGGACATCTTCTTCACGGAGGCCGGCAGGGAGCTGACTGCCGGCGCGGCATCGGATCGGGCGCTCCGGGAAGCGGGCATCTTCGACGCGGGAGCCGTCGCCGGGCTCATGGCCAAGTGCGAGCGAGTAGGCGGCCGAAAAATGAGCAACACAGATAATATGCGCCTCGTCGCGGTCGTATCCACGATGATGCTGCATGATCAATTCATATCGGGCGACGGGTCCGACGGCGGGCCGGAGACCCCGCCGGGGCCGGTGACCGAGATCGACATGATAAAATCGAATAACTGACAAAGGAGCGAAAAATGGAGAAGAAAGCCTTCGGTCCCGACGCCCTCGTCATCGACGCGGAAGAAGAGTCCGACAAGATCGCGCGGGCGATCAGGGACTATATATCCCGCACTCGCAAGAAGGGCGCCGTCGTCGCCCTGTCGGGAGGCATAGATTCCAGCGTCACCGCCTTCCTCTGCGCGCGCGCCTTGGGCAAGGGCCGCGTCTTCGGCCTGCACATGCCCGAGAAGGAATCGTCCTCCGAAACGATCAAGCTGAGCCGATCGATCTCCGACGCGCTCGGGATCGACTCGAAGCTCGAGGAGATATCGCCGATACTCGAGGCGGCCGGCTGCTACCAGAGGCGCGACGACGCGATCCGGCTCGTCTATCCAGCGTTCGGCCCCGGGTACAAGGCGAAGATCGTATTGCCGAGCGTCGTCGATAACGACAGCTTCCGCATCTACTCGGTCGTGATCCTGTCGCCCGACGGCAAGGAGGAGAAGGTCAGGCTGACTCCGGAAGCCTACCTCGGGATCGTGGCCGCCACGAACTTCAAGCAGAGGATCCGCAAGATGATGGAGTACCACCACGCCGATCGGCTGAACTACGCCGTGTCGGGCACGCCCAACCGGCTCGAGTACGACCAGGGCTTCTTCGTGAAGCTCGGCGACGGGGCCGCGGACTTCAAGCCGATCGCGCACCTATATAAGACGCAGGTCTATCAGCTGGCGGAGCAGCTCGGCGTACCCGAGGATATCCGCCGGCGCCCGCCGACGACCGACACGTATTCGATGCCGCAATCGCAAGAGGAATTCTACTTCTCGCTCCCTTACGCGAAGATGGACCTCTGCCTGTACGGGAAGAACAACGGAGTGCCGGTATCGGAGATAGCGGCGGCGATCGGCGTCGACGACGAGGCCGTGCTGAGGGTCTTCAAGGATATCGAGCAGAAACGGC
>CAYPHO010000239.1:0-5225 GCA_964410245.1 uncultured Treponemataceae bacterium | reverse complement strand
GCGCGCTCGGGCCCGAACTGGAGCGCGGCCCATTCGCTCGGGAAGCTCTCCAGCGAATCGACGCCCATGACGTCGGCGTCGCGCGCCAGGCGGAGGAAGAAGTCGATCGAATACTCGTAGGGCTTCAGGTCGCCGACGTTGAGGACCCAGAGCCTGTCGACGCCGGCGTCGTAGGCCATGCGCATCTGCTCCCAGATCCTGGAAAGCTGAGTCGTGCCGATCCACTTGTAGCAGCGCGGCCCGCCCACGTAATCGAGGTGGTAGTACATGCCGAAGCCGCCCTTCCGGCCGGCGTCGGCGGGCGGCGGCAGGCGCCGCATGTTGCCCCAGTTGTCGTCGGAGAGGACGATCGTCGCGTCCTCGGGCACCTTCATGCCGCGGTCGTAGTACTGCTGCACTTCCTTGTAGACCGCCCAGGCCTGGGGCTGCTCCTCCGAGGGCTTCCCCGAGACCTCCCGGATTATCTCCCGCTGGTCCTCGACGATGCGCTCGAGGAGGGCGACGTTCTCCTTCTCGGACATGGGCTCGTCCCCGTCGCCGCGCATGCCGATCGTCGTCACGACCTCGTAGCCGGCCGACCGGGCGTAGCCCTCGCGCCAGAAGTCCCTCAGGGCCTCGGCGTTCTTCTCGTAGTTCCACTTCCCCTTCCCGCCCCTCCTCCAATCGTCGTGGGCCCGTCCCATGGGCTCGTGGTGGGAGGTGCCGACGACGACGCCCATCCCGTCGGCCAAGCCGGGGCTGGCCGGGTCGTCCTCGAAGAAGGACTTCGACCACATGCCGGGCCAGAGGAAGTTGCCGCCCAGGCGCAGGATGAGCTCGCAGACCCTCTCGTAGAAGGCCGAGTTGAGGCCGCCGAATTTCTCGCGGGCCCAGGAGCCCAGGCAGGGCTCCTCGTCGTTGAGGAAGATGCCGCGGTAGCGGACGGCCGGCTCCCGCGAGACGGTATCGGTATCGCATAACTCTAGGTCGGGGCGGCGGGGGACGGGGACGTCGGCCCACCAGGCCCAGGGGGATACGCCGAGGGAGGAGGCCAGGTCGTACAGGCCGTAGACCGTCCCTCGCCTGTCCGAGCCCGCTATGACGAGGGCGCCGGAGAGGCGGGACAGGGGCTCGGGAAGGGGGCCGTCGATCCGGGCGCGCAGGTAGCGCTCGCGGCCGCCGCGGATCGCGCCCGCGGGGATGCGCCCCGATTCGGCCAAGGCGTCGATGACGCCGCCGCGCCCCAGCGTGCCGGCGACGATCGCGACTGCGCCCGCCGGAATGGCCGCCGCGCCGTAGGGGCCGACGGAGAAGGCCGGCGCGGACCCGGCCAGGGCCTCGAGGTCGGCGGCGAAGGACCTCGCGGCGCGGATCGCCGCGGGATGGTCGGTATCCGAGATGTAAAGGCCGCAGGGCTTGCCGCCCTCGGCGATGACGAACTTGCTCGCGCTCATGGGACGGCATTGTAGCGGAAAGAGGCGACCTTCGCGACGGGCGGCCGGCGCGGGGCCGCCGCCGAGTACGGGGCCGCCTACGACGCCGGCGCCGCCGCGCGCTGATCAAGGCCGCGCGAGAGCGGCCTGCGCCTATAGCGCCGCTTAGCCGACCGCCCCGAAATTCATGATGACGTACTTGAGGCGCTCCTCCAGGAGCTCGTAGGAGAAGTACTTCTTCCCGAGCTCGAAGTTGCGATCGGCTATCGCGTCGCGCCAGGCGCGGTCGTCCAGGAGCCTCCGGACCTCCTCGACGGTCGCCTCCGTGACGTAGTTGTCGATGAAGGCCGCCTCGAAGCCGATAGGCTCGATGTCGCTCTCGAAGATCGAGTAGCGGTTGACCATCATGGGCTTGCGGAAGAAGAGGGCCTCGAGGAAGGCGTTCCCGAAGCCCTCGAAGGTCGAGGGATAGGTGACGAAGTCGGCGTTGGCGTAGCAGTCCCAGAGGTCGTAGACCTTCCGGCCCTCCGGCGTCAGGCCGCGCTCGATGCCCAAGAGGGGGCTGCCGGCCAGGAGCTCGACTCCCAGCAGGGCCGCGTAATCGACGATCCTCCTGTAGTAGTCCGAGCCCTCGTCGCGCTCCTGGTGGCTGACGAGGAGCTTGACCCGCCGATCGCGCAGGCGGCTCGCCAGCTCGATGGCGTGCTCGATGCCCTTGCGCGCGATGATCCTCGTCGGCTGGAGGAAGAGCAGGTCGCCGTCGGCCAGCCCGAGATCGGCCTTGAGCGAGGCGTTGTACTCGTCGATGCCGCGCGGCGCGGCGGCGAAGTCGAAGACGTTCGGGATGACGACGCTGGACAGGCCGCGCCTATGGCCCAGCTGGGAGCGCGCCTCGGTATTGATGACGACGTGGTTCATCGCGTGCAGGCGGGGAGGAAAGGCGTTATCCAGGTAATCGTCGACGCCGCTCATGACGAAGCGCTGCCGCTCCCAGTAGAAGTCGTGGTGATGGCCGATGGCCGGCATGCCCGTCTCGGCGAGGACCTCCGTGATCGCGAGCCCCAGGGGGATGTGCATCGGGATGGCCAAGGCGTTCTCGACGACGATGAGGTCGATATCGAATTTCGCGATGAACTCGTACAGGCTCTTCTTGAGGATCTGGCGCAGCCTGTGCACCTCGCCGGTTATCCACTCGTCCCGGAAGGTCCTGCCGAAGCAGCGTCCCTGCAGGGCCGTCACCTCGGGGTGGCCGAAATAGGCGCGCTCCTCGACCATCGTCCGCTCGGGCGGCCTGTCGGAGGAGCCGCAGTAATAGAAGCACTCGAAGCCCATGCGCTCGAGGACGACCGCCCACTTCGCGGTCTCCAGCGAGACGCCGTCGATGCCCTTGAATCGCGTCGAGACGAAGCCGATCCTTTGAAATCGGCTAACTTTTGTCAAGTACATAGGCTCAGCCTTCCTTCCATACGCCGCCTATCCAGGCCGCGCCCCTCGCGGGAATCGCGACGCGCCCGCCCGAGAGCCGAGGCGCTTCCGCGCCCGCGCCGCCGGCCGGGTCGAAGGGCGGGCCCGCGGGCGCGAAGCCGTCGGGGATCGCGCAGGAGGCCTCGCCTCCCGATACGTTCGCGAGGGCGAGGACGGACTTCCCCCCGCGTCCCCTGATGAGCCCGAAGATCGGCCCCGAGGACGATCCCGCCTCGAAGGCCCCGCCCTCGGCGAGCCTGCCCGATCCGTCGGGGGCCAGGACGAGCTGCGGCGCTTCGGGCGCGAAGGCGGGGCGGGCCGCGCGGGCGGCGAGCATGGCCGTCATGCCCTCGAAGATCGCGCGCCGCGTCGAGGAGCTCTCCGCCAGCTCGCGATCCAGCGCCTCGGGATCCAGCCGCTGCCGGCTGATCGAGCGCTTCGAGCCGGTGAGAGCGGGGCCCTCGGCCCAGTTGCGGGAGCCGACCAGGCTGTGGAACCAGATCGCGGGCACTCCGGCGAGGGCGGCCATGGCGGCGTGGCAGGAGAGGAAGGCCCGCGCCCTCTCGGCCTCGCCCGCGCCGATTTCGGCTATCGCGTCGAGGAAGGTGGTATTGAGCTCGTAGGGCAGCTCGCCGCCCTCCGTCGACCGAGAGGAGACCAGGGCCCCGCGACGGCGCGCCTCCTCGACGAGGAAATCGAACTCGGCAGGCGGCAGGAGGCCGCGCGCGGGCGTCACGCCGATGCCGTCGTGGCTGGAGAGGAAGTTCACGTAGGCTCGGCCCGGCCCCGGCGCCGTCTGCGACGCGGCCCAGGGCGCGAGGAAGTCGGCCTTCCCGCTCATGAAGGCGTGCAAGGCCAGAGGCGGCAGGGGGAAGTTGTAAATCAGATGGGCTTCGTCGCCCCGGCCGAAATAGGAATCGTTGATCTCAGCCGGGAGATTAGTCTCCGAGAGGAGCCGCAGGCCGGGCGCGGCCTCGTCGATAAGGGCGCGGATGAGGCGGATCATCGCGTGGACGCGAGGCCGATCGAGGCAGTTCGTCCCGTCGTCCTTCCAAGCGAAGGCGATCGCGTCCAGCCTGAGGATCGAGGCCCCTCGCTCGGCGTAAGTGAGGGCGATATCGGCCATGGTAAAGAGCACCTCGGGCTCCGAGAAGTCGAGGTCGACCTGGTCGGCGCTGAAGGTCGTCCAGGCGAGGATCTTCGATCCGTCGGCACGCTCGAACTCCGTGAAGAGCGGATGGGTGCGCGGCCTGAATACCCTCGACGCGTCGTAGCCCGGATCCCTCGTCGCGAAGAAGCGGCGGTAGGGCTCGCGTCCCTCCAGGAAGGCGCGGAACCACTCGCCCTTCGCCGATGCGTGGTTGAGGACGAGGTCGAAGGCGAGGCCGATGCCTTCCCCGATCCGCGACACATCGTCCCAGCTTCCCAGGCCGGGATCGACCGAGCGGTAGTCCATGACCGAAAAGCCCTCGTCCGAGGAGGAGGGGAAGAAGGGCAGGATATGGAGGTAGGAGAAGGCTCCCGCGCGGTTCCGCGCGAAGTCCCCGAGGAGTCGCAGGGGAGATCGTCCATCGGTCCTCAGCATGTCGCCGTAGGCGATCAGGATCGCGTCGCCGGGACCCAGGGCCCGAGGGGGGGCCTTCGCCGGGACCCGATGGGCCGAGGCGAGGCTCAGGAACCTCGGGAGGAGCTCGCCGGCCCGGCCGGGATACAGCTCGCCGAGCGCGGCGGCGATCCGATCGCGGAAGGCCGCGGCGCCCGCTTCCGATCTCTCCATCAGTCAACTATCGGGCCGCGCCGAGGCGCCTGTCAACCTTGCAGCTATTGGATCGAGGAAGAAAGTCGTCTATCCTGTACGGCATGAACGTGGCGATCATGCACTTCCATCTCCGGCGCGGCGGAGTCAGCACGGTCATGCGGGCGCAGGCCGAGTGCCTGGCAGCGAAACTCTCGATCAAGGCCGCCTTCGTCGTCGGCGCCGTCCCCGAATCGAAGCCGCCCGTTCCCTTCGCCGTCGTCCCGGGCCTGGACTACGACAGCTTCACCGGAGCGCCGGGCTCCGGCCTCGAGGCGGGGGCGGCCGAGCTCGCGTCATCGCTGAAGGAGGCGATCGACGGGCTCTTCCCCGGCGGCTGCGACCTCGTCCACGTCCATAATCCGCTCTTGCGGAAGAACGCGAGGCTGCTCGGCGCCCTGCGCATCCTGCGGAGCATGGGCTTCGCCCTCCTCGTCCAGGAGCACGACTTCGCCGAGGATTTCAGGCCCGACGTCTACGACGCCTTCTGGCCCTACCCCGACTCCTGCGACTACGCGACGATCAACAGCCGCGACCGGGACAACCTCATCGCC
>CAYPHO010000238.1:0-5238 GCA_964410245.1 uncultured Treponemataceae bacterium | reverse complement strand
CAGGTACGCCACCGCGCCGGGCTACACCACCAGCATCGCGAAGATCGCCGAGGGCCTGGATTCCGGGGCCCCGGCTGCGCCACCCCGGAATGACAGCACAGCTCCGCCCGCAAAACCGGAAGGCGATGACAAAAGTTTGGCAAAAGCCAAGAAGGGGAAGGCATGAGCTTCTGGGGGACCGTGGTGGAATGCCTGAAGGACCTGCTGAAGAAGTGCGTCAGTTTCAAGAACATAGGGTTCGTGGTGGGGACCGTGCTGGGCGTGATCATGGCGCTGAAGATCCCGGAGACCACGTTCATGCAATGGGGCGTGTTCCAGCTGATCCTGATCGCGCTGTTCTTCACGGCCAACGAATTCCAGAAATGGCTGATCGGGACGCTGCTGAACCGTCCCGGCTGCGAGACCGGACCTGACGAGCCGACCGAGCCATGACGCTTAAACAGGCGCTGATCATCGCGGCGGCCCTGGCTATGGCTGGGGCCGTCGTGGGCGCTTATCTGTATGGCCGGAAGATGGCCGAGACGCACGTGACTGAGGTGATGGAGCGGCAGATCACCGTGAGCCAGCCCCGGGAAACCAGGATCATCCGGGAGCGGATGCCGGCGGTGATCGAGACGCTGTGGGTGAACCGGGAGCAGCATGAGATCGCGACGTGGGCGACGGTGATCGACACGAACCGGGTGAGCGTGGACATCGGGCTGCGCTACGACGAGAAGACGAATGTTTTTGATCTGATAAGGTTTAACGCGCGCGGCGTGCGAGACAGCATCTACGTGGAAAAGCCGATCTACATCAGCGTGCCGGAGCGGCCAAAGCCGGTGGCGTTCACGGCGGCGCTGGGCGTGGGGTTTGCCACGGATACGCAGGATCGGAATCCTACGCTACGGACGGCGGCGCTGGATGCCGGGGTGGTAATCCTGGGGAAGTACAGAGTGACGGGCTGGGCAGACACTAACCTGACATACGGGATCCGGATGGGAGTGGACTTTTGAAGCAATACTTTGACATCTACATCAGACAAGCTGGCGCGATCCTGGAAGCGTTGCCCTGGGCAGAAGACGGGACCCTGACGGGATGGCACAAGCTGGAGCTGCCGGACAAGGGCGCGAAGTTCAGCCTGGAGGGGCAGAAGCGGGAGATCGGGGACGGGACCGAGCTGAGCGACGGCGAGGTGGCGAACTTTAGCGGCGCGACGCTTTGGGTAACGAGCGACGAATGGGACGAGCTGCGCGAGGACTTTCACAACCAGAAGTGCGACCTGGTGCTGTATGACCACAACGCCGGGATGATCGTGGCAGTGTGCTACGGGATGCAGATGAACATCAGCACGATCCTGACCAGCGGCGAGAGCGAGCTGATCACCGTGAGCGGAACCAAGACGATGAGCAACGCGGGAGCGGACATGTATCTGTTCCTGGAGCGCGAGGAGACGGAAGGCGAGGTTTTGATGGGGATCGAGATCACCGGCGAACTGGAGGCCTTCAGCGCCAACGAAGGCGAGGCGTCAGCCAGCCAGTATTACAACGTGAAAGGGATCCGGCTGGCGGAGCGGATCGACATCACCGCCTCGACGGGGATAGAGCTGAGCACAGACGAGGCCACCTGGGACAACCCGATCAGCGTGGCGAAAGACTTTGACGACAAGATCCATGTGCGGATCAGCGAGGAAGCTGAGGGCGGCGAGATAGATGGCAAAATCGCGCACGCCAGCGAAGGGGTGACGAGCCGGAATCTGGCAGTGAGCGGGACGGTGGCATCTGCTTCGACCGTGACGGAAACGCCCACCTTTAGCGGAAGCGCAGGGGTATATTCCATTGCCTGTGCAACTGCTGGAGCGAGTATATACTACACTTTGGATGGAAGCACGCCAGATGCCACCAAGACGCTCTACGCCACCCCTCTCGACATCATCTTCCCCCAGACGCTCAAAGCTATTGCGATAAAGGATGCGGTCAGTTCAGAGGTCGCCACACTAGCCATCACAGAAAGCGTCTGGACCATTGACCCCGCTGCGGATGGCACGAAATATATCCGCATCAGATGCGCCGATACTGGGCAGACACTCACTGTCACTGGCGGGGCAGAGATAATGCTGACTTCCGACGGAACTTGGGGCACGAGCGTAGACATCCCCAGCGGAGATGCCAACAGGGATGTCTATTTTCGTGGCAATGACACGGGCGGTAAACTGCTCATTCCGTCCCCGCAATATGTGACCTACCTCAACATCACAGGCACAGGCACATCCATTACTGGCAGCATCAATGGCATGGCTCTGACCTACCTCGGCCTCTTCAACACATACACATCCATCACTGGCAGCATCACTGGCATGCCTCTGACCTCCTTCAGCCTCAACGCCACAGGCTCATCCATCACTGGCGCGCCCTCCCAGATAGGAACACCGCTAGCCTATATACGCATTATTGGCGGCACATCATACAACTATCCATGGACGTCGCAAACCTTCGGCGGCACTAAGCAAACTTGGACTGTCTACACAATGTCCATCGACTGCATGGCGGATGCGCCGACCCCTGAACAGTTCAACACTTGGCTCGGAGGCACGCCAGGAATAAATGGCCTTGCTGATGTGTCTAAGGAGGTAACTCCCGGAACGGTAACGCTGACACTAAAGAATACGCCGACAGAGGACGCAATGGCCGCCAAGGGTGTTGGCCCGACTGATGATGGAAGCGGCATGTATCGGATGCTGGCTCTCGGCTATACACTAACATTAGGAGAATAAGATGGGGCAGAACAGAAAGTTTGAAGTCCTCGGATGGGGCCTCGTGATAAATTGGGACGATGATACCTGCGTGGCGTTCAATGGGAATACTTGTGTATGCACCACCAATGACGCCATCGAGGTCCGCGCCTTCAACCCCAAGTCCAACATACAGGCGTGGATAACGGCAAAGGGTCTGACCTTGCTGAATCCCGAACTATTGGAGCAGGGCGAATGATGTGGCTATGGTCGTTGCTGGTGTTGGGCATAATTATGTGGGCACTATGGGATACTATCCGGGAGGATAAATGAAACTGACTAATACTTGGAAACATCTCTGCGGTGGCTGTGTGGCTGCAAACATATTTGTGGTAGAATGATAGCCTGGGCGATACTGATAATGGGGTTGATAATCGGGGGCCTGTGGGCCAGCGTCAAGGAGATACAATGAAACAAGCAACTAACCTGAAACTGCACATGATGGGCGGCTTCGCGGCCGGGTTTTTGGGATCCATCCTGAAGCCCGACGACGCGGATCCGGCAGCCAAGCTGAAGTTTGCCATCATCGGCAGCATCGTGTGGCTGCTGATCACCCTGGTCTGGGAGATCTGGCAGTGGAAACGCAGCGGCCTGCGCCTGAAAGCGTATTGGGCGCTGAAGTGCGAAGACACGCTGATGGACCTGATGGTGGGGAACCTGGCGTTTTTGATCCCGTTCTGGATCCTGACCATGGGGACGTACCAGGGCAACCGGCTGCGGCCGTGATGTGTCCATGAATTACACGAATTTACACGAATTGAAGATTAACAGATCAACAGGGGAACAGGGGAAAAGACTGGATTTCGGCGCCCCTACCCCGGAATGACAACAAGAGGAGCAACAATGCAAGTATTTACGACACTGGACACACTGA
This sequence comes from uncultured Treponemataceae bacterium, assembly GCA_964410245.1. GTDB lineage: Bacteria > Spirochaetota > Spirochaetia > Treponematales > Rectinemataceae > CAZXXZ01. Next base: position 1,597 of record CAYPHO010000238.1, on the reverse strand, counting down.
GCGAGGCCTGGGGCCTGCTGCAGGAACTGAAGCTGGGCGGCCTGCTGACCGGGAAGACCGCCGCATTCGAGGCCGAGGAGCTGCTGGGCATGCTGCTGAAAGAGCGCAAGCTGCAGGAGTTTTTGGGCATCATCACCCACCAGGACGCCGCGGCGCTTGGGAACCTGGGGCTGGAAGAGGCGCTGGGGCTGCTGAACGATTTTTTCGGCGGCATAGGCGGCGCATTGAAGGCGTTGCCTATGTTACAGATGGAACTAAACGCGAAGCAGGCGCCGGCGAAGCCGAAGAAGCCGACAGGCGAATAAACCCGTTCTGGCAAATCAAGGCGCATCTGCTGGTGAACCACTGCTACAGCGCGGGGATCGAGACAGCGGAGGCGCTTTTCTACATGTGGAAATTGGAAAGGGATAGCGAGGCAACATGAGCGACATTGTGATCAAACTGACGATCGACGCGGCGCAGCTGAACACGGCGCTGGCGGACGTGCGGAACAAGCTGACGGACGTGGGCGCCAAGAAGGTGGACATCAACACGGATGCCGCCGAAACCAAGATCAAGAGCCTGCGTGACAACATCGCCATGTGGGGCCTGGCGATCCAGGGCGCCGTGAACGCGTTCCAGATGGTGGGCCGGGCCGTGGACAGCTTCCTGAAGCCGGCGCTGGAAGCCGAGGCGGGCATGACCAGGGTGCGGGCGGCAGTGGAGAGCACCGGCATGGCGGCGGGCTTTACCGCGGAACAGCTGGCGGAAATGGCCAGCCAGATGCAGGAAGCCTTCGCGCTGGACGATGACCAGATCATGAACGAGATCACCACGCCGCTGCTGACTTTTACAAAGATCACCGGCGAGGCCTTCGAGCAAGCCCAGGTGGCCGTGGCGAATTTGGCGCGGACCATGGACGGGGATTTGAAGGGGGCCGCGCTGCAGGTCGGCAAGGCTTTGAATGACCCGACGATCGGGCTGACGGCGCTGCAGCGGAGCGGGGTTTCGTTCACAGAGCAGCAAAAAGAAATGATCAAGGGGATGTGGGAAGCCGGGGACGCGGCCGGGGCCCAGGCGGAGATCCTGAAAGAGCTCAACAAGGAATTCGGGGGGCAGGCCGCGGCTTACGCGGAGAGCTATGCCGGCAAGATCGAGAGCATGAAACTGGCCTGGGGCGACCTGGTGCAGGCGCTGGGCGAGGGGCTGCTGCCCATTTTGGCGAAGGTGGCCGGAGCCCTGGGCGACGTGATCAAGTGGTTCACTTCCCTGAACGGGATCACGAAGGCGGCGATAATCGTGACGCCGCTGCTGACGGTGGCGTGGTATGGCCTGGCCACGAGCGGGCTGGCGGCTTCGGTGGCGACCGGGGGCCTGAGCGCGGCGCTGGCGGCGGCTTCGGTGGCTGTGAAAGGATTTCTGGCAGCCATAGGCCCTGTGGGCTGGGCGATCATGGGCGTGGGGGCGGCAGTGATAGGCCTTAGCCTACTGCTGAAGGAAAACACCCAGGAGCTGAACGCTAATCAAAAGGCCCAAGCAGAGATGACGGACAGCATGGACGACGTGCGCTCGGCGGCCAACGTGGAAGCCGAGACGTTTCGCACCATGATCCAACGAC
>CAYPHO010000237.1:0-5241 GCA_964410245.1 uncultured Treponemataceae bacterium | reverse complement strand
CGGGCGGCTGGACGACGTACTGCGCGTTCCGCCCGGCGAGCTGGCCTCCCCAGGTCGAGAACTCGATATCGATCTCGCGATGCGCGAACTCGCTCGAGTCGCTCCAGGTGAAGAGGCCGACGACGACGCTCGGATCGAGATCGTCGACCCGCGAGCCGAGCTCGAAGAGATAGTCGCCGTAGCCCAGGCTCTCCGCCAGGACGATTTCCGCCGAGTACCATCGCCGCCCTTCCTTCCTGAGCTTCAGGCGCAAGGCCCCGTCCGCGTCCACGAAGACCGATTCCTCCGAGTCCGAGAAGCGGTTGCCGCCCGGGGCCGTCGGCGAGCGCGAGGACTTCACGAGCCAGTCGTAGCCGGAGAAGCGGACGCGCCTGTCGAAGGCGGGATCCTCGGATCGGGCCGAGGCGGCCGGGCCCAGGAGCGCGGCCAGCGCGAGGAGGGCCGTCGCTCGGCCCTTCCTCATCGCAGCCGGGCGTCGACGACGAGGGTATGCGCGGTCTTCCCCTCGTCCCGATCGCCGAGGAAGTACTCGAAGCGGTACTTCAGGGCCAGCTTGCCCGTCGGTCGCCAATCCAGGCCCGCGATGGCCGAGTAGGCCGCGCCGACCTCGCCCGTCGCGGGGCGATGGAAGGAGGCGGCGGTCCCGCCCGCGGTCGCGCTCCAGGCCTCGGCCGGGTCCGCCTCGATATAGGCCCAGAACGAGTGGTCCAAGCCTATTCCCGATTCGTAGCCGAGGGTGTACGAGGTCCAGAGCGAGAGCCGCTCGAGCGCCCGGTACTTCGCGAAGACGCCGGTGAGGGCGGCGAAGGACGCCGAGGAGAATCGCAATTGCTCCCGAGCCCCGGTATACAGGCGCCCGCCCTCGATATTGAAGCTCGATTCGAGCTCTCCCATGAATCCGCCGTCGGCCGTGTTCCAGCTCGCCTGGGCGACGAGATCGGCGTAGATTCCCGGCGAGAAGGCGTACGAGAGGCCCGCGCCGATGCCTCCGTAGGGAAACGCCGTCCCCGGCGAGGCGTAGCGGCCCTTCGCGATCAGGCTGAGCCGCTCGCCCATGCCCAGTATGAAGGTCTCTTCCGCCGAGAGGCCGATTCCGGCCTCGCCGCCCGCCCGTTCCGCCGTCCACCAATCGAGGACGAGGGCGCTTATGGACCTCATCGGCGAGGCCCGGGCCTGCCAGGCCAGGAGGGCCAGGCAGGCGGCGATCATCGATCTTTTCATGAGATAAACGATATGGACCCGCGAGCAGATTGCAAGGACGGCGCCGCGGCGCGGCGATTCGCCGCTTCGCCGCCGCTTATTTCGCCAGTTCCGCCATCTGCTTCAACGATCCCTGCAGGCTGTCGATGGCGGCGTTTATCGTCTCCATCGATTCGGTCACGCTCTGCGGGGGAAGCGGTAAATAGGTCGTCACATTCAATCCGGCGAGCTTATAATATGCCTGCCACTTCTTAGGCAGCTTTTCGTCTCCGGCATAATATGAGCAGTCGTATTCCTTGCCCTTGACCGAGTACGAAATCCCCTTATTGAGGTCCATGGTCCCGGTAGCGCCCACTTTCTCGACTTGCAGCATGGCGCTGCCCAGCATGCCGGAAAAATCCGCTTGCTTGAGGAAAGCGCCCTTCAACGAACCGGACGCGTCGCCGGACAGGATCACTCCCTTGGCCTTCGCCGTGCACATGTCGTAGGTATTGAGGACCATTACCATCTTCAACATGTGAAGTTTTTTCAACTTAGTGAGAGTATTCGTCTTCTCGATGTCGATCCCGCCGCCCGACCCCGTGTAGCTCGATCCAGAGTTGAGGGCCTTGAGCCGGGCGGTTGCCTGCTTGAGCTCGCTTGATATCTCATCCAGCGTATACGAGAAATCCGCGGGGATCCCCTCGGATTCGTAATGGGCGGCCTTCGGCCTCATGCTCTCGAGGTCGGCGACGGCGATGCCCGCCATCTCTCGAACGCTTTTATTCGACTTGGAATCAAGGCACGATACTGTCATGGCCGCGCAGGCAAGCGCGGCGCACAGTACGATAAAAGCGCGGCGCGAACCGCGGCCCGAGCATGCGACCCTCATGATGCAACTCCTTCGCCTTTTAGGCCTGTTCCATTATCCTAGCGGCGCCTATTCCCCACTGTCAACAGAGAACGACGCGTTGAGCGGTCGACAGCCCGACGACGCCCGCGCGGCGCGACCGGGCCCTGCCCTGGCTCGTCTTCAGCGTCTTCCCTCTAATCCTCGGCTTCATTCAGATGGTCGCGGGCTTTACCGGCGTCGCCCATCCCGTCATGGAGTCCCGGCTTGAAGGCAGGAAGCTCCACTGCTTCCGCAGCGTCCTGGGCATCATCTACAGGGGTTCCAAGCCCCTCGAGTTCGACCTCGCGACCTGCGACGTTGACGTATAATTCAAGAACAACGGCACCACCTATACCCTCAAGGGACCTAAGGGCAAGTGCCAGTTTACCGCCAACTTCCTTAAGGGCGATCTTGCGGCCTTCAATCAGGCCTGCAAGCGCTAGGCGGCTTTCCGGTTACAAGCAAGGGGCTGTCCAGGAATTACTCCTGGACAGCTTCTTTTTATGCAAGTATTCGTAAACTAGAATCTCCAGTATGAACCAGACCTCGTTGCCCTCATCGTCCATCATGTGGTTCCACGGCAGGTCAAGGAGGGCGTGCAGGTTCTCGTCTTCCAAGAGTACTTCCCTCGCGGCCGCGATCCGCGCTGAATGAGGCGGAACAGGACATGCCGCGCGCCGCATAGGGCTCCCTCCGGACGATGGCGCCCTTCTCGAAAAGCACGGAGGAAAGGAGATCGGATCCCTTGAACCGACAAGCGATGCACGGCGCGAAGAGCGCTGCAGCATAGATCGCAATTCTTTACCGAAACATAAAGCCTTTACGCCACCTTCATGCAGCCGCATAAGGATTCGAAGAGACCGGGCTTGAGCGTCGAGCAAACAAGGGCGATAGCCGCTATTCCCCGCAGGGAATGGATACGATCGCGTCGCCCTCGACGAAGTAGGCCGTTTTTAGGTCGAGGGAAAGGGTGCCGGTCAAAACCGCGCCGTCCACGACGAGGATGTATCGATTTTGCCCGTCGACCCAGGCCTCGATCGCGAGCGCCCTCCCGTCTTGAGAGAAGCGCAGCTTCCCGATCTGTACCGCGTTCCGGTTCTTCCCGTTCCAGGCGGAGACGACCTTGCCGTCGATCAGGATGGCGGTGTTCCAAGCCTTCGTTTTCTCGTCATAATCGATCGCCGTCCAAGCGGCCCTGCGCGCATCCGGCGCGAGCGCTATCGCTCCTATGTAGCCGGCAGAGGCGCCGCGCCCCGCGGGTCCGATCGCCGACGCCTTCCCGTCGAGGGTCTTGCCCGAGAGAACGAAGCTCCGTACCTGAGGATCGAGGGCGATATCGCTTCCAATCGACTCGAATGGTCCATACTTCGTTCCGTTGAAATAGTAATTATGATAGTTTTCGCTGTCGTTGGAACTGTAGTAACTATACTCCCGAAACTGGAATGCATAGCGTGATCCGTCCATAGAGAGCTTTGCATTATTGAAGAACGACCCCGAAATCAGCTTGCGCCCGTCGTAGTAGGCCGCAAACTCGCAGATCACGAGCCAGTGCCCGCCCGCGGAACAGATGGTCCAAGGCTCGGATTTAAAGGGACCCATGCGCTCGCCTCCGCGCTGGATGTAGAAATCAGTGCCATCCTCGGCAAAGTAGGGGGCGATAATGCTGCCGTCTCCGTCAGGGAAGTTCTCCCCCTCGGCGAACTCGATCTTGCGAAGTTTCTTACACCGCAGGATCTCCTCGCCGTCTTTTAAGAGCCGGGTCAGCCCGTCCTCCTTGACGGCGAAGTAAAGCGCGCCGTCGGGGCCGAAGATGGCGTTTCCGTCATAGGGGAAATTGATACCGTCGATCACGCTTTCATAGGGACCGAAACGCCGTTCGGTACCGTCGGGCCTTGCGAGCACGATGTACGTACCGCTCTCGCCCTCGACTCTCGCGGAGAAGGCGAAGGCTGCCGACTTCCCCTCGCCCCAGCTCTCCACGTTCCCCATCGCGGCGTAGGGACCCATCAAGACCGAGCCCGTCTTCCACGCTTGGAAGAAGTAGTAAGGCGCCCCTATGGATAGCTTGTCCGGATTAGCGCTCTGCTTATACGCGATGACCTCGCCCTTGTCGATCAGATCTCCGTTTTGAAAGCCTGCCCTCCCGGGTATGGAAGCCTTCCACTCCCGTCCGGCATTCACCGGCTTCGTAACCGAGAACGAGGCATTAGCGCCTGTATAATCGAGATAGCTACCTTCATATTTGCCATGGGTTAGGTAAAGCAGCTTGGACTCCGAGTCTCCGCTTCTATAGATTCCTTTGATCGCTTCTGGCGGACGGATAATTCGCAGCCCGAGATCGGGATCGTGGACGAACAGGTACGGAGTGTCATTGTCGAATACTTGAAAAGCGACCGTACCGTCGTCCCACATGCTAACGGCGCTCGTGCTCGTGAAGCTCGGTACGCTCTTCAAGCTTACGAAGCTCTCCATACTTCCAGAGTTCGCAAAACTCTTCAAGCTCGCCAAGCTCGCCAAGTCATTCAAGCTCGCTACGCTCAAGCTATCTTCTGCGCCGGCTAAATACACGAGTCTCGAGCCGCCGTCACCGCGCACGAAACCGCGGACCCGGTCCGGGGCCATGATCTGGGTGACGCTTTTCCCCTGCCCGGGACCGAGCGCGAGGGCGATCGTGCGGCTTTGCTTCGGCAGGATGGTGGTGCTTCCCTGCCCCGGGGATACAGCGGCTATCGCGCCTACGACCGGATAGTCAGGGGTCGCGGGCTTACCCGGGGCCGGCGAGCTACCCGGCGAGGCCGCGTCGGGCCTGGCGCGAGCGCCGGCCGCGCAGGAAAAGGCGACGAGTGAAATGCCGAGTAACGACAGGATGGCCAGGCATCGGATCGATGCATTCCGTTGATGCTTCATGCTCACTATCGTTGCATCAATGCGGGAAGCCGTCAAGTTCGAGAACAGGACTTGACGGCGCAATGCCGGTACGCGGCGCCGATAGCCGCGCTCGCCCCGGAAGGAAGACTAACCTCTCTCCCGGAGCGGCATCCCGGCCTTCATCCCCCCCGCGCTATCGTATCGGGCGGGGCCGCGCTTCCACGCGACGCGCATAAGGACCGAGAAAGCCGACACCACCGCGATCGCGGCGGCCCATCCGCCGAGCCCGGCGGATCCGAAGA